>NZ_BSND01000003.1:651008-976512 GCF_030159795.1 Methylophaga thalassica | reverse complement strand
AACATGCACCAGCAGTAGGTGAAGCATCAACCAGATAATCCGATGAGATGCCGGTCTGTCTCACTCTCATGCAAAGGTAAGATCAACCATTTAATCCGCTTACCCATTTTTTATAAAGAGTCGATTGATAAAGCGATATGAACAATATGATGAGCGCCACAAATAAATAATCGAACGTTGTATCTTTAAAGAGAACTGCGAGCACTCTAAACACTAAACAGGAAATGAAAATCAAAGCAACACTTATGAGTAAGAACCATCTCAATGGTGTTATTGACTATATATTTAGTCGATAGTTACCTCACCAAGGATTCGTTTATTAGGGACCTATGTTCTCTTATTGCCATCATTGCTATAAGAAAAACTCAGTCACAATACACGAATTAGTATCTGCTTATCATCTTTTTTCGATTATTCATAATTACAACTTTTTCTCTTTTAATCAATTCTTTAAATAACTGAAAAGTGTATTTTATTGGATGATATGCGGACCAATAGAGTAAATCCAAATCATCCTCAACATCTGCTCGCATAGTAAAAATGGCAGAATCAATGGATTCATCAAAAGTTTGTCTTTCAATCTTCAATGGTTCAACTGCATTCATGGTGAATGTGAGTTAAGTTATTCAAACCAATTTTCATGGAATAATCACCGAATCACTAATCCTCAAAAAAACAGTAAAGTAATTAGGTTTTTATGGTCGTATCAGTAGGTTTAAAACATCATATGCATTTATTTATGCAATATTATGGTCATATTTTCATCACAAGCCACTGTTATTAAATGGCTATATATTCATTTTATGGATTGCCCTACAATAAAAAAGCCGACTTTTATGTCGGCTTTTTTATTGTTCAAAAGAAAAGGATAAAGGCTTTATGATAATTGTGAGTGAAGATGGAAAGTCTTTTGTAGAAATATCATGTTGGGAAGACATAATCACTCGACCTAAGTACGAACCAAAAGTAGATAAGGAGCAAGTAAAGCTTAAAGCTATCATTGGTAAGTATTATCTAAGCCCAAAACACCCATGTGGTATTAGCAGTTGTGGTACAGCACATAATAAAGGTTTCCTTGTGGTGTGTCAGGGTGGAATTGAAACAAATATCGGTCATGACTGTGGTAGAAATATTTTCGGTGTTGATTTTAAAACATTAGAAAATCAATTTAACCAGGATATGAATATCCAACGTTATCGAGAAAAAATAAAAACATACCAAAGTCGAATCGAGTCATATGTTGAAAACATAGAAAACCTTAAAAATGGTGATATTGGAGGCATAGCCACTTATGAAAAGGTAAAGTGGTTTATGACCAAAGGTTTTGAAACAAACACATTGAATGCATTGGAAAGAAAAGCAAAACTTAAAGACAACCGCATTTTTGAACTTCAAAAAATGGACAATAGAGATATTGAACTAGCTCGTGAGTCTGGAAATTATGAAACTCATAATAAAGTACAGATAGGCTTATTAATGGGTATCACAGCTGCTATAGATTACAAAAAGCTAAAAACACTACTACAGGTTCATCTAAGTGAAGAAGTAGATAAGTTCAAATCTATTAATGCAGATACATTAAGCTATAAAGATCTTCAGTTCTGGCATAATTGGGCTAATCGACTAGATAAGCGCATAGCACAAGCCAAAGAGATCATTGGCGAATGTAAGAGCTTTTTGAATGATAAAAATATATCTACGATCAGAAGCTACAAAACTCACTTAAGTAATTAAGTAATATAGCACGTAGGTTGGGTTGAAGAATGAAACCCAACAAACACACCTTAAATCTCTAAACATCTCTCAAATCATCAAAATGTTGGGTTTCGTTATCACCCTACCCAACCTACAATAATGGTTACTTTTTGTTTCACATGGATGGTGAACAATGCAATATCGACGAGCCTTTGTGCCTGGTGGCACATTTTTCTTTACGGTCAATTTATTGGAACGACGTAAAACGTTATTGACAGATAATATCGAACTGTTAAAACAATCTTTCCAACACATTAAACAAGCTCATCCATTTAACATCGATGCCATTGTTATCTTGCCCGAGCATTTACATACCATCTGGACCTTACCTGAAACTGATACTGACTTTTCGATGCGTTGGCGATTAATAAAATCGACATTTTCGAGAGGCTTGCCCAAGGATGAACATATCAACAAAACTCGTCACTCGAAAAATGAACGCGGTATCTGGCAACGTCGATATTGGGAACACTTAATTCGCGATGAAAAAGATTATATGAACCATGTGGATTATATTCATTACAATCCGGTCAAACATGGTTATGTCGATAAAGCTATCGATTGGCCTTACTCCAGCATTCATAAATTTATTCGTAACGGCATGATTGATAAACACTGGGGATATGATGAGAAGATTGGTATGAAAGCTTTTGGTGAGAGAACTTGAGTTTTTATCCCGTCCTAGACATGTTGGGTTTCGCTACCGCTCTACCCAACCTACTAATAAACATTCATATCCTTCGTAGGTTGGGTTGAAGAATGAAACCCAACAAACATCAAATTACAAAACACCTATCAAATCATCAAAATGTTGGGTTTCGCTATCGCTCTACCCAACCTACGGAATGCGTTATTTACCTTTTTGAATCAGATAGCTATCTACTAACTGCCAGACTTCTACCTTGTTGTTGTACAGAGCAACTTTCTTATCATTAGCAGAGATAAGAATTCCCTTGGCAATCATTTGATTATTCTTGGTGGTATCGATCAAATACGTGCAACGGCCAACTTTTTCTTCAGTCTGGCAGCCTGATTCTGCAAATATTTTCATTTGTTTTTCGGCATCATACTGGCCTCTTTGATAAGGAAAGACAGTCAATAACCCAATAAAACAAAGAATGACCAGCGGATAATAAAACCGAGATGAAAGCTCAACATGCATTTCACCTAATTTGCACCAATGCCATTGAGTAATACCTAATATTTTTCTACCTTGGTTTTCTTTGCTTAGCTCTTGAAAGAACCAATCTTTACCATTTTCTTTTGCATGCCTTGCAATAAAAAAAGTAGCTAAACCAATAATAACGAGCAATATAAAGAAGCCAAGAAAATATGGCCATTTAGAAAGTAACCAACCAATCGCTAATACGCCGATATACCAGCTTTCTACCAAGACATCAGACATGTCTTTATTAAGAAGTTCGTGACTTAACCCAAACTTATAAATATGACCGATATGGTAACTAAAGCCAGATAACAAGATACATGGCACAACGAGTGCCACAGCCGATGCTGCTAATTTTAATAACCGCTCAAACTTTTCCATACAACACGTCCCTGTTTAGCACAACTCGCTTTTATCTACTCATCGACAAAGAGAAAGCTAAGAATAATAAACACAACGCGTTTTGCATATCTATCAATCCACAATTTAAAGTCTGTAGCTTGGGTTGAAGCATGAAACCCAACAAAACACCGCTTAAAACTTCAAAAAGTTGGGTTTCGCTATCGCTCAACCCAACCTACGGAACTCATTGTCTGATTTCCACAGGCACACCTTTGTAGGCTGGCGTCAGAGAATTTTTTTCGTGATAGGACAATGGAACCAGAGGATTGAGTTCAGGATAATAGCCGGCTACTGTGCCATCAGGTAGATCATAGGCCGTAACTTTCAGTCCATCGACCTGACGCAGATTGCCATCTTCTATCTGAGTATACAGGCTGACTATTTGCCCTTCCTTCAAGCCAAGTCGAGCCATTTCTTCGCGATTGATCAATACGATTTCTCGACTTCCCTCCAATCCACGTAGCCGGTCAGAAAAGCCGTAAATGGTAGTGTTGAACTGATCGTTGGAGCGCAATGTAATTAGGGTAAAGCCATTCTCACCGCTGGGATGCTGCCCCAGTGAGGTAAGTGTTGTTGGTGGGGTAAATTGTGCTTTGCCACTTTCGGTTTTCCATTTTCTTTCACGGGCCGGATTGCCACGATAGAAGCCACCGGGCTGCATCATTCTGTTGTTGAAGTCACTAAAATCATCAGGGAAGGTCTCAGCAATCAGATCACGGATCAGATCGTAGTTGGCAACCCAGTCATCCCAGCGGAGTTTGGGGTTGGAAGGTAATGTCGCCTTCGCGATACCTGCCACAATCGCTGTCTCGGAGCGGACTTGATCACTGGGTGGCTCTGCCGCGCCAATCGAGGCATAAATATGACTGAACGTGTCTTCCATAGAAACAGCTTGTGGCCCACTTTGCTGCTGGTCAATATCGGTACGCCCCAGACAAGGCAGAATATAACTGACTTTCCCCGGTATAAGATGTGATCGATTAGGCTTGGTGGCGATATGTACTGTCAGATCCAGATTTGACCAGCCTTTTTCCAAACGCTCACGATCAGGCAAAGCCCGTAACAGGTTTCCACCCAGTGAAAGCATGGCCTTGATATCACCATTTAATACACCTTCACTCGCTTGAACAATATTCTGACCGTCTTCCTTCGGGGCATTTATACCAAATAACTGATGTAATTTGTCAGCTGGCATATGTGCAGATTTTTCGCCTATACCGACGGTCCGCTGTCCTTGCACATTTGAGTGGCCACGCACAGGCGATATCCCGGCACCGAGGCGACCTATATTGCCACGCATCAGCAGTAAGTTGCAGAACATCCCCAGATTGAGCCAGCCATCAACATGCTGCGTCAGTCCCATACCATAGATACCGATAACCTTTTTTGCCTGACAATATATCTCGGCTGCTTCTTCAATCATGGTACGAGTTAAACCAGATTGTGCTTCGATATCTGACCAATCAAATGCGTTGATCTTTTCTACGGTTTCGTCAAAACCTGTTGTCTCAGCAGCAATAAAATCCTGATCCAGGATGGTGCCAGGGGCAGCTTCTTCACGTGCCAGCACATATTTCATCATGCCTGCGATAACGGCAATATCACCGCCAGGTTTAACTTGATAATATTTGTTGGAGATCTCGGTGGGGTTATTGGTGAGCATCTGCATGATGTTCTGTGGCTCAACGAATTCAATCAGCCCCCGTTCACGTACAGGGTTGAAGGTAACAATTTTGCAGCCGCGTTCAACAGCATCTTTGAGGATATGCATAAAGCGTGGAGAGTTGGTGCCAGTATTCTGTCCGAAAAAGAAAATGGCATCACAATGTTCGAAGTCTTCCAGTGTACAAGTGCCAACGGGTGTACCGACAAAGGTCTTCAAGTTCACACTGGTCGTTTCGTGGCACATATTGGATGACTGTGGCAGATTCTGGTGTCCCATTGCCCGCGCAAAAAGGGCATAGAGATAGGAAGCTTCCAATCCGGCATGACCACTAGCATAAAAAACGGCTTGCTTAGGGTTCATCTCAGCAAGCTTTTCACCAATATCCTGTATTGCCTCATCCCAACTGACCGGCACATAGCGGTCGCGTTTCGCATCATAACGAAGCGGCTCAGATAATCTGCCCGCTTTTTCCAGATCATGGTCGTGCCAGGTTTTTAATTCAGTAACGCTATATTGCTCAAAGAAGTTAGCATCCGCCTTTTTCTCATCCAACTCCCATAAGGTTGCTTTGGCACCATTTTCACAAAACTCGAACCGTGAGGGATTGGCAGGTTTGGCCCAGGCACATGAACTGCACATCACCCCACCGGGCTTATTAAGCCTGGAAAGAATTTTCGCTGCGACAGTAGAACCATGGACCTCACCGAAGATTCGAGATACACCGCGCAGCGATCCCCACCCACCTGCTGGGCCTTTGTTATAGCTTGTATTGGGGTCCTGTTCTGTAGGGGAATGATCGTTTTTAGTGCTCGAGTTTGCCATGCTTTCTCCTAAGCTGTTTCGCCATCAGAATAATATTCAGCAAGCTGGAAGCCGATTTCGAGTGTAGAAAGCCTAATCATCAGGCTCCAGAAAATCGTGCTTCCATCATCGGATAATTAGTTTGGTTATTTTGTAAGTTAATAGTTCCAATGATGTAAAGGCGTCTAGCTCAGGCTGTTGCCCAAAGTTTATTTAAACTTAAAGCCCTTTTTCTCAAGAAACACTTTCATGTGGGGACGCATTGGTTTACTCATCATCGTGGCTATCTGGTGTGTCCAAGTCTCATCACGGGCACCGCTGGAACGATTTTGATAGTAGGCTTTGCACATCTCGTTGTACTGTTCCAGTTCTGACTTATCTTGCTGGTATGATTCTTCTTTCAAAATGACATCGACAGGTAACCTTGGCTTTTGCTCGGGCGATGCTGCCGGATAACCAAGACACATCCCAAACACAGGATAAACTTGCTCAGGAAGTTTAAGTAGCTCAGATACTTGTTCCGGATTATTACGAATACCACCGATAAAAACACCACCAAGGCCGAGCGATTCTGCTGCAATCATCGCATTTTGTGCAGCCAGACTGACATCGACGGTGGCGATAATGAATTGTTCAGTATATCCAGACACCATTTCCTGACTTTCATAATCACAAGCCGCCTGACTACGTTTGAGATCGGCACAAAAAACCAAAAATACCGGACTGGTTTCCACCCATGTTTGCGAACCGGCGAGCTCTGCAATCTGCTGACGTGTTTGTGGATTTCTAACTCTTATAACGGTGTATGCCTGAACGAAGTTAGATGTGGCAGACCAGCCTGCTGCATCAATAATCTCACGCACCAATTCATCACTCACAGGTTCTGGTGTGAATTCTCGAATTGAACGATGATTTTTCAGTAATGCGATAGTGTCGTTCATATATAAAGGTTTCCCCTAAAGCGTTTTATCAATTGATCAGCGATGGTATGAAGCTTTTAGTTGAGAGAAATAGTGTTTTATTCCATACGACTCAAGTTGAATTTTGCTAAGCACTATAAGCAATCTATATTTCAGTGTTATTGAGGCATGTCTTTTTGAATGACTTAGCTCAATTTGTCTTCTTGGTGATAGCGCATTATTCGCTCCACCTCATTTTTAGATCCCAAAATAACAGGCACACGTTGATGTAGATCTGTTGGTTTGATATCCATAATTCGCTGATAGCCTGTAGTACTCAGCCCACCGGCTTGCTCAACAATAAAACTCATCGGGTTGGCTTCATACATCAGGCGTAGTTTGCCACTTGAGTTCGCCGATTTAGTATCGAGTGGATATAGAAAAATACCACCACGAATTAAAATTCGATAAACATCTGACACCATGGACGCAACCCAACGCATATTGAAGTTCTTTTCTCTGTCACCATCAACACCTTGAATACATTCATCAATATAGCGTTGAACAGATGTTTCCCAGAGCCGTTGATTAGAAATATTCACCGCAAATTCAGCGGCATCCTCTGGAATAGTCATATCAGGATGAGTCAAAACAAACTCATCAATCTCACTATCCAGGGTAAAACCGTTTACACCGTTACCCGTAGTGAGAATCATCATGGTTGTGGGTCCATACACACAAAAACCTGCACAGATTTGTTCTGTACCAGCTTGCAAAAAGTCATCTGACCTTACCTCGCGGCTGGCATCCGTACAGCGTAATATTGAAAAGATAGTCCCTACAGAGATATTAATATCAATATTGGATGAACCATCCAGTGGATCAAAAGCAATAAGATATTTCCCCTTGGGAAGATGTTCGGGAATCTGAATAATATCTTCGATTTCCTCAGATATCATCGCTGCCAGGTGTCCATGATGATTAAGCTGTTCAACCATCACATCATTGGTGATTATGTCGAGTTTTTTCTGGACTTCGCCTTGTACATTTTCAGACGCGCTCGCACCACCTATTCCAGTGATCGCACTGCGATTTACCAGATGAGCAATCTTTTTACAGGCACTGGCTATATCAGCAATAAGACCTGATAAGTCGTCGCTGTTTGAATCAGTCTTATTCTGCTGCTCATTAATAAATTGATTTATCGATTTTCCAATAGATGACATAAATGTCTCCTGTCAATTCGGCTTATATTGATGACGCTACCGCTTCCGACTTGAACCTCTAATCACACACTCACCTGATAGCATAAGGCGACGTAGAGGCGCATTCGGTGATTCAATACGTTGAATAACCGCTGAAACAGCTTCTTTTCCCATCATTTCAACGGGTTGACGAATAACGGTAATCCCCGGATCCACTAATGATGACCACGGCTCATCATCAAAACCGGCAATGGCGATATCATCGGGAATTTGTAATCCTGTCGCTCTTGCAGCCATCAAGGCTGAACGGGTAAAAAGACTGTTACTGAGGATAATGGCATCTGGCCTGTCAGGGGATGCAAACCATGCTTCAAGCTCTTTTTGAGCAACAATAGCGGTGGATGGCAGACTTTTGATTTCAGGCTTGAGACCGAGAGAATGGATAGCGTCTATATATCCCTCTTTTCGTTGCTCACCGGTAATACTTGTAGCGCCAAATAAACCGCCAATACGCTGATATCCTTGGCTGTGCAGATGAGTAACAAGCTCTTTAGCCGCCGTTTGATTATCCATGACAATCACATCGAATTTTTCTTTATCTCTAGCCCGATCAATCAGCACCAAAGGGAAGTCAAAACTCCATTTGCTCAGCGACTTCAATCCTTGAGCTGTGGGGGCGACAATCAAGCCGGAAACGCGTTCTTCTTGCATAAATCTGAGATACATTTCTTCACGTTCAGGATCTTCACCGGTGTTACAAAACATGACTCGCATGCCAGCCTTATAGGCGGCAGATTCTACGGCTTGAGTGATGGCTGTAAAAAAAGGATTGACCAGATCGGCTACGATCAAGCCAATAGTCTCAGTACGGTTTGAACGTAAGCGTCTTGCTGCCATATTAGGCCGATATCCTGTGGCCTTGACAGCGTTTAGTACTTTTTCACGTACTTTATCGCTAACAGAACCTCCTCCTAATACCCTAGAAACTGAAGCAGGTGACACACCAGCTATTTTCGCTACATCTTTAATTCCGACAGCCATATAAGAAAACGTTTCCAATTAAGTTAAAACAACAAAAACCAATATATATCAGTGATTGATTAAGACATTACCATATATTCAAAAGCTATTCCATCAAATAATTTGACATTTATTATGAAAACGTTTTCAATGCAACAAAACAGAAATATATTCACGTAAACATAAAAAGCGTGGCGTAAATAGAGAGGAGAAAAACGATGCTTGTAACGAAGCAAACGAATGGCGAGCTAGATCTTGTTCAAATAGTCCAGCTCAACGTCAGCGCTACCGACAAAGAAACCGTTATCGAACAAGCAACACAGCTACTGGTGGAGAATAACTGTGTTGATCCCGCTTTCGCACAAAGTATGAAACAACGTGAAACACGCGCTAATACCTTTCTTGGCAGAGGTATCGCCATTCCACATGGTATCGCTGAAGATCGGCATCTGATAAAACAAGATGCCGTCGCGATACTTCAAATTCCTCAGGGTGTGGAATGGAACCCAGGTCAGACAGCCTATATGGTGGTGGCTATTGCCGCTCAAACTGATGGGCATATTACATTACTGCAAACTTTAACCGGCCTGCTACAAAACGACGAACAACTGCAACAATTGTTTAAAACGGATGATGAGCAGCTAATCGTCACTTCACTCAATAACTCAAGTGAAGAAACTGAAGAGAACGAAGTCTTGCCGGACTTCGCAAAAAAAATCGAATGGACGCTGGATTATCCCAATGGATTACACGCTCGCCCAGCCACAAAATGGATTGAAACTGCGCGTCAATTCCATTCGTCAATTCGCATTCGTCATGCTGATAAAACGGCTGATGCAAAAAATTTAATTGCACTACTTCGCTTGGGAGTGCGGCAAGGTGCCTCACTTATTGTCTCTGCTGAGGGAGCTGATGCTGATAAAGCATTGTCAGTAATGCATACGCTGATGAAAAGCCTCTCCGCTCAAGAAAAAGCGGATGCAGAACTGGCTTTAAAACGACAAAAATCAAGTCCCTCCTGGCAAGCAAGAGAAGATTTAGCGGCCATCATTGGTGCCTCGGCAGCCCCTGGCATGGTGGTTGGGCAAGTTTACCGAAAAATAACACACACTCTCGAGGTCCCTGATGAAACAGGATCACTCTCTGATAATGCATCAAGACTTCATAGAGCTCTGAAAGAAACAAAAGCACAGCTACAAATTCTCTCGCAAGAGACTGAGCAACAACTCGGAAAACAAGAAGCTAAAATATTCTTGGCACATATCGAGTTATTAAACGATACCGATCTCATTACGCTTGTCTGTCAGATTATGGCTGATGGTCATGGTGTTGCCTGGGCGTGGAATACCGGTGTTGAGCGTATGGCAAACCGTCTGTCTGCGCTCGGTAACCCTGTTTTAGCTGCAAGAGCGACTGATCTCATAGATGTTGGGAACAGAGTCTTATTTCATATCGCCCCTGAACTATCAAATACCACTGAGACAGCTTGCCCCGATCATCCATACATACTCATTAGTGATGACCTCACCCCCTCAGATACAGCCGCTCTGGACATCACTAAAGTCATTGGTTTAGCGACATCAGAGGGTGGCCCCACCTCTCATACCGCTATCTTAGCAAGAACATTAGGCTTACCTGCTTTAGTTGGTGGTGGTCAGGGCTTACTGGATATTGCTAATGGCTCACAGGTTATTCTTGACGGTACCGGCGGACGTATTTATATCGATCCGAATGATGATGATATAAATTCAGCACAGGAGTGGATAACAAAACTTCAAGCTCAACAGGCAAAAGAAGCTGAAACCCGCCAACTGCCTGCGAAAACCACAGATGGTACTCACATTCTCATCGGTGCCAATATCAATCTACCCGATCAAGTGGCAGAAGCCATATCTGAAGGAGCAGAAGGTGTTGGCTTGATGCGTACTGAGTTTTTATATCTTGAACGAAATGATGAGCCCTCTGAAGACGAGCAGTACGAAACTTACCTTGCCATGAGCAAGAATTTAGAAGGCCGGGAGCTGATTGTTCGTACACTTGATATTGGCGGCGATAAACAAGCACCACAACTCGCCTTACCTCAAGAAGATAATCCGTTTTTAGGTGTGCGAGGTTCTCGACTACTGCTTCGACGTGCTGATTTGCTCCAGCCACAACTCCGTGCGCTTTACCGTGCACTGAAAGACGGAGCCAAATTATCAATCATGTTCCCAATGGTCACCTCAGTGACTGAGTTTTTAAAGCTACGGGCGATCTGTGAAGATGTACGGGAATCAATGGCTGCGCCAAGCTGCCCGATAGGCGTCATGATTGAAGTACCGGCAGCAGCACTTGAAGCTGAGACATTGGCCAAACATGCCGACTTCTTCTCTATCGGTACCAATGATTTAACTCAATATTGTCTCGCAATGGATCGACAAAATCCGACATTGGCTGCTGAAGCGGATAGCCTGCACCCTGCCGTTCTCAAACTTATCAAGCTAACAGTTGATGGCGCTAAGGATCACAATTGCTGGGTTGGTGCCTGTGGTGGTATTGCAGGGGATCCGCACGGTGCAGCCATTCTGTCCGGACTGGGTGTGACCGAGTTATCCATGTCACCACTTGACATTCCCGCTGTCAAAGCCCGCCTTCGCCAAAGTTCAATGGATGAACTTAAAGCATTAGCACAAAAAGCTCTCGAAGCCGAAACCTCAGAAGCGGTTCGTCAGCTTAAGGGGGGTGAATAATGATACATCCGGTAACGACTGTGACTCTTAATCCTGCTATCGATCAAACCCTGGAAGTCGATCACTTGACAGTTGATCAGGTTAACCGTGTAGATAGCGCTTGTTCGAATGCAGGTGGTAAAGGTATCAATGTTGCCTCATGCCTGGCGGATTGGGGTATTTACGTTTGTGCCTCCGGCCTGCTTGGTAATGATAATTCAGAACTTTTTACCAGGCTTTTTAAACAGAAAAAAATTCGCGATAACTTTGTTCGTTTTGACGGAGAAACCAGAACAAACATCAAGATCGTCAATAAAACGAGCGGTGGAACGACAGATCTGAATATGTCTGGTCAGAACATATCCCAAGTGTATCTGGACAGGCTTTTGCAAAGACTGAGTGCTGTCGAAAATGGCTCTACCCTGGTGTTATCAGGAAGCCTGCCTCCGGGCTGTCCCGAGGATTTTTACACTCATTTAATGCAGGAACTGGCCCCGAAAAATTTACGTATTATTGTTGATACCAGTGGCCCGGCTCTGTCTTCGATCCTGACAAGTCACGCCCCTGCTCCTTTTATGATTAAACCTAACTTACACGAACTTGAAACCTATGTAGGTAGGGACTTAAAAGAAACAAGTGACATCATTCATGCCGCTCAAGAACTCACTAATCGTGGTATAGAAAAGGTCATTGTCTCCTTAGGTTCTGAGGGATCATTATTTTTCTCTAATAAAGAAGCGCTTCATGCTCTCCCTCCCAAAATAAGCAGTGCAAGTTCTGTAGGCGCTGGTGATGCAATGGTCGCAGGCCTGGTTGCTGCCGCTCTGGATGATCTTAATGTAGAAGAAATGGCAAAACTAGCAACGGCTTTCGCTGTAGGCAAATTAGAGCTGCACGGCCCCAACCTACCGTCGAAAGAGCGCATTAACGCTTTGGCAAAATCCGTTACAACAAGCCATATAAATAATTAAATCAGAGCCTTACACCAAAAAAGGTTACAGGAGAGATTAAGATGTCAAAACTACTCATCATCGTCGATGACAAACATAAAGAAACACACGCGCTTCTTGCCGCTGAAGTATTAAGAAAAGCGGCTTCAGAACTCAAGCATTCATTTTGTATTGAAGTGCGAACCCCTCAAGGCGTAATCACCGACATAACGCCAGCCATGCTCAATGATGCGGAATCTCTGCTTCTGGTGGGTGATGTTGAAATAGATGACCCAGCTCTTACTAATCTACCAACAATCACAGCGAGTATTAATGAGGTACTGGATACCCCATCTAAGGTACTGGAGCGCTTATCAAAAAGCACTGATAGCTCGCCCCAAACAGGGAAAAAAATCGTTGCCATCACCTCTTGTCCAACGGGTATCGCTCATACATTTATGGCTGCTGAGGGCTTACAGCTGGGCGCGAAGAATCTGGGTTATGAGATAAAGGTCGAAACACAAGGTTCTGTAGGTGCCAGAAATGAATTGACTGCTGAAGAAATCGACTCGGCTGACTTAGTTATTATCGCTGCAGATACGACAGTAGACACATCGAGATTTCAAGGCAAACCCCTCTTCAAATCCGGTACCAAACCTGCTATCGCTGATGGTGCCAAGCTGATAGAAAAAGCCTTTAACGAAGCTTCTGCCAGTAGCACAGCAGAAGTCAGTAAAAATGAAACGACATCAAAGCAAGATAATAATAAAAAAGGGTTTGCAGGTGCATACAAGCACTTGATGACAGGTGTATCTTTCATGCTTCCTTTTGTCGTGGCAGGCGGAATACTCATCGCTATCTCGTTTGCCTTAGGCGGTATCTATGCTTATCAAGAGAATAATGCCGGCACCCTCTCCTATGCGCTATACCAAATTGGCGCAAAAGGCGCTTTTGTACTTATGGTGCCCGCGATTGCTGGTTACATATCATTTTCAATTGCAGACCGACCAGGACTCACTCCCGGTATGGTGGGTGGTTTACTAGCCGCTAACCTTGGTGCCGGTTTTCTCGGTGGTATTGTCGCCGGTTATATGGCTGGCTATATCACTGTCGCCCTTAATAGAGGAATCCAACTTCCTAAAAGCCTTGATGGCCTCAAGCCGGTACTGATACTTCCGGTGCTTACAACCATGATCACAGGGCTTTTGATGTATTTCGTTATTGCCGCGCCGGTAGCTGAAATCATGTCTGGTTTGAAAGATTGGCTTCAGGGAATGCAAGCTGGTAGTGCCGTATTTTTAGGATTGCTATTGGGTGGCATGATGGCATTTGATATGGGCGGTCCTGTCAACAAAGCTGCTTATGCCTTCGCCACAGGCCTTGTCACCAGCGATGTATTTGCACCTATGGCTGCCGTGATGGCAGGAGGAATGACACCACCGCTTGGTTTGGCATTAGCAACAAAGTTATTTCCTAAGAAATTTAATAAAGAGGAATATGAGGCTGGCAACGCAGCAGCGGTGCTCGGTGTAGCGTTCGTCACTGAAGGTGCGATTCCCTATGCTGCTCGCGATCCTTTCCGTGTTATTCCTGCTTTGATCCTCGGTTCTGCAACTGCAGGGGCAATATCTATGGCTGTAGGCGTAGAGCTTAAAGTGCCTCATGGTGGCATTTTTGTATTAGGTATTCCGAATGCAGTCACCCATGTAGGGATGTATGCATTAGCAATAGCTGCCGGGAGCGTTATTACGACGCTTTGCCTATTTCTTACGAAAAAAAATATCTGAATGATGTAAACCATAGGAAGGCTCATCCCATGCGTATTTATACAGCCCTTATTTCACTCATCTATTTCTGTCTTGTTAGTCCAGTAATGGCAGAATCATTCGATACTAATTTAGTAAAATGGAGCTCATCCTATACTGGCGAAGCTGCCAGCAATATCGATGGCGGTAAAAAAGAAAAAAGCGCTTACGCTGGCCAACTTTATCTGGGTGCTGATATTAACCTTGATAAGGCGTTTGGTTGGACAGACACCACGCTGCATTTAGCAGCAACTAACCGACATGGTAATAATCTTGCCGAAAAAGCCCTTGGTAACAGTACCTCTGTTCAGGAAATTTATGGAGGTCAGGGATCTCGTCTGGTTTTATTCTCTCTGGAAAAACATTTCTTCGATGGCAAACTTGAACTTGAAGCTGGCCGGATGGTGGCCAATATTAACTTCTTAGGATCTGAGCTTTGTCAGTACTTTCAAAATAATGCTGCTTGTGGCAATCCAACATTTGTTTTTCGTACCAGCAGCTTTACCTGGTGGCCAGTATCCAGTTGGGCAGCTCGCTCCAAGTATTGGATCACACCAAACGTTTACGCCCATATTGGTGTATATGAAGACAATAGCGGGCATCAAGATGACAGTGATCATGGCGTGGTATGGAGTACTCATGAATCCAACGGCTTTATCGTGCCCTTCACCCTGGGATACAAAACCAGCTGGGACACTGATCGTTACCCTCGTACCTATGAATTTGGCGGCTGGTATGACAAAACAGATTACTCTGATCCTCTAAAAGATAGTGCGGGTAATAATGCGATCGAGACAGGCAATCCATACGAAGAATTAAACGGGCGTTCCGGTATATTTGCTCGCTTTGAACAAGTCGTTTATCGCCCGGATCCTGACTCAAAACGCAGTCTCACCATCTTCGGCGCCGCATTAACAAAAGGCTCCGGAGAGTTAGCCGTAGATTATCAATTACAAGGTGGCTTCGTTAAGCGTGGCACCTTCGATAGCCGAAACGACGATACAGTCGCTTTTGTCGTATCCCAGCAACACTATAGCCGAGACGCGATGAAAGACTTAACACTGGCAAGGAAATTCAATGGTGGTTCAGGGACGCCAGCAAATAATCAAGTCATGATGGAACTGAGTTATGGTTATCAATTAACACCACAAATTCGCGTTCAGCCAAATATTCAGTACATCATCAATCCCGATCAATTCTCTGAGCCTGGACGTAAAAAAGACTTAGATAATATTTTTATTTTGGGTCTCCGGTTCGACGTTAATCTTGCTGATATCGTTACGTCACTAAAATAAAAATTTTGGCTTAGACCTGCTTATATTTAGAAGCCGGTCTAAGCCATCAGTACTTTTTTGCACAAATATGTGCTCTAGCTTATACCTTCTGCAAAAATGTCTGCTTATGCGATAATCAGGGTTAAGACTCAGTAGCACAACACACAAACGATAAATTAACTCGATTCATGACCACTGATTACCGTCACCTCACCCATATCAAAAGTTTAGATGAGCTTGGTCTTTACGAATTGATTCCTAACATCGTCTGGATTTTTGATCTTGATAGACATGGTTGGTGGTGGGGTAATGCAGCAGCGCTAACGTTTTGGGGACTCAACTCAGTTGATGAACTGATAAATAAAGATCTATCGGGTGATACCCAAGGTGCAAAAGATAGAATGCACCAAACCTTTGAATTAGCCGCTAAAAATGGTCTTAGCATTGACCCATGGACAACCTACCCAAACGGCAAAGCCAAAACACTGTATATGTTACATCGGGCGGTTTTAGTTGGTCCTGAACGTCATCGTGCCATCATTGCTTATATCAACGAACAAGTCGAACTCGGGGAAACGCCTGAAAATTTACTGCTTGTTGAAGCCATGCGCTATACCACTGTATTAGTGAGTACCTTTACCTTCTCCGGTGATATCGTCATCGAAAACCCAGCAGCCACAGAAGCCTATAAACACATCATTCCACAACAACTTGATAGTGATAAAAATGCCTTCACTGCCCGCTTTGATAAGCTCGAAGAAGGGATTGAGCGTTTAAAGGATGCCACGGAAAAACGGGTTGGACGTTGGACGCATATGATGAAAACCAGTGCAGGGCTTCGCCAACATACGCTGGATATTCGCATCACACGCCACCCATTAACGGCCGAATTTTTAATGTTGGTCACTGAATATGATGTCACTGAACTTCATCAAGCGTTAGAAGCTGCCCATCATGCGCAAATCGAATTAGAGAAGCAGGCGCATTTTGATGCTATTACCGGCCTGCCATCTCTGCATTATTTGCAACAACATGCTGATAATTATTTAGCTAAAGCTAAGCGACAAAATCAACAAATCGCTGTGATGTTTTTAGACCTGGATGGCTTTAAATCGGTCAATGACACGTGGGGTCACGATGCGGGCGATCAGGTGTTGCGGCAAGTGGCTAGGCGGTTTACTGGTATCCTGCGTCAAGCAGATCAGTTGGCAAGAATCGGTGGCGATGAGTTCGTGATGATGATTGATGATCTAACGGATAGCGATGACGTGGAAATCATTGCCCAAAAGCTTATCAATGAACTGAAAACACCCATCGAATTCACTTATTCAGAAAAAGAAACAAGGCAAGTCAGCATTGGTGTCAGTATTGGTATCGCCTTTTTTCCTGAACATGGCACTACCCTTGATGAACTGGTCAAAGTCGCAGATAGAGCAATGTATGATGTTAAACGTCAGGGTAAGAACAATTATTGTCTGGCTGTGCTTGGTTGAGCTCGTTTTATTCTGATTCAATAAGTCAGTGTATTTGACCTTTTTATTACCGCAAAACAAGACGATGTCAGTTTATTTTCTCTTGCGTTTCTTTGCCGACTGCATGGCTGAGTATATCTGGTAAAGCAGATAAGGCAGCAAAGCCAGTATCAGCGCTTCTATACCACTTAGCTTTTCACCGGCCAGAATAAGTACAATAATGAGCAATAATCCTACAGCCACAAGCTTGAGAAACTTCATTGATTCTTTCGCTAACACCTTCTGCATTTTGCTTCCTTTTTTCAAACAGAAATACTATTCATGAAAAGCCAATTAACAGTAAAAAACTATGTCCATTTATGGCTTTTCACGCTTAAATAGTCAAGCGAGTAGCTGATGAAAACTCAGAGTCGGTTATCAGAGAAACAAAAAGCAGAAAACAAGGCAATCACTATGTCGGCACTAAAATATTTATCAGGCTACCCTGCCCCTGTTCTCGATCAAGTCAGCGCCGCTATTTCAGCAAAAACACTCGGCCAGTTTCTGTTAAAAAAATATCCAGACACACATGACATTAAAACTAATAAAACGTTGTATGCCTATGTGATGGATATGAAGAACCAGAATCTGCGTCAATCGAGCCCACTCAGCAAAGTGATTTATGATGACAAACTGGATGTGCTGCATAATGCTCTGGGTTTACACAGCTATGTCTCACGCGTTCAAGGCAGTAAATTAAAAGCCAAAAATGAAATGCGTATTGGATCCGTTTTTAAAACTGCACCGATAGAATTTTTAAATATGATTGTGGTGCACGAACTGGCGCATTTAAAAGAGAAAGACCATAACAAAGCCTTTTATAAACTCTGCACCCACATGCAACCTGACTACCATCAGCTTGAGTTTGATGTGCGGCTTTACCTTACCCACTTAGAGATATTTGGTGAGCTATATTAGTCTTTTATAATGCGCTAATGTATCGGTTTTAGTCTGAGTAATGATCAAGTATTCAGACAAACAGCACATAATCTGAATTACATGATTCCACTGGATTATTCGCTTATACATATCAATGTTCAACTCTCTCCGAGCACTGTAAAAATGTTCATTGACAACCTTGTTAATTATATGGTTATTTAACCTTATAACTAACGTGTGAATTTAATCAAAAAATAACATTTTTCTACATAGCTGATTGGGATAGAGACAGTGCCAACGAACAACCAAACCATACAGAATAAACATTCTTTTGTTGTTTTAAAGCATGGTTTATTAAAAACCGGCCCAACCTATCTCACTCCAAACAATGACAAATGTTTACATTTATTATTGTTTGTAATGAGGTCATTAACTAACAGCCAGAAAGAGTATTAGTCAATGACATCGACGATATCAAGAACCTCGTCAGAGGCAAAACTGAGTGTTCTTTATCTGGGCAAAGATAAATACTCAGAAAATAAAATTAGCACTTTACTTGGCTCTCACGTAAGTAATTATCTGACTGCTGATAATTGCGATAATGCATTAGCTTTATTTAAACAATATGCCATTGACACCATCGTTGCTGAGACTTTTTTTCTTAGGGACATGCCAGACTGCACTATTCATAAACTTCGTCACATTAATAACAATATCAATATCATTTTAATTAATGAAAATTATGAAGTGATATCTTCACCTTTCGATTTGCCTTGCCTGGCAAAGGAACAATGTCCTTTAAAACCTACCAGTCTGGATAATCTATTCAACGCCATATCAGATAGCCGTAAAGAATCTGATAAAAATGATCTGATTCACATCACTTCATCAGCTTTTTTTCACAGTTCTGTGGCAATGACAATAACTAGTCATGACAATAAAATCATCGCCGTTAACACTGCATTCACTCAAATTACAGGCTTTAAGCAACATGAAATTCTTGGTAAAAATCCGAGAATACTGAGTTCGGGTAAGCACGATAAACAGTTTTATGGAGAGATGTGGACGGCCCTTTCTCGAGAAAAGAAATGGAGCGGTGAAATTTGGAATAAACCAAAAATGGTGAATTATTTCTCGAATGGATAACCATTAATGCCATCACGAACAGTACTGGTGAAATCACACATTATTGTTCAATCTTTGCTGATATCACCGAACGTAGGGCGGCAGAGGAAGCCATCTGCAGGCTGACATATAATGATCCTCTAACAGACTTACCTAATCGACGTGCGTTTATGGAGCGCCTGGAAGACTCGCTTGTTATTTCCAGAAAAAATAATCAACTCTGCGCCATTTTGTTTCTTGATCTTGATAACTTTAAAGATATCAATGACACCTTGGGTCATGATATCGGAGATGCCGTTATTAAAGAAACGGCATCACGTTTGAAAATGTGTATCCGTGAAGATGATCTGATCGCCAGACTAGGCGGTGATGAATTTACCGTGTGTCTGACAGACATGTGCTCAGCAGAAGATGCAAGTACGGTTGCTCAGAAACTGCTGGATGCCATGTCATCCCCATTTATTTTAGACGACGAAAGACTCTATTTTTCATTTAGTATTGGTATTGCTCTATTTCCTGAGCATGGTGAATCAACTCAAGAACTACTCAAGCATGCTGATCAGGCGATGTATCATGCAAAATTCTCTGGTCGTAACAAATTTTCTTTTTTTGATGTTTCCATGGCGCAGCATGCCCTTAACAAAACGGAGATCGTAAAACATCTTCGAAACTCGATGGGTTCAGACCAGTTTTCAATACATTATCAGCCCATAGTTAACCTTGAAACTGGCATGATTGATAAAGCAGAGTCTCTACTGAGGTGGACACATCCAGAACTCGGCTACATTAGCCCAGATGAATTTATCCCAATAGCCGAAGATATTGGGTTGATATGTGAATTAGGCGATTGGGTATTCCGCCAGAGTGCCTCTCAAGTGAAATCCTGGCAGGAAAAATTTAAAGAAAACTTTCAGCTCAGCATCAATATATCGCCTAAACAATTTCAAAACGAATCTTGCGATCTCCAGGAATGGACCGATTTTTTATCACAAAAAGCTCTTAGCAATAAGGCAGTTTCCCTGGAAATTACTGAAGGTGTGATGATGAATGAAGGCCCGATGACTGAACAACGATTAGGCATGTTAAAACTGGCGGGCATTGAAATCTCACTTGATGATTTTGGTACTGGGTATTCTTCATTGGCTTATTTAAAAAAGCTGAATGTTGATTACCTAAAAATTGATCGTACTTTTATTCAGAATATTCATATCAACCACGATGATCAGGCGATGTGTGAAGCCATTGTCGTCATGGCACACAAGCTTAATATTAAAGTCATTGCCGAAGGGGTTGAGAACGAAGCACAGTTAAACTTTCTAAAATCCGTTGGCTGTGATTATGCTCAAGGCTACTGGTTTTCCAAACCAGTCACGAGTGATGACTTCGAATTATTATTGTCGGAAAATGAAGCACAACTTCACTAACGATAGTTAATAGATCATGTTGAATAACAGCTGCGTTTTTTAATTTGTACGAGCTTCAACAGTAAGTGCGAGTTTAAATACCGCAAGACCTGACAAACTTAAAAATAAGCCGACCCAGACCGGTGCTACCCAGCCCATTTGCTGACTAATCACAAAACCACCTAAAAAGGCACCAAGGGCGTTCGCTGCATTAAATGCCGAATGGTTAAGAGAGGCTGCAAGTGCTTGTGCCTCGCCAGCTACATCAATTAAGCGAATCTGCAACACACCCGCTAAACCTGTGACAGTAAAACCAATCAAAAACAAGGCCGCAACCGCTGAATAAAGTTGCGTCATACTGAATGCCGCTATCACAAAAGCAATAGCAGAACTTACCAGCACAGCAACGATGGTTTTGTTCAAATGTTTATCTGCTAACCAGCCAGCAACGAGGCCACCAATCACCATACCAGTACCGAATACAGCTAAGGCCATGGGAACCACTTTAATGCTGGCACCAGTATATTCCGTCAAAATTGGTGAGGCATAACTGTAAACAGAAAACATGCCACCAAAGCCAATTGCACCTATGGCCAGGGTCAGCCACATATTGATGTTTTTAAAACCCGCCAGTTCAGATCGATAACTGGCTGAAGCATGTGGGGCAATGCGTGGCACACAAAAGCTAATCGCAAAAATGGTCGCCAATGCAATCATCGCAGAAAACTCAAAGCCCGTTCTCCACCCAAAAGATTGGCCTAACCAGGTAGCAAAAGGCACGCCTATGACATTGGCAATGGTGAGTCCCATCATCACTTGAGCAATGGCTGTGGCGCGGCGATGTTGTCCGGCCAGATCAGCTGCAACCAGTGAAGCAATACCAAAATAAGCACCATGAGGTAGCCCAGCGATAAATCGACTAAGCAACATGGTTGTTGAGCTATCTGCAAACGCGGTCATCGCATTAGCCAAGCCATAAAACAACATCAAACCCAATAGCAAGGTTTTACGTGGCAATTTAGCCCCAAGGATAGCCAATGCAGGCGCACCGACCGTCACACCTAAGGCATAAGCAGTAATGAAATGCCCCGCCGATGGAATGGATACCTTCAGATCAGCAGCGATTTCCTGAATCAATCCCATTGCCACAAATTCTGTGGTGCCAATGCAGAAACCACCGATAGCCAGGGCAAAAATAACCAAGGGTAATGAATAAGAATGTGATGCTGTGTCTTGCGAAGTCATGTGCTCAAATGGCTTATTGGGAAGGCGCGCAATGTAACACAAACCGTGTTAAACCAACATTAAGATAAAGCGACATTTATGCCTGTCATCAGCTCATGAAGTCGTGAGTAGAAATAAATGATAAATTCGTTGAAGTACACATGGCTAACATTAGGCAATTGCAGCAAATTTTGCTTTGGATTTATTTAAAGAGGCAACTCACCTTGTTGCCAGGATGATGTTTTTTGTTTCTTGTTCGTTGCGGTTTTTTTTCGACTCGCATGTTTTTTAACGATAATTGCAGCTTCTTGCTTATGTTGTGATTGCTTCCTTAATTCATACAGACGTTGTGCAGCTGATTTTCGAGCCGACTTTTCATCAACAATGGGTGCAGGATACCCGTTCATCAATGAAGGACGAGTCCATGGTTGATGAATAAAAGGTGCTGGCATATCAGCTAATTCAGGTATCCATTGTCGGATAAAGTCGCCTTGGGGATCTTGCTCCATACCCTGCTTGATAGGGTTATAGATTCGAATACTATTAATGCCGGTGGTCCCAGACTGCATTTGTACCTGTGGGTAATGTATACCTGGTTCGTAATCTGTAAATAACTTGGCCAGATATAATGCTGGTTGCCGCCAATCTAACCAGAGATGATAACTGGCAAAACTCATCAACATGGCTCGCATACGAAAGTTTATCCAGCCTGTAGCAATTAATGCTCGCATGCAGGCATCAATCATAGGAAACCCGGTCAATCCACTTCGCCAGGCATCAAAATATGTCTGATTGATATCGGACATTCGCAAGCTATCGTATATCGTATGCATATTCTCAAACTCAATACGCGGTTCATCCTCCAGTTTTTGCATGAAATGACAATGCCAGCGAAGACGGGCTGAGAATGAACGCATTGCTTGTCGCCATTGTGATCTCGCTTGTGTATCGCTTTGTTTGATACTGGTAATACGTTGCTCAGTGGCCTGGTAGACTTCACGAATCGATAAAGTGCCAAATGCAAGATAAGGTGAAAGCCGGGAACAACTATCAACCGCTGTTAGCGGTGAAGACATTTCCTTAGTGTATCCCTGTCCTCGTTCGTACAAAAACGTATCTAACAGGCGAAGTCCTCGCTCCCGTCCTCCTACTTGCCGTTGAACACAACCATCGTCAACTAAGCCGAGTTTGTCGGCCTTTGGCAGATAATCATTTTTTTCGCTGGGGCCGGTCAGATTTTCAGGACAGATATAACAAGCCTCACTCATATGTTGATACCAGCGCTTGGCCCACCCATCTCTGTCTTTAAGCCGTCTGATAACACCATGCTGACGAGGTTGATGCCAGTTGAGCTGATGTTTATCAACCCAATTCTGAACGGCAATATCCCGCTGATATGTCCAACCATTCCAGGTCTCCTGATGCGACCATAGTGATGTGACATTATATTTTTGCCTCAATGATTCCAGAATACTGACAGCATCACCGACTTTAACGATTAATGGACACCCCAACACGCTGAGTGCTTCATTTAGCTGGTATAGGCACTCTTTAAGAAACGCGAATTGTCTGTAACTCATGTCTGGCTGTGACCATAGAGCCGGCTCAAAAATATATACAGGTAGAATCGGCCCCTGCGCTGCTGCAAGTGTCAGGGGGGCATGATCATGTATTCGTAAGTCACGCTTAAACCAAACCAGATTCATTAAATGATGACTTCTTCAAAAAACTACGGTGTTGAATACTTTCACTAAATATGTGAAAAATAAGTTAAGTAGTTAAATTCGGTTAGCCATTTTTGTGACTTAGAAAAACTCTAATGACCGACTTGCACCAGCAACAAATTCGCTGAAGCTCAACACGCTCTCTTTCACACGCGTCTAATAGGTAAGATATGGAAAACAAAATACTCTCTCCCGGAGCAAAAGCACTTGAAGTGAACCTTGATAACGTCCGTTACGGCTCTTTTGCTGAAATTGGTGCAGGTCAGGAGGTAGTGCGTTGGTTCTTTAGAGTGGGTGGTGCCGCCGGTACTATCGCAAAAAGTATTTCCGCTTATGATATGAAAGTGAGTGATGATATCTATGGCGAGGCACCAAGATATGTCTGTCGTGAGCGCCTCGAAGATATGCTGGAGTTGGAATATAACCTCAATATAGAGCGCTTAAGTGAACAACGCGGAGACACTACCGCTTTTTTTGCCTTTGCTGATACGGTCTCTGCTCGCAACTATCACGGAACAAATGAGTGTCATGGCTGGTTGGGTATTCGTTTTCAAACTGAACCCCACAGCGCGCCCAGTGAAATCATTATTCATGTGCGTATGCTGGATAATGAAAACTCTCTACAACAAGAAGCGCTCGGTATTATTGGTGTCAACCTTGTTTATGGTGCATTCCACTATTATCAAAGCCCCGATCTCTTAGTGAAATCCTTACTGGATAACCTCACAACTGATCGTATAGAAGTAGATATGGTGGACATGCATGGCGATGCCTTTTTACATGTTGATAACCGCGTGATTAGTCTACGCCTTGTGCAGCTTGGCTTGAGCGATGTGGCCATGTTCTCTGCCGATGGCAAGGTTCTGCAGCCATCTGAACATCTGCGAAAGAAAAATGTGCTTGTCGAACGTGGACGTTTTCGCCCAGTGACCCACGTCAACATTGATATGCTCAATTCAGCACGTAAACAGTTTGATGCAGATAATGCAGCGTCGCCAGCAGATACGATCTCAATTATGGAGATCACGATGCACAATCTCCGTAGTGAAAGTGACAGTATTGATCTGGAGGACTTCATCAGCCGTGCTGACGTGCTGGAGGCTGCAGGACACACTGTAATGATTTCTGATTATCCAGAATATTATCGTCTTGTTTCCTACCTCTCCCGCTATACCGATCGTCATATTGGTTTAACGATGGGGGCCCATAGCTTGGTGGAATTGTTTAAAGAAGACTATTACAGCCGCTTGCAAGGTGGGATTCTGGAAGCCTTTGGTCGCTTATTCAAGCATAACGTTAAGCTATACATTTATCCATACAAAGATACTCAAACCGGTACTTTATACAAAGTAGATAATCTTAGAATTGATCCTAAACAAGCTAATCTCTATGAGTATTTGAAACAAGGTGAACACGTTCAGCAGCTCAGAGAGTTTAATGAAGCCTATTTACCGATATTTTCACCGGATGTCTTGAAAATGATTACCGAGAATCAACACGGTTGGGAATCTCTGGTGCCTGAGGTAGTGGCTGAAAAAATAAAGAAACAACGTCTGTTCGGTTATAAAAATTGATATACGTAGGATCATCCACAGCTCTTCGACTTACTTTACTCGTCAGATTGCAACTTACTGACTTATTTTCAGACTCATTAATAAGATCAGTGCTGATGTTTCTGGTCGCAAAAATCTATCTCTATCAGCAGCCGATTTAAGTCAGCCATAATCAGTCACTACCGAGTGATGATAGATAAGGCATTTACTGAAAACAGGATATCGCCATGCAGATAAAAATTTCGATACCTCATGCTGATAACTCTCAGAACACTGAGGTGATTGAAGATCGCAGGGATTTGATATTAACCCACCAGGAAGCATTGGCAGGAAGTCCTGACGATATGGCTGCGTGTGGTGAGGAAGATATCGGAGCCGGCCTAGAGTTTTTGGTAACACGACATGAGCATCACTAAGCTGATGGCTAATACAACAGAAACTATCGATTAGCTTAAATGTCACCTCCTATAACTTTGTTTCAGTTTTTAATGGAGGTAAGTCATGGCGCAAGGCAGTAAAGAAAAATATACCGACAAACAAAAACGTAAAGCAGAACATATAGAAGAAAGCTATAAAGAACAAGGCGTTTCAGAAGAAGCTGAAAGAATTGCCTGGGCTACAGTCAATAAAGAGTCCGGCGGTGGCAATAAATCAGGCTCAGGACGCGGTAAAAAAGACAACCACAGCGCTAGTCGAAATGGTGGTGAGAAAAGTCACTAACAATCAAACCAGTCAGTGACTTTTACTCACAAGGTATCCCTGCCCTGCTCTTTCTGTGTATTTATTAAGGTGGCCATCATTAATCAGCGGTCACTGTGATTCTGTTTTTACTGTGAAGGTAGATTTCAGAATAATGACAGCACCTTTACCAAAGCCGTAACTGGTCATCAATAAACTGGCATACAAATAGACATTAAATAAACCTGCTCCGGTTACCTCTGGGTTAAATGCATCATGCAAAGGATCTAAAACCGGGAAAAGCGCATACATCAAAAATAAGCTTGAGTTAGTAAAAGCCCCTATAACCATTGCCCAACGGACATGCCAGGGTAAAGCGACTTTGACAGCATAATAGCCTAATATCAACGCCGTCATAATCAGAAAGTCCAAATGCGCCTGTAACACACGTTTAGGTGAACCTGGTATAAGCGCTTGAAGAAATTCAAGCTGGTTATATAAGCCCACCAAACACCAGGCCAAGATTAATGCCATAAGAATCCATAAACAGGCGCCTCTAAGCATCACAATATTAACGTTATTATCTGTTCTATTCTGCATATTTCTCTCCTCAAATTTCTCATTTTTTTCTGTGTTATTATCCACTTATAAAAACCGACGTCTTGACTCAAAAGGCGCAATAACATGACCGATAAAGCGATGGTCAATATGAGAGAGAGAAACATGAATACTAGCCTTTCCCAATTACATGGGCAGCGCTTATGTACTGATGATCAGCCACATTCACACCGACTGGATTGGTTAAAAGAAGTGATTGGACGTGAGTACGCGAATGTCGATGTTAATCCGTTTAATGATGAACCGGTATTTAACGAAATGGCTATATATCCATGGCAAAATGGTGTGCGTCTATCGCCCATTAAATCTCATTCACTGCAAATAGAGCGTTTATCAAGAGAACCGACGGATATCAGCCAGGATTGTTATTTTGCTGTTTTAATCACTGAGGGAAAATATAAACTCGAACAAGATGGTCGTGAAGTCTTTTTAGAAAAAGGTGATATGACCTTATACGATGCAACACAATGGCACCGCATTACCATGCCACAGGCTGTATCGAAAGTAATTATCTCACTCCCGAGAGACTACCTGAGACAACGGATCAGTCATATAGGTAATCTGACAGCAAAGAAAATAACAACTCAATCCGGCACTGCAGCCATCGCAGCATCCTGTATCCAGTCTCTGACGCAACAACTGGATATACTGGATAGCAATGCCTTTCATTCCTTGCAAGATCCTCTTGTTGATTTACTGACCTTGTCACTCAATCAACTGGAACCTAAGTCAGTTCAACTATCCAACACTCAAAGCTCAACACTATTTCATGTGAAACGGTATGTTAATCAACACTGCCACTACCATGAATTAACACCCAAAATGATATCTGAAGCCGTGGGTCTGTCCGTGCGCTACATCAATAACCTTCTTCAAGCTGAGCAGACATCGTTAATGCGTTACGTCACACAACAACGACTCAACAGCGTCTATCGAAAATTAAATAGCCGGCAGTTTATGCATCGCACCATTACCGAGATCGCACTGGAATCCGGATTTAACAATATGGCTCACTTTAGTCGGGCATTTAAAACACAATTTGGTGTATCGCCCCGTCGTTTTCGACAAGAAGCTAAAAATAAACTGCTCATTTTTGACGCCTAATCATCAATTTAAATTGATAAAGTAGGACGTTGCTTTACTTTTTTATGATCATCGTAGTGATGACTTTTCACCCAGAGAGAGAAATAAAATGATAAAAAAACAATCCGGTAATGCCGCTTCACAATTCTTATTGTGGCTACTCGTGTTAGTGAATACCGCAGGAATTGCTTATCACTATTACCAAACTGAGATAAAAGCGAAACAGATTCCTAATCTGGTTGGCACCTGGAGTGGTGTTAATCTCACGGTATCCGATGAAAAAGGTTATAAAACCTGGGATGATAAAACCGTCACTATTACAGAACAGCAAGATCGTCGTTTTCGTGGCACTTTTACTTATGCTGATGGCACTAAACACTTTTTTGGTGTGATTTATCCTGATAATAAATCTTTCACCTGGGTATCAACACCAAGCCATGGTTATGTCCATGGTCGTATTCTTAACGACAATACGATAGGCACCTGTTATGTGGAAACCTGGGAGCATGCGACTGCAGGTTGTGCCACATTAGAGCGACAAAAATAGTCATTCATAAAAGTATTAGAAACAAAAAAGCCACCGTTTAAGGTGGCTTTTTATTTTTACCTGGAACAAATTACTAAGCCGCTTTTTGTAGGTTTGCTCTACGACGCAGACCTAAGAAGCCAAGTAATGCTGGAGCAAACAAAAAGGCTGCTGCAGGAACAGGCACTGCTGATGGAGGAATAAAACCAGATGGCTGTGAGTGAATTTCAGCATTTTGATTCAAGCTTCTAGCCACTAATGTGCCTTCAATATTGCCATAAGTAGTCACATCCGTACCCAGCGCTAAAATGCTACCGCCAAATTGTGCTGTGATATGAAGACTATCTGCATCAACAAAATTCCATAACAGCATATCCGCTAAATCAACGGCTGAGTTAGCCAGGAAATTCACGCTGATATCGTATTCAGAAAGTGCGTCATCAAAGACATTGAATAAAATACTGGTAGCACTACCGAGGTTAAATGCAAACTCATTGACGCTCTCGAAGAAGCTCTGACCGTCGTTAATATTAAACACAGCCAGTCCATCAGTATTTGGTGTGGCATTAAAAGTCACTTTGCCACCGGTAATGGTGTAGTTACTATTGAAATCAGTGCCTGCTAACTGGTTCGAAAACTGGCCTAATGTATTCACCGCATTTGCCGCTGCAGCAGCCGGGTCAAACGGTGCTGATACAGGTTGATTGATAACCGTACCACTACCGTTAGCGCCAGCAAAACCTGTATTAGTGCCGCCATAGATGGTATTACCGCCGTTGGTATTGACACTGCCAGAAATATCGCCGATGACTGAGGTCGAACCATTACCGTTGGCATTATTTTGCACCCAGCCTGAGACTGAGTTCATATATGCATCGCCACCGTCATTAATGTTCAGTGAGCCCGACACATTACCACCGATGTTAACGCCCTTACCTTTTGTTTGCACAGTGCCGTTAAGGTCACCGCCAACAGTCAGAGAAGGAACGACTGCATTGGAAGTTGAATGCATGTTGTACATGCCACCAGTAACATTGCCACCGATTAATGCGTTACCATCAATTTCAGAAGTACTGATCACATTACCACTAGTAATGAGATTGTATTGATTAAGAAGAGACATGGCGTCAATCTCAACAGCATCAGCGTAAGCAAGTTGATTGACACTTAGAGTAACTAATCCGACCATGGCAAGTTTAGAAAAACGCATTTTGAATCTTCCTTATATGTGATTACTTAAAGCTTATTAGTGCTGCAAGTAAATATCTATTGTACTAAAGTACTATTTTTTATTTTATTTTCATTTTTTGATCACAAATTAATATGTCAAAAACAAAAATAGGTGGCTGGATACAGAAATCACTGCAGATAGTCTATGACAATCCGTGGATTCAAATCCGTCATGAAGAAGTCATTAGACCCAATGGCAGCGAGGGCATCTATGGTGTGGTTCATTTCAAATCCCGCGCCATTGGCGTCATCGCCATTGATGATGACGATCATACTTGGTTGGTACAACAAAGTCGCTATCCAAATAATGAAACCACCATTGAAATTCCTGAAGGTGGCGGCCCACTTGATGAGCCTCCCCTGGAAGCGGCGAAAAGAGAACTCAAAGAAGAAACGGGATTAACCGCTAAAAACTGGCAGCCACTCATGGAATTACGTACCTCCAACTCAGTGACAGACGAAAAAGCTTATATATTTCTTGCCACAGAGCTGACACCTGGCGAGCAAGAACTTGAAGAGACTGAAGACATTGAATTAATAAAAGTCCCGCTAGATACAGCCATTGAAATGGCCATGAACGGCGAGATTATTGATGCCATGTCAGTGGCTGCACTATTAAAGCTAGCCATTCAACGCAAGAGCTAGAGCTGGAGCTGGAATGCAATCTCGCCAACATAAAAATAAAAATTTTTATCGTAGAACATTTTTTTATTTCACTTTTGAATAAAACTGCCGATAAATAATTTAGGTCAACATGGTTGCGAGATGGGCGACAATCCATTGGTGAGTATAGCTCCGAGTACATGAAGACATATAGTTACTGATTGATTCTAGCTCTCTTGTGTGAGGCACTATGTCAAATAGCTCCACTTCTTCTAAATCGACTACGTCTCATCACATAAAGCAGCTGCTCATTCCACTAATACTGCTTGTGCTCGCTTTTTTTAGCTTTTTTTTATCCCCCTCAATTGCAAAAATCATTACAGGATCCGAATTACACGGATACGAAAGTCATCCTGATATTCATTTTCCTCAATTTATGAACTCTCCCCCCCTGGCACCCGCACTGATACTGGCTTCCTTTTCAGGCTGCGAAGATATCTGTCCATCAAACTATCAACTTATCAAAGAGTTGAACGAGGCTTATCCCTCCGAACTAAATCTCTATGTCGTGAACATCGGCGATGAAGTAGATAAAGAAACATACCTAACGTGGTTAGCAGAATACACAGGGCTAAATGTCCAAGAACTATCTGGTTTTGATCTAGTACATGAGAATATTCAACAACTTGCAAATGGGGTGATTAACCATGCGGGTTATTTGTATAGCTATTTTCCACAAGATAATAGCTTACTAACCTATACCAACCCTACGACAAAAAAAATACTTCAAGACCTCAATATCAAAGCGGAAAAACACAATGAGTAATGACAGAGATTACAGCCAGCTTTACGCAAGAAGACAGCAGGACATGCAGGCGAGCGACAAGCTCGTTTTGATCATTCTGCTAAGTCACTTGCCGTTTATCTATTTTCTTGTACCAATGGGGTTTGGTACACATATTCATGGTGCCATACCCGCAACTTTGGCATGTTTATCCTCATTTTTTGTCTACAAGACTATGCCTGGCACATTAGCGTCTCGTTCTATCATGACTGTCAGCCTGATGCTTATGTCTATGATTGTGATCATGCAACAGTTTGGTCGACTCGAAATGCACTTTCATATCTTTGCAACGCTAGCATTCATCATAATCTGGCGTGACTACAAAATGCTGCTGCTAGCGGCTGGCGTTATTGCTGTTCACCATGCCGTTTCTGTACCCCTACAATTAGCTGACACCCAGTTATGGAATATTGATTATGTGGTGTATGGGATACAGTGTGATTGGGAGATATTCTTCATTCATGCAGCGTTTGTGATCATCGAAACAGCCGTTCTTGTCTTTTTTTGCTTGAGGATGCAAGCACAGTTTGATTTGTCAAACAAATTGATGGTAACCATCCAAAACTCTGCTAAAGATCGTGACTTTACAATTAGCTTCAATGATATTAAAGCCACCACAGTGAGTGATGACGAGTTTGTTAAGAGCCTGAAATCATTCTATGGCACTATCCGTCATGCATTCGCTGAATTCAAACATGCTGGAGCTCGCTTAGATGAACTCGCACAATCCTCAGTCAAATCACTAGAAGAGGATGTGTTAGAACTGAACCATCAAAACGCTCGAGTTGAATCCGTTGCTGCAGCATCAGAAGAGATGTCACAAAGTATTTCTAGTGTGTCAAAAACAACGGAAGAAGCTAGTGCACTATCGTTACAAGCAACCGAGAGTCTGAAACAAACTGAGTCAATTAGTCATGAGGCATTAGAAGAAGTGGTTAGTCTCATCAATAATCTGAAACAGGTTGAATCTACATTCACGGGTTTAAATAATAGTATCGAAGGCATTAACTCATCAATTCAATTGATTAGTGAAGTTTCTGAACAAACAAATCTCTTATCCCTCAATGCTTCTATAGAGGCAGCTCGAGCCGGAGAACATGGCCGAGGCTTTTCTGTTGTTGCCGAAGAAGTTAGAAGCCTTGCTCTCAAGAGTAAAGGGGCGACAGAATCCATCATGTTGATGGCCAAACAAATCAATAGTTCTGTAGAAGTCATGACAAAAAACATTAGCGAATGTCAAAGTCGTGGGCAAACAACAATCAATACGGTTAACAAAGCTGACAGTGCTATGAAGGACGCTTCTACAGGTGCAATTAGAATTAGTGATCTCAATGTACAAATTTCACAAATGCTCGCAGAACAAAGTAATGTTGCAGAAAAAATCAGTCGTACATTGCAAGAAGTATTCACCACAAATGATGCCATCATTTCGAGCACAAGAGGATCTCTCGATATTACACGTGAAAATCAATCCCTTGCCGATAAGCTATCAAAAGAAGCCAATCAATTTAAGGTGTAAAATACTGATTACGCAAAATTTTGTAACATTTTAAAACTAATAAAAATAGGCGCAAACTCAGAGTATGACGCTGTAGAAAAATGTCATACTCTGAATTAATTTACAGTCGCTCAAAAGTGTTATCATCAGACCAGTGCAGGATAAACAACCAACCGTTTTCAACAAGATCACGTACAGTTTTATGCTTGGCAATCACATTTTCAATCGCTTGTTTCGGAGCAGCAATATAAACACTGAGTCTAAGTGGTTGGTGACGCCACTGCTCTCCATCATGAATAGATTGCATTGCGAGACCAATTCGTAAATCGCCACCATTCCCCTCAAACACGCCGACATGCTGACCAACGGCATTGTGTAACAACTTATTACCACTGCCGAAAAACGTATTATCTGTCACCGATAGGTTGTACTGCATATTAATCCACTGCGTGACGATCATCGGCGCCGTCATGATTTGCTCTAGTAATGCAAATTCAGCGTCTGACTGCCAGTCATAATCATGCAAAAAGGAGCGTCCTTGTAAATCCAGTCCACGCGTACGTTGACGAGGTGCCACAATAAATGACGCATTATTGGCCAAGCCCCATTCAGGACGCACTTCAGACCAGTCTTTGCCTCTGTCTTTAAGTGATTTTTCTAATGAAGCATCATCCAGGTCTTTTAATGCTGCATCCATTATCTGAACGCGTTCACGACGAGTTTCTATGGAAGCCTGTTTTAACCAGGCTTCAATATCATCATTATTCAATGTGTCAAAACACACAATTTCATCAGTTGTGGTGTTATGTAATCCTGCTATGAAACGTGTTTGTTCTGGAATATGGATGTCCGCTTTTTGCAGCTCCGTTCTGATAGCAGGATCGTTTAACAGGCTGGTTAAAACTCGGACATTCACCTCGCCACTCTGACCACAACAAGCACCACAGTCCAGACCTGAGGCATGCAAATTATTGCGAGTTTCACTACCATGGCCCAGCAATAATATGGTGGATGCAAACGTCTTCGTCAGTCCCATGCCTTTAAGTACGCCGGTAACCAAATTAACTTTTTCGAGCAAGCTTAACTCAGTGTGGTTTTGAGTTAATTGCCAGTCTTGATGGTGGGTGAACTCATCTATTAATTTTTCTTTCTTTTTACTAAAGAAATTATCTTTAATCAGTTTATAAGCGTAGGTCCAGCCCATGGTTTCTACCATGGTGAATGACGATACCGGTGAACTCGCCCAGTTTTTCCAAGTACTTGCGTTACTCACCTTATTCAGTTTCTTATGATTCGGCGTTTGCTCACTCACTATCACTGAAGGCGCAATCAAGCCCGGTAGCTGAGGACGATTTGCCTGAGTCTGTGCCGGTTGATATGTAATAGGTAAGCCAAAGAAACCGGCAAAACCAATAGTTTGAATAGCCTCACTCTGTAATTCCAGATTGCGTCTGATACGTTCAGAACGTACATCAATACAAAATGCGGCTTGTAAGACCGGTGTTGAATCAAGTGGCTTGGCTGTTTGGCTTAAGGTTTTCTGTAATTGTCGTTGGTAACTCAGTTCAGCTGCATAAGCCCATATCCAATAATGACAGGCATAATCATGATGGGCGGCTATGCGCGACATCAAAGACGCTTTTTGATGCTGCCACTGTTGTTTTAATGCGCTGAATTCAACCTGCCCAGGCTTGCTTTTCAACTGACGCCAGATAATCAAATCCCAGGCGATCCGAATCGCTAGTAGCGCTTCGACACAGGCTGTTTGTTGATTGTTGAGACGGTTTTCCCAACGTTGCCATGCAAAATAGCTGGCCCAGCCATTAATACACATCAATAACTTATGGGCATACAACTCTAGTTGTTGTGGAGATAATTCCAGCTCAGCAACAGCCTGAGCAAACAAGCTGTCTGGATTGTCGGGTAGCTGAGTGAAAGCATGGCGCAGTTTTTTCTCACCCATCAGCAATGACATGCCGTAATCATGCCGCGTGAAATCCAGCCAGGCAGCGTAAAGATGATCGAAAGTCTCAGGCTCCTGATTCACAAACTCACCACAAAACTGACTTACCTGGTGAACGATTTCATCCTGCCAACGCATTTTGTGATGATCACGGCTTAAATCGGCAATTTCAGCAATGCTCAAAGCCGCATTCGGCTGGGCCTGTTCAAGTGTTGCCTTGAGTTCATCAACTGTCACAGTGCTGGCATCATAAGCCTTAGCAGATTCAATTAATGCCGACTCACTAATATCGCCTTGTTCGAATAAATCCAGGTAATAGTCAGCTGACATTGTGGTTTTCAAACCTTGTAATGCCCCTACTCTGGCTGAAGCAGACTCGATGGTTTGCTCACGAAACTCCCACAGGGCATTCACCGCAATAAATCGATCCAGAGGCCAGTTTGGGGCAATCAATGAACTCGCTTGATTGATGGCAGTCGCATGCTCAACACTGAGTTCAGTCAATGACTTATTAACACTGTTCATGAAGTCGGCTCCTTGGTAAGCGACGGATCGTTCTGTTTGATAGCTGTCTCTGGTCTTAACGTGATCGGCCAGAGAAACAAGGTCAGACGGGTCATGAGTTCATCTAAATACAAACCAGAAAACAACCAGCGATATAAGGTTCTGGTCGCTTTAGCCTGAGGAAATACTCGCACCTGTACGGCAAGTAAAAATAAGGCAACAAAGAGTGCAGACAACCAGATGTCCATGGCGTCAAACATCGTACTCGCCGGCAAAGGTGGCATTACCCAAGTCAAAATGGTTTTCCCGCCCATGTAAAAGCCAACCAGTAACGCCACTGTCAGACAAGAAGTTAAAAATTGAAGTATGGTGCCATTTCTGACAGCAGAGACCAGATATAGCGCCAACGCTGTATTTACTAATAACCAAACACTCAGTGGCCCTGAATAAGAAGTGAAATACACAATCCCATAGGTGCTGATGACGACCAATAATAAACTCGACATGGCAGAAATAAACGTCACATTTTTCTGCGGCGCTAATTGCTTCAAGCTATATTCCTGCAGAACATCACCGGCACTGAGGAACATATAAGCCTTATAGAGTGAGTGAGAAATTAAATGAAGTAATGCCAGTTCATGTAAACCTAAGGCACATTCAATCAGCATCAAGCCCATCTGAGCACAGGTTGACCAGGCCAGTTTTACCTTAACGCTGATACGCGTCATCATCACCAAGGCACTAACCAAGGTGCTCAGCCCTGCAATAATCAATATCAACCATTGTGCATCTGAGCTGAAGGCGATTAATGGGGCAAAACTCAGTAACAAAAAGCCACCCAGATTGATAATGCCAGCATGCAATAAAGCACTGATTGGCGTCGGCGCTTCTACAACCTGAATCAACCACCCATGTACGGGTAACTGTGCACACTTAATCAAGGCAGTTAAGGCAAGCATAATGGCCGCACATTTTTCTGCCAGACTCAGTTCAACCGGAATACCTGCACTCATGTAATGATTGGTCATTTCAGCCAGATAAAACGTCCCCAGCTGTGAGTACAACAACACAATCGCGCTGAGTAAAAAAATCTCGGCTACTCTCGCTAAAATAAATTTTTTATGTGCGGCCAGAACGGCGCGTGGTCTGTCGGGATAAAACAATAATAAGCGATGGAAACATAAACTAATAGACACCCAGCCCAACCAGAACAGTAATAAATGATTGCTGACAATGACGACGGAGACGGACGTTAAACTGAGGAATAACCAACGCCAGTAACGATGAGTGTTTTTCTCAGCAAACAGATAACGCTGTGAGAATTTGATTAACACTATCGCCATAAAACACACCAGCAATAGCACCAGCAGATTCACATTATTCATTGCCAGTAATGCTTGTGGCTTGTCTGTTTTTTCGATGTGTCCCGCTGTAATGACGATAGCGGAGATCATAATGGCTGCCGAAATCCATTTGAGCATTATCTGACGCGTTTTGTCACTAATACGACTTAAGCCTGTGATAAAGCCGGCTAATGACAATGTCAGCGGAATAAGAACGGGCAAAACAGCTGTCAGATCAAGATTCACAAACACACCTCCTTAAGTTGAAGAGAGTATGGCAAATGCTTTAACATAAATAAAATAGATATTTATTAACGAAAAGATAAGTTTTACTTAACTATGGCTAAAATCAACTATCATCATCTCTATTATTTCTGGCGTGTTGCTCTGTCTGGGAGTATCACAAAAACAGCTGATGAATGCCACGTTTCACAGTCAGCTTTATCACAACAAATCAAACAACTCGAAACATCGATGGATGTCAGATTATTTGAACGTGCTGGCAGACAACTGTTATTAACCGATGTAGGCAGAAAAGTTCTAAGCTATGCAGATGAGATATTTACCACCGGTGAAGAATTACAATCCTTTATTAATAAAGGAGGAACAGCCACACAAAAACACATCAATATTGGTGTGCTCACCACCTTATCGCGAAACTTTACCGAAAGCTTTATCAGCCCGCTGCTCAAACAGCCCAATGTCAGCTTCACACTCACCACTCGGGGTATGACTAATTTGCTTAATGGTCTGACCAGTCACGAACTGGATCTTGTGCTGACCAATCGTTCTGTCAGCCAACAGAATGATGATGCGATATGGCAAAGTCAGTTAGTATCGAGGCAATCAGTATCGATTATTGGACCAGCGCAACAAAATCCCAATAACACCTTTCCACAAGGTTATGAAAATCTGAAATGGGTTCTGCCCACCAAGATTACAGAAATACGCTCAGCATTTGATGCCTACTGTGCAACACTGGGTTATGAGCCCGATATTATTGCTGAAGCTGATGATATGGCGATGTTACGACTGCTGGTTCGCGATACCGGCGCCATTACCGCCCTGCCCGCCGTGGTCGTCAAAGATGAAATATCCAGTGGCAACTTATCAGAGTACCAAGTGTTACCCAATGTCTATGAACACTTCTACGCAATCACCATTAAACGGACTTTTGTGCCTGAAATTGTTACCGACCTACTTCAAAAGAATATTGTCGATTAAACAGCCAGGTTAAATTAGCGAACACATTTCACTCTCATCAACCTGGATGAGTAAAGCATTGTCTTAACTGCTTCGCTGTTTTTTCTGCTGCCATTTTGCTGCTGATATTCGTAAATCCCATGATAAGCCCATTCTCATTCACGTTAGTCGTCCAGTCTGATAAGGCCTGAATACCAAAGCCCTGACGGTTAAATCTTTCTGCAACATCTTTATCTTGCTCATCTGAGAGAATATTTGTCACTAAATGCATGCCATTTTTATAAGAACTAACCTGAAGGTAATCACCTAAGATATTCGTGAGGGTATCAGCCGTTATTTCTCGTCGCTCTGCATACAAAGCACGCATCTTTTTTAAATGCAGAGCAAAATACCCCTCTGCCATAAAGGCGGTGACCACTTGTTGAGTTGCCAATGGTAAGGATTGATAACTTAGCGAGGCATACTTTTCAGCAATATCAACTAAGGATGTCGGTAACACCATATATCCCAGCCTGAGAGCGGGAAATAATGTTTTACTAAAACTACCTGCATAAATCACACGCTCAGCCTCATCCAGACTTTTTAATGCAGGTAAAGGGTAACCTGAATAGCGAAACTCACCATCATAGTCATCTTCCAAAACCCACATTCCTGTTGTCTTGGCCCATTCTAATAAAGCGACTCGTCTCTCAGGTGACAACGACATTCCAAGTGGGCTTTGATGTGATGGCGTGACAATGGTAAGACTGGGGTTTGGTGTTAAGGCCATGGCTTTATTGATATCCAGACCATGTTCATCAACCGGTGCAGGGACAATATTAACCCCGGCAGCACGCAATAGTTGTGATGCAAACAAATAACCTGGATCTTCCATACACACTTCACGTCCCGACAATGACAAGCACCGTATCAATAAATCCAGGGCACCTTGATACCCCATCGTGATGATGATCTGCTCCGCTTCGCAGTTGACACCACGTGATAAGCGTAAATAACTGGCTAAAGCTTGCCTAAGTGGTAAATACCCCATGGCATCACGATGTGATAATGCTGTGACTGATTGCTTTCTGGCCTGAGATGTCACCAGTCTTGACCAGGTCTTTCGAGGAAAAACATCATAAGCCGGGCACCCAGGCTGGAATAGAAATGACCGTTCCTGTTGTGCTGTGTTTTTGACAGAGTGTTTGTCTGGTACTGGCTTGGATTTTTCTAAACTATTCGAAGAGATATTGATAAACGTGCCAGCCTGTCCCTTGCTGATAAGTAGCCCTTCTCCCATTAATAAGGCGTAGGCATTCTCAACTGTTCCTCTGGCAACACTCAGTTCACTCGCCAACACCCGCGTCGAAGGCAACCGTTCACCATGTTCTAAACTGCCATCGCTAATGGCACGTTTAATACGATGAGAGATCTGAATATGGATCGGCTCAGCACTTATATTGTCGAGTGTTAAGAAGTATTTAGATTTATCGTTCATGAATTACTGCTTGATGATTCCATTTAAGACATACCCATTCTTATTTTATGGCCTAGAGTAAAACATTAAATATGGCTCTGTATCACAAGTCGATATGTTGAGATTATTCCTATGCACTTTACAACACAGAGAATATTTTATGTCACAACGTCTTAATTACCCTGAGTTATCTGCTGATTTATTCCATAAGTATTTCGAATTTAATCAAGTTATTAAACAGAATAAAACAGCAGAAGAGTTTAATGACCTCGTCACAATCAGAGCATCTCAGCTCAATGGCTGTGCGTTTTGTCTGGATATGCATATCAAACAAGCTAAAATTGCAGGAGAGCGTGAACTAAGACTTCATCACCTTGCTGTATGGCACGAATCTCCTTTATTCAACGAACGAGAAAAAGCCGCCTTATTATGGACTGAAGCTCTCACCCATCTGTCTGCAAAGGGCGTCTCTGATGAAATCTACAAACAAGTCCGGGAAACGCTTTCCGAAAAAGAAATATCGGATCTTAGCTTTCTCATTATTTTAATCAATGGCTGGAACCGCTTAGGTGTGGCATTTCAAGTTGAACCGGGGTCGGCTGATGCCATCTATGGGTTGAATAAAGCTGGATTAAATTAATCATGTTTATAAAACCATTAATTCATCAACAGGACTTTCTCACGGCCTTTCCCGTCATGAAACAATTAAGGCCACACTTAGAGGATGAACAACAGTTTATTGAAAAAATACAACGTATGCAGATGCAGGACTATGTCTTAGTGGCTATGATAGAAGCAGACGAAATCATTGGCTTAGCAGGGTATCGAATACAAGAAAATCTGCTTTATGGTCGATTTCTTTATGTCGACGACTTAGTCGTCACAGAATCTCATAGGTCATCTGGCTGCGGAGCGCGTTTATTACATGCAGTAATGGAAATAGCAAAACAACAGAACTGTCATGAATTTGTTTTAGATACCGGTTTATCTATGGCGCTTGCTCAAAAATTTTATTTTCGTCAGGGTTTACTGACGCAAGCCATACGTTTCAGAAACGAACTCAGTCAACTTGTATGAATATATTACTTATTAGAACTAGCAATCGAGCATTATCTATCAGTAATAAACTGGCGGATAAGGTTTTACAGACCTGTCAGGAGACAGCTCACACTGTACCGAATGTGCAAATCTTAAATGTTTATGATTTGCCTCATATTGATAAAGACTATGCCGAAAGCCTGCGATCTCGTCATGATAATGATGATGCTAACTCAGCCAGTCTTCTTTTATCTGATGCACTTATTCAGCAATTGGTCTCTGCTGATGTCGTTATCATTGCAACGCCTATGCATAATTTTACGGTTCCCTCTTGTCTGAAAGCCTGGATAGATCATGTTGTCAGAATAGGGAAAACCTTTACCGCCACACCGGAAGGAAAAATAGGAACCCTGATAGATCGTCCCGTTTATATCGCTGTATCTGCAGGCGGATTGCTTGATGGAAGACAACCGGATTTTTTGCAAAATTACCTGCAAACAATATTTGAAACCATCGGTATTAATTCACTGAAATTTTTTGTTATTCAAGGTAGCGTCATGGGTGAAAACCATCTTGAGCAAGAGTGGCTCAGTATCAAGCAAAAAATCGACGCACATTTCCACCAAAATAAGTCTCTATAGACATTTACATAATTTAACCATGACTTAACTTCCTGATTGTTATAACTCATCATGACATCACGGTTAGCTAAGCTGTTAATAGATAGCCGTGATGTCTAGCTTCTTTTTCACTTTCACGTAAGTGGATACCAATAATCAGGAGGTAGATATGAAGCGATTAATACCTATTATTTTGGCATCATCAATGATGTCGGGTGTCGCAGTCGCCGACAATAATACCGTTAATGCCGCGATTGGCGGTGGTATCGGAGGCGCGGTAGGTGCGGCGGTAGGCCATGAAATGGGTGGTCAAAATGGCGCTATTTTAGGCGCAGCAATTGGTGGCGCTGTTGGTTCAGCCGTCACTACTCAGGTCTCATCAAACCGTTACCGTGTTGATGGCCATCACCATCATCATAACGATCACTACGACAAAAAATACTGGAAATACAAACAAAAAATGGCACGTTTAGATGCCAAATATCACAAAGATAAAGCACGTGAATATCGGAAATATCACAAAGCTGTAGAGCATCAACATAGAAAATACGAACACCACCATGACTATTATCACGGTCGTTATTAATTACTCTGTAGAAAGAAACAAAAAAGCCCCGTTAATCGGGGCTTTTTTATTAAGACCTAACCAGATTATTTAAGTCGAGCCAGAATCGTATTAAAAGTGTTACTTGGACGCATAATGCTATTCATCATCTCATCGTCAGGCATGTAGTAGCCGCCCATATCAACAGCTTTACCCTGCACTGCATTCAGTTCACTCACAATCTTGGTTTCGTTTTCTATCAGTGTTTTAGCAATGGGTGTAAATACCGCTTTTAACTCTGCATTAGCTGTTTGCTCAGCCAGTGCTTCAGCCCAGTACATCGCTAAATAGAAATGACTGCCACGATTATCTAATTCACCGGTTTTCTCCTTGGGCGATTTATTTTCCTGTAGCAATTTGCCTGTGGCAGCATCCAGCGTATCGGCTAAGACTTTGGCTTTGGCATTATCTTGGGTATTGGCAAGATGTTCCAGTGAGGCGGCCAGTGCCATTAATTCGCCCAAGGAATCCCAGCTCAGATGGTTTTCATCAATCAACTGATCTAATAGCTTTGGTGCAGTACCACCGGCACCGGTTTCAAATAAACCACCACCTTGCATGAGTGGCACGACCGATAACATCTTCGCCGATGTCCCTAATTCCAGAATTGGGAATAAATCGGTGTTGTAGTCACGTAACACATTGCCGGTCACAGAAATGGTGTCTTTACCAGCACGTATTCTATCTAAAGAAAGTTGTGTTGCTACCACAGGATTCAAGATTCGAATATCTAATCCAGCCGTATCATGCTCTGGTAAATAATCATTTACCTTTTTAATCAATTCAGCATCATGTGCCCGGTTTTCATCCAACCAGAAGATCGCAGGCGTATCCGATAAACGGGCGCGACTCACGGCTAATTTCACCCAGTCACGAATTGGCTCATCTTTGGTCTGACACATACGGAAGATGTCGCCTGCTTCCACATCAAACTCAAACACGGTCTCAGCCTGTTGGTTGGTAACAATAATTTTGCCATCAGCTTTCGCCTGGAAGGTTTTATCATGAGAGCCATATTCTTCGGCTTTTTGTGCCATCAGGCCCACATTAGGCACGGTGCCCATGGTCACCGGATCCAAAGCCCCTTTTTGTTTGCAGTCATCAACGACTGTTTTGTAAACACCGGCATAACAACGATCCGGAATCATCGCTAAGGTATCTTGCTGCTGGCCTTGTTTATTCCACATTTTGCCGCCGGCACGGATCATCGCTGGAATAGATGCATCCACAATCACATCAGATGGCACATGGAAATTAGTAATGCCTTTATTCGAGTCCACCATCGCCACATCAGGCTGGCTGGCATAAACCGCTTCAATATCCGCTTCCACCGCTTTTCTGGTTTCGTCATCAACATTGGCCAGGCGGCTGTATAAATCACCTAAACCATTATTGAAGTCCACACCCAGCTCATCAAACAGATCGCTGTGTTTTTCAATGAGGTCTTTAAAAAACACTTTGACGGCAAAACCAAACATCAACGGATCAGAGACCTTCATCATGGTGGCTTTTAAATGCAGAGACAGCAGTACGTTTTCTTGTTTTGCTTTTGCAATAGCATCGGCATAAAACGCTTGTAGACTTTTTGCACGCATCCGCGTGGCGTCTACGACTTCACCTGCCAATACTGGAATCGATTTTTTGAGAACAGTTTCATTACCTGCTTTATCAATAAAGCTCACTTTGAAGTCGTCGGCCTGTGCAGAGGTGACTGATAATTCACTGCCATAAAAATCATCCGCATCCATATGTGCAATGTCTGTGGCTGAATCCGACTTCCACTCCCCCATGCTATGCGGATTTTTACGCGCATAGTTTTTGACTGCCGCGGGTGCACGACGATCAGAGTTACCTTCACGCAATACCGGGTTTACTGCTGAACCTAATACTTTGGCATAACGATCTTTAATGGCTTGTTCTTCTGGGTTTTTAGGCGCTTCAGGGTAATCAGGCAGGTCGTAACCCTTAGATTTTAACTCTGCAATCGCATTTTTTAATTGGGGTACGGAAGCAGAGATATTGGGCAACTTGATGATGTTGGTGGCCGGGTCCTGAGTTAAGGCCCCTAATTGTGACAAGTGGTCTGGAATGCGTTGTTCGTCGGTTAGATTATCTGGAAAGTTAGCAATGATACGTCCTGCAAGTGAAATATCCCGGCTTTCGATATCAATATTCGCATCGGCAGTAAAAGCACGAATAATCGGCAACAATGAATAGGTTGCTGATGCAGGTGATTCATCAACTTTGGTATAAATAATTTTCGACATTCTAAACCCTTAAAAATACGTGATTTTGAATTGCAAGCTCACAAACCGATGTGCTCACACAACCCGCGTCGGCATAGCAACAGTATGTATGTTGAAATATGAATGGCATTTCGACTATTGCGTTAATCAACGACCATCAATGGCACGATGTTGATTCAGAGATTCTGTAACGCAGGGTTTCCATAATTTGGATGACACACTTTATCATATCTTCATTGGCGCTATACATCACTTAGCCATGATAAAAAGTGTTAAATGGGTTTAATCTGTTAAACGAAAGTTAACCGGCACCACGACGCTAAATGATTTGCCTGATAAGTTACCACGCACAGGCAAAGCCTTGACGGCTTTTTCCACCATCTCATGTGCCGCCTTGTCGAGTACCGTATGCCCGCTGCCCTGTCCGACAACGGAAATGCCAACCATCCGACCTTTTTCAAAACGCACACTGACCATCACCGTGCCTTCAAGATGACGACGAATCGCTAATTGCGGATAGTTTTTATTTTTGGACACCATGGCATATAGCAGCTGCCCATAGCCTTTCCACGCCGTATTTCTATCGACATCCGCCGTACCCCCCTGATTTTTCTCATCAGTATTGCTGCCGCTACCCGTGGCATTGGTATTCGAGCTATTCTCGCTGCTTGCCACAGAACTTGTCGAAGGTTGTGCTGACGTATCCGTACTCGGCGCCTCTACGACCTCCGTCGATGTCTCAATCGGTTCCACCTTTTCAGCAACCTTGGGTTTCAACACGGGTTTATCTTGCTTCGGCTTCTCTACCTTTTTAGGTTTCTCTGGTTTGGGCTTAGGCTTTTCAACCTTTTTTGGTTCCGGTTTTGGTTTGGGCTTTTCGACTTTCTTAGGTTCGGGTTTCGGCTCCACTTTTTTGGGCTCAGGCATCACTTCTTCGACTGGCTCAACTTCGGGGGGCTGTTCAATCACCACCATATCATCCGGTTCAGGTGGTGTGTCATCCTTGGCGATAAGGATCTTTTTTTTAGTTTCCGGTGGTTTTACCGGGGCGACAGGCTCAGGCGGTGGTTCGGGTTCAACCACCTCCTCTTCAACCATCGGTTCCAGCTGACTGACTTGCACGGTAATACGCACAGGCGCTGCCGGCGGCGAATGTTCAATGGTCGGCATAAATAACAAAATCAAAACGAGATGAATCAATACTGCCCATAAAAAACCAGGCAGCCATCGCTCTGAACCGACAGACTGGTTTGATGAAAAATCGGTCACCCAGGTCGTCATATTACGGCTTCACACGGCTAGTTTTGACTGGCATTAACTATCAGACTCCGGCTGCATCACAAAGGTAAACTTACTGATGCCGGCACGCTGGATCGCTGCCATGACTTTAGCTACTGTGCCGTATTCTGCTTTTTCATCAGCAAAAATCTCAACGCTGGTATCCACGTTTTGTGCGGCTTCATTCAGAGCGACATCCAATTGTTCCGGACTGACCGGATCATCACTAAAATACATAGTGCCGTCGGCTGTTATGCTGATATTGATCGACTCAGGCTGAGTCAGGGTTAAGTCAGAGCTCGCTTTGGGTAGATTAACCGGCACCGAGTTCATCAATAAAGGGGCTGTGACGATAAAAACAGTCAGCAACACCAACATCACGTCCACTAAGGGCGTCACATTGATTTCACTCATCATATTGTCATCACCGCCAGTATTCATCGCCATAGCAGACTTCCTCTATTACTCATGGGTATCGTTTTCGTACCTGATAAAACAGGTAGAACAGAAACACGACTGTTAATCGTGTTTGATACGGGATTTAAGCACCAACAGATGAAATGCAGACGCAAAGTTATCCATGGTGGCAGCAGATAATCTGACTTTTCGTAAAAAGTAGTTGTAGGCGAGAACGGCAGGCACAGCCGTGGCAATACCAATCGCCGTTGCGATCAGCGCTTCCCCTATCGGACCAGCGACGACATCAAGACTGGCCGAGCCCATCGCCGTAATACTTTTTAATGCATTCATAATGCCCCATACCGTGCCGAATAAACCGATAAAAGGTGCTGTGGAGCCGACACTGGCCAGAATAGATAAGCCATTTTCCATACGGGTTTGTTCAGCATGCGCCTGTTGTTTCAGGGAATGCATCAACATTTCACGTTTATCATCAGGCGCGACAGAATTCGCTAGATATTGCCATGAAACCAGTTCATCCAATCCGGCCTGGCAGACTCTGGCAAGACGCCCTTTTGTTGAAGACATCACCGCCAGTAGATCCTGAATATCACGCGCTTTTGAAAAAACAGCCAAAAACTCTCGGTCAAACCGGCTGTTACGATAAAACGCCAAGTATTTGCTAATACCTACTGACCAGATAATCACAGACAAAATAACAAGAAAGATAAGTACCGCATCAACAATATCTGGAACTGCATCCATAAAAACCACTTTCCTTAGAATTCAATATTACAAGCAATGACGTACTAAAAACTTCAGCAGATCATTCGCGAACGAGCATCCTTTTGTTGTGCTCTTACTCTCTATGCCAATCGAAAATGAAAAAGTGACAATTTATTTACACTTTTTTTGCAAAAACACGTTTTTAACACGCCCTTGGTGACCAGCTATCTTGTTATTTACTGTGATCGGAAACGAGATGCCACATGTTCAAGATCATCAAATACCAGCGTGCCTGCCGCTTTTTTAAAGTTGAGGTAACTCTGAAGATAGTTATAACGGGCCAGCAATAAATCTGCTTTGGCTTCAAATAACTGACTTTCCGCATTAAGCACATCCACATTGGTACGGGTGCCGCCTTTGATGCTTTTTTTGGTCGCGTGAACCAACATTTCAGCCGAGTTGACCGCCGTTCTGTAGGCTTTTAGTTTGCGTTTGGCATTGGACACCAGATTAAACTGCTGCTGTAATTCCAGTGTTACCTTGTTCGCCGTCTCATCAAACTGTTCTTTGGCTTTATATAAATTAGCTTGTGACTGACGCACGCGCGCCGATGTCGCACCACCTGAAAAAATCGGTACTGTCACTTGCAAACCAACAGAACGGATGGTGGATTCCTGGTTATACGTATTGGTGGTATCAGAGGTATTGTTATTCCAGCTGGCAACTGCATCCAGCTTTGGCAAATGTCCGGCCTGACTGCGTTTTAGCTCCTGCTGTGCCACCTCAACGGCATAACGTTGAATGCTTAATTCGATATTATTTTGTAACGCTATCGCTTCCCACTCGGCTAAATCATCAGTTTGCAGTGGCAGCAGCGTAAAGTTATCCAATAAGGGATCAATGCTTTCTGTTGTTCTGCCCAGGATTTGATCCAAGGCAGCCTGAGCATCACTAACGTTATCCCTGGCTTCCACAATATCGGCTTCAGCCAAATCGTATCGGGCTTGTGATTCCAGAATATCGGTCTTGGTGCCTTCACCGTGTTTATACATATACAGATTGGCTTGCATCTGTTCTTCATAGGCCGCTTTTTTACGTTCAGACAGTGACAACATATCTTTGGCGTATAAAACAGCAGCGTAGCGGTTAAAGACACGTAAAATCAGTTCCTGATCACGAATGGCAAACTCCTGTTCACTCATTGATGTTTGTGCCACCCCTTGTTTATAACGGGCATAAGCATCAAAGTTAATCAATGGCTGCCGTAGCTGAACCGCAGCGGATTCACTGGCATATTCACGTTTTTCAGTTCGGCTGAATAAACTATTCTGATACTCAATATCCGCATGATTACGAAACCGTGAATAACTGGCAGTGACCATCGGTAATAAATTGGCCCGACCTAATGTTTTGTATTCCTTACCTGCCTGATACGCCTGATAAGCGGCCTTAAAGGTCGGATCATTAGCCCGTGCCAACGTATACGCTTCCACCAAATCTAATGCCTGTGCCTGATGGATACATAACGCCCCCATTACAGCAAGGTAAACAGCTTGTCTCCATAACGTCATATTCACTACTCTTCGGTCATGGACAGTTTCAGACGATCAATAAACGGCTTGAGCAGATAATTCATCATGGTTCGCTCACCGGTTTTAACAAACATTTCTACCGGCATACCCGGTTTCACAGTGAGATCCGGCATCATCTCTATACCTTCAGGCGAGACCTTGGCAATCAACTGGTAATAGGGCTCACCGGTTATTTCATCAATCAAACGATCAGCCGATATCTGGGTGACTTCACCCGGTACATGCGGCGTCAGGTTTCGATTAAAGGCGGTAAACATTAACTCTACCGGCAAACCGGCACGCACTTTATCAATTAAATGTACTGGCAGTTGCCCTTCGACAACTAAGGAATCTTCGCTGGGCACGATGTCCATCATTTTAAATCCGGGAGCAACTACCGCCCCTTCAGTGAATACCTTGAGTCCGACCACAATGCCAGAGGCAGGTGCTCGCACCAGCACCTTTTCTAAGTCATAGTCCAGACCGGTTAACTGACTGCCCAAAGCATCGACTTGTCTTTGTACCTCTGACAGCTGCTCCCTGACTTGCTCTTTATATTCCTGCTCGCGACGTAAGCGGCTTAGTTTGAGTTCACTGACCTGACTCTGAGCACGGGCAATATTGCCAATATCTTCTGAAATAGTGGCATTGATTTGTGCCGCGGTTTGCTCCAGTTCCAATAGACGATTACGGGCCACATAACCTTCTTTTTCCAACTCGCGGATGCCTTCGAGCTGTTCGTTAATATAGGTCAGTTGCTCTTCTTTATTTTTACGTGAAGCTTGTAAACCTTTGGTTTGTGAGATTAAGCCATTAATGTTTTCACTGATGGCCGATAACTCACTTTTTAAGGTATTGCGGCGTGAGAAAAACACTTCTTTTTGCGTTTCCAGATAGCTCGTCACCCTTGGGTTATCTGATATTTCAGCTAGCATTGCTGGAAATTCAATCTTGTCCTTATCATCTCGCTCAGCAATCAATCGGGCCTCAGTGGCTTTGGCGATGTAATATTGCACCCGGTTGGTTTCAGCATTGGCCTTCGCCTGAACATTGTTCATTCTGACCAAGACATCACCGGCTTTCACCACCGAGCCCTCTTTGACCAGAATGGCATCAACCGTGCCGCCATCCTGATACTGCACGGCCTTTTTATTGGTAGCGACAGAGACTTTGCCATTTAACGGGACGCCCTTGTCTAAAGGTGCCAGTAAAGCCCAGACTAAAAAACCACCAAATCCAGCCAGTACGATTAACCAGCCCATCCGGGTGTATTTTTGGATATCGGTACTGATGGTTTGACTCACGGCCTCGGGCTGTTGATGACGAGATTCAGACTGTGTTGTACTCATAGATTCGCTCATAGTTATGCTGCCGATGTTGCTTTTGCCGGGGTACTTTTATTTTTCTGTTTATTAGCCAGTGTCGCCATCACCTCTTTGGTCGGACCGAACAGTTGTGCAGTGCCATCGACTAACAGCAGTAACTTGCTGGTTGCCGCTAAAGCATTAGAACGATGGGTAATCATCACAATGGTTTTTCCACGTTGTTGCAGACGTTTTATCGTATTAATCAGCGCCTGCTCACCGGTTTCATCCAGATTAGAATTCGGTTCATCCAGCACCAATAAGGAAGGATCGTCATAAATTGCACGTGCCAGCCCCAGACGCTGCTTTTGACCACCTGAAAGACCAGCACCATCGTCGCCGAGTCGGGTGTCATAGCCCTCTGGCAATCGTAAAATCATGTCGTGCACACCCGCCTGCTGGGCTGCTGAAATCACCTTACTGGGATTCACTTCACCAAAACGGGCAATATTTTCACTGACAGTGCCAGCAAACAGTTCGATGTTTTGTGGTAAGTAACCGATATATGGGCCAAGCTCATGTTTATTCCACTGAAAAATATCAGCCGAATCGAGGCGGACATGTCCCGCTGCCGTGGATGCAATGCCAACCAATGCTCGTGCCAATGTCGACTTACCTGCACCACTGGGACCAATAATGCCAAGCACATCCCCGGGGGCGATAGAAAAGCTGACATTTCTCAGTGTTGGCACTGTTCCACCCGCCGGAATTACCGTGATGGCCTCTACCGTCACCAGACCTTTGGGTTTGGGCAAAGGCATATTCACCTCACGGGCAGGGTTTGCCGTCAGTAGTTCATTAATCCGACCATAGGCACTTTTCGCCCCGCTCCAGGTTTTCCAGACACTCATCAGTTGCTCGACAGGAGTCAGTGCACGGCCCATTAAAATCGAGGCCACAATCATCATGCCTGGGGTGATTTTATCTTCTAGCACCAATAACCCCCCGAGCCCGAGAATAAGTGACTGCAATGACAATCTGACAAAACGGCTGATGGCAGAAATGACGCCTGACTTTTCACTGGCATCGCCCTGTAATAATAAAAAACGACATTGCAGTTTGTACCAACGTGACATCAGGTTGGGCAGCATGCCCATCGCTTCAATCACTTCTGCATTACGTAAATTATTGGTCGCCAGATTATTCGCTGCGATGGACGCTTCATTCGCTTCTGATAAAGGCTTTTTAGATAAACGTTCATTAGCAATAGCCAAGGCAATCAATGCTAATGAACCAAACAAGGCAAAGAAGCCCAGCGAGGTATCAAACAGAAAGATGATAAACAGATAAATGGGAAACCACGGCGCATCAAAAAAGGCGAATAAGGCATTGCCGCTCATAAACTGGCGGATACTGGTCAGGTCTTGCAGAAACTGGCCGGCATTGACACCGGCTCTTTTCAAACTCTGTTCAAATGCCGCGGTGTACACCCGTTTATTCAGCATCATATCGAGCTTGGCAGACACCCGGATCAACACAAAACTACGTACAAACTCCAGACCGCCCAGCACTAGATAAGCACCCACCACCATCACGGTCAGCATTAATAAAGTCGACTCATTACGACTGGTCAGCACTCGATCATAGACCTGCAACATATACAGCGACGGCGTCAGCATCAGAATATTCAAAATAGCACTGAAAATCCCCACCGTAATAAACACGGATTTAAAGGCGAGCAACGACTCGGCGATTTCATTCTTTGTAGTTTTAAGCGGCTTCTTCACCATGGTCACCTTCATTTTTGTTGCGTGTTGTCAGAGGGTTTGCCTCTTATGAGCGATAGTCTTCTACGTAGACAAAAAACCATTCAGCGTAATATTCCTTATCCTCAAACTCCTGGTAGATAGGCCGAAAATTTTTCTGCTTGAAGGGTTTATCACCGGACAGACTATTAATGCCCATCACCCCGCCACTGGGGGCGACAACAATGCCCCAGCCTTCCCGTTGTGTCATAGGATCGATATAAAGCTTTCTCAGATAACGTTGTGGTGTAGGAAACCTGTCGTCATATAACAAGGCTTCCAAATTGGGCGGATACTGTTTCACTACGCCCGGTGTGGCGTTGTAATAACGACCAATGGCTTTACGGATGGTGTCACCGACTTTTAATAATTCCTGTTCCCGCTGACGCTGAACCACATCACTCCAACGGGCACTTGCCTGGGTTAACACGTAACCGGCAATCACCAGCAAACACAGCATGCCAAGCAAGATAAAACCTTGTTGCTTACCACTCGGCATACGGGGTTCCTTCCGAGGAGATCAACTCCGAGCCGCTATAGACATTGGCAATATCGCCTTCGTAATAACTGTCTTTGGGTGGTGTAAATACCCATGTGTCACGTCGTTCAGTAATGGGGTCTACCGGCACTTCACGTAAATAACGCCCTTCAACCAGTTGCTCAAGGGTGTCCGGATAGGCATTTCTGTCGGCAAAATATTGGTCAATCGCACTACGCATGACGATCAAATCATGACGTAGCACTTTTTCTTTTGAACGATCTATAGAGGCGAAATAACGTGGCGCCACCAGACTCAATAAAATGGCGATAATGGTTAATACCACTAATATTTCCACTAAGGTAAAGCCTTTATTCGTCTTCATTACCATTCCTTGTATGGCTGTTGATTAATACCCATTCCATTGGATAGTGAGTACACGTCGTACACATCATCACCGGCAGATTTATCCTCAAACGAACTTTCGTAACTACGTAATCCCCAGGTTTCGGCATTACTTAAACTGGGATCACTGGCAAACGGATCACGTGGAATACGTCTAAGGAAATAGATCTTTTTGTGTTCCGGATCTTGTGCATCTTCGACACCATCCACCAGCATTTGCAGGCTTTCCGGATAGCCCGAGGCGTCATCAGAGAGTTCAATTCGTCCGTCATCCACCGCTTGTTTATAGGCGTCAATCGCATCGCGTATTTGCCAGAGCGCCCGCTTTAGTTCCTGCTCTTTATTACGTTGAGCACTGAGTTGCACTAAAGGCGCTGCGGAGCTGACAATCAGCGCTAATAAAGTGAGCGCCACTAACAACTCAATTAATGTGAAACCCTGCTGTTTTCTGTTTCCAGGCATCTTGATTACATGCCTCCATAGCTATCTTTTTGCAGGATTTGATCAGCAAACTCCTGAGCTGTTTTGGCGTTATCGCGTTGCTTTTCGTCATCTGTGGGCACCACAGGCGGTGGCGCTGAAGAGTAAGCAGGTTGATACGCAGGCTGAGGCTGTGGCATGCCTCCATACTGACCCTGCCCATTTTTCGCAGAATGGTTAATCCCAGATGGGAAAGCGGTATACACCGAGTTTGCCGGCACAATGTTATGCAGAATGCGTGGGGTAATTAATAAGACAATCTCGTTTTTCTGTCTGTCTTTATTCTTATCGGTGAAGAAACGACCAATAAAGGGCAAACCCGATAAACCTGGTACTTTGTAGTCGGTATTGGTCTCATCATCTTTGAATAACCCTGCCAGAATCTGCGTTTCACCATCTTTTAAAGACAAGGTGGTATCAGCATTACGGCTACCAATCGAATAGGCCACCACGCCACTACTGGAGGTAATTTGGTCAATGATATTACTGACTTCCAGTTTGACCTTAATCGAGACTTGATTCTGAATCAGGATAGTCGGTTCCACTTCCAGTTTGATGCCCACCTCAATGTAACTGACCGACTGGGAAACAAAGCCCGTTGAATTCGACACACTGGTTAATACCGGCACTTTATCGCCAACATGGATCTTGGCTTTATCACGGTTTTTCACTCGTATTTTCGGGTTGGCTAATAGATTGGTATCGGTGTCTTTTTGCATCAGGTTTAATGCCAGCACCGGATCGGTCACCGTGAACACCCCCATGCCGGAATTAAATTCTTTCAGCTCGGCCAATGTCAGCCGCCCATCGACATCATCTTCACCACGCACACCCAGCGCAGCCGAGGTAGGATAACGAATGCCAATCTCTTCCAGATTACGGCGATTGACTTCCATCACCTCCACTTCCAGCATCACTTCTGGTTCAACCAGATCCTGAGAAGCAATCAGTTTTTCAGCGGTTTTTATCGACTCCAGACTGTCTCGCATCACCAGCGTATTCAGCTTTTCATCAACGTAGACATCTTCCACTTTTAATACCGTTTGCAGCAAAGCCAGGGCTTGTTTGGCATCCATATTGTTCAGGTAAAAGCTGCGTACATATAACTCTTCGTATTCCTGACTACGGCTTAATGGATAAATCAGAATGGTGTTTTCATTCAGGATTTTTTTACCCAGTTGATTTGTCGTCAGAATGGTGTCAATCGCTTCTTTGATAGGCGTATCACGCAGCATAATGCTGGTTTGCATGGCATCGCTGAGTTCACGGTCAAAGGTGAAATTTAAATCCCCTGCTTTGCCGATATACTCAAAAACCGATTTGATAGGAGCATTGTTAAATTCCAGACTGACCGACTTTTTAAATGCCGATTTGATGTGTGGCACCGTAGTGACTTTCTCAATGGCCTGCTCATCGAGCTTTTCAAATAACTGTCTGGCCGCTTCATTGGTTGAATCTTCCGCCAGCACCACACGCACTAAGCTACGAGCAGTATCAAAGTCCTGTTTGGCAAATGCCTGTTCAGCACTTTGTATGATGGTTTCGTGTTTTTGGGCACTCGCCACTTTTTTCAATCCATTTAGGGCGCGTTGATTTTCGGGTGCCAGTGCCAACACCTGATTAAAGGTTTTCTCAGCCACTAATGGTTGATGATTATCCAGTGCCGTATGAGCGGACTGTAACAGCCCGGCGATTTTCATCTCCTGCTGCAGTTTTAAGGTATTGCGATATTCCGGGTTAAGCGGGTATTGCGTGGTTAACTGTTTTAATTTGGCAATGCCTTCATCCACCTGTCCATAAGCAATCAATCGTTTTGCAGCGATAAACTCGGCATCGGTGTATTGCTGCTGTTGCGTCTCCTGCATACTGCTACAGCTTTGCAAACACGCTAAAGCCACCAGCAATGCCGAACGTCTTATTATCCGTAACCTTTTTTGATCCCTAGCTATTCTCAAAGTACTGCTCCAATTTCAACACGAATCTGTGTCTGTGTTGGTAAGTTGAGTAAAATCATTTCAGTTGAATGAATCGCTTTCACCTGCCACACCTTTTCCAGCGTATCGCCTGCCCGCACAACGTAGTTTTCACGTCCATTGGTCAGGAATACGCGCATTTCTCCATCTTCAATCAGCTTGCCTACATAGGTGTATGGGTTAACAGGGGGGGCAGGTGGTCTCGGTGCCACGGCAATGGGCTGGCTTTCCTGCTTTGCCTGAGGCAATGCAAATAAATCAACCGGTACATCAATGATTTTTTTTCGTAAGGTAAAACGGCTGTTGTTATCCGCCTGGGCAACAACGAATGTCTCTTGCGTCTGAACGGCTTGTTTCTGAATCTGTTGTGTCTGTTCGCTTTGTGTTTGTACATGATCAGGGGCTACCACAACGACTTCGGTCATATCGTTATCTGGCTCATTCTGCAGTTCAACAAACACCACCAAAAGCAATGTCAGTGCTAAACCCACCCACACCAAATTGTCTTTCAGCTTCTGCATCAGTGTTTACCATCCGCTTTGGTGTAGAGCACAAACTCGATATTGGCTTTCACCTGCTCGCTACGCATATCGTCACGTTTAAAATTAATATGGCTCAGCGCTATGCTTTGCTGACGGTTCATGATCTCCGTCACCACATTTCTAATCGTTGGATAGGCACCTTCCAAAGGAAATTTGATGTGATAAAGCACCATGCTTGATTGCGGGACTTCGCGTGTTGAGTAATCAGAACGGTTCAGTTTTAAGCCATGCTGTTCAATCACCGTTAATACATCAGCGATGTTTTGATTGGCCTGTGTTTGCTCAGGCAAGGCCTGATAAAAACGTTGTGTGATCTGAGTGGATCGTGGTTCAGGTTGAATATCGACAGGAGTATGTTGAGCCAAATCATCAATGGTTAATCGCAGTTTTTCTGCCTGCTCATTATTAGCCTGAATCATCATTGAAATCACGATACTGACCAGCAACAAAACAACAGCAGTATTACCTTGCCAGCCCCACTGACGAAGCTGGTAAAGCAGCCATTGTCCGTAATGTTCCATCATGACTTTTTGCATCAAAGCTCTACCCACGTCACTAATAACTCAAACTGTGTGGCCTCTTTGCCATCGAGACGAACTGATTCAGTCGATAACAAACTTACTGAGCTCACCATGGCTTACTTTTTTAATTCGTCGATATACGCCAGGATCTCATCCACTGGAGAGGTAATCGCGATGATCTGCACAGTGTTTGTCTTCGCATTAGGCTCAATAGAAACCAGATTGATACTGTCCAAGCGAGATTCTTCTAATGCAAAAAACAGTTGTGACCACGGACGCACAATCTCATTAATCGCCACATTCACTGCATCCAGTTCCGCCTGTTCACGTTCCGATAAAGGCTGTGCTGTCGATTTAGAGTCTGTGGTTCGGGTGTAGCGGGCTTTTTCCTGTTTTAATTCCGCGAGTCGGGCATTGCTCTGCTGTAAAAAGAACAGACTTAACAACACCGCTAATACCGCCACAGATAATAAAAATGATGCCAGTGGCTTGGGTGCCGATGTATGCAGACGGTGATTAAGATGAATCGTTTTCATGAGGCAATTAACCTCGCTACCTGAGTATCTGGCTGTTCCTTGGCAAATAACTTTGACGATGGCAGGCGAATAATGCGGTAACTGCCGATTTTTATGACACTTGATACAGAGATATCCGGCCAGTGTAATAACATGACTTGTTCATATCGTTGCTGCACGGCTTTATCAAAGACGCTATTGATCAGACGTTCACGTTGAATCAACAGCTCAATCTGACCGATCACATCACTTTCTTGCTGTACGTTTTTAAGCCATAACCACTGACCTTCTGACATCAGCCCCAGACATAAACGTCCATCACTAATCACTGTCAGCCAACATAAACTTTGTAACTGCTGTGATTTGATCACCGCAATCGCGTCATTCATTACCGACATCAGATACGGCTGGATGCTGAGGAGTTGAATGGCTAATGAGGCAAATATTTCATCAATCGTCTGAATCAGCGGTGTCGGTATCGCACTGGCGACAGCAGGCTGACCGAAGCCTGACGGACTGATGGTTTTATTCCAGCTTTTCACCACATCGCCATAGAGGCTGACAAACAGATGTTGCAGATACCCCTGCTTTTCTTCATCAGTCTTAATGACCGGATTCCAGGGCAGAACGGCATAACGTACAAAACTGTTGGCTAAAACAACGCGAGCCGTTTTTGCCTGCCAACGCGCTTGACTGAGTGTGGTATGAAGCACCTTGGCAAGATAAGCCACCTCCACATCCCTGTGGTCGACAGCCTTTTTCATCATAATTTTCTGTTGATCGATACAACGTGTTTTACCGGCGACACCTTTAAAGCGTCTGATAACAAGACTATTCGGCCGAATACACACATTCAGCTCATCAGTCATAACATTAAGCCAATGTGGTAACACGATTAATCTCCTCTAGTGTCGTCTCACCATTTTTCACCAGTAACAATGCCGCTTCACGCATCGTTCTGGTGCCATTGGCATAGGCTGCCTCTTTGATTTTTCTCACCGGTTGACGCGTAACAATCAGTTCGCGGATTTCATCGTTAAAGCACAATAATTCGGCAATCGCTTTCCGGCCTTTGAATCCTAATCCGTGGCACTGACCACAACCTTGTCCTTTTTTAAAACGAAAGTCGCTTATCTGCTCGGCGTTTAAGCCTGACTTTTCTACCAAAGCTGCATCTGGCTTATCCTCTGTCAGGCAATGTGGACAGTTCACCCGCACCAGTCGCTGTGCCAGGATGCCATTCATGGCAGAAACAAAGTTATACGGATCCACCCCCATATTGGTGAAACGGCCAATCACATCAAACACATTATTAGCGTGCACAGTGGTTAACACCAAGTGACCGGTCAGCGCTGATTGCACGGCGATTTGTGCGGTTTCATTATCACGAATCTCACCGACCATGATTTTGTCTGGATCATGACGCAAAATAGAGCGTAAACCTTTGGCGAAGGTCAGTCCTTTTTTCTCATTGACAGGGATTTGTAAGACACCGGGTAACTGATATTCGACGGGATCTTCAATGGTGATGATTTTGTCGGTGCCGTGATTAATCTCAGAAATAATGCCGTACAGCGTGGTGGTTTTACCGCTGCCGGTTGGCCCTGTTACCAACAACATGCCATAAGGTTCTTCGGCTAATAATCGAAACCGGGCCATAATATCGGGAGCAAAACCCAATATTTCTAAACTCAGTCCCTGAGCTTCTTCACTTAATGCTTGTCTGTCTAAAACCCGTAAAACCGCATCTTCACCCAACACACTGGGCATAATCGACACACGTAAATCAATTTCTCTCCCCAATGCCATCACTTTAAAGCGACCATCCTGGGGGATGCGACGCTCAGCGATATCCAGATCAGACATGACTTTGACACGGGAAATCACTTGCTCTGCCTGAGCCAGTCCCTGAATGCCACCAACATGACTCAATACACCATCAATACGGTATTTCACTTTTAGCCCGTTTTGATCCGTTTCCAGATGTACATCACTGGCACCGGCTTTTAACGCATCATATAAAGTCGAGCGTACAAACTTCACAATCGGGCTGGTATCTTCGCTGATTGAGCGTAAGGAGATATCTTCTATACCCTGCTCATCCTCATTATGCTCAGCATGGTGCTCTGATACCTCATCACCTAAAGCACGCATATTGGCTTCATGATGAGAAAGATAGACGTTTAAATCTTCGGTCTGCGCCAAGGCCCAGGTGGCAGGCTCATTCACCAGCAGATCCAGCTTGGAATACAAATTGGCTTCAAATGGATTTGCGTGAACCAGATATAAGGCGTCATGTTTATCACGCACCGCCAGGCAGCCGATTTTCTCCGCCTGCGTAAACGGCACCACATCAAAATCAGGCTGCAAGTGATAGAGCTGAGAAATCGTCAACACCGGATAACGCACCAATAATCCCAGCGCTTGCACAAACACATCAGGTGTTAACTCACTGATCTCTTCCAAGACTTTGAGTAAAGGCTGCTTGCTTTGTTGTGCCAGTTGTTTCGCCTGATTCAGCTGCTCAACGGTCAGTGCTTCCACAACAAGCTCAGTTTGCCCAGGCGTGATGTCATGATAGGCCGTATTCATTGAATACTCCCTGCCAATTCAAAAATCGGCATATACATCAGCACCACGACTAAGCCCACCACCAGACCAATAATGATCATCAAAGCCGGTTCAAGTAATTTAGTAAACCATTCGACCGCACGGGCAATTTCATCATCGTAGAACACGCCAATGCGTTCCATCATGTCGCCCATTTGTCCGGTACGCTCCCCCACCCGTAACATACGGACAGAAATCGAGGTGGTCATGCCATGTAATTCCATGGCGTTAGATAAAGGTTTACCTTCTTTCACATCATTAGCCACCAAGGCTAATTTGCTGCGTAATAAAGGCTGTAATAACGAGGACACCATCTGCATAGCCGTAATCAATGGGATACCACCACGCAGTAACATACTTAATGTTCGGTAAAAACGGGCAAGCTGGTAGATTCGCAGCGTTTCGCCAAGTTTAGGAATTTGCCAGACTTTCGCCATAATAAAACGACGTACAAACGACCGCGTCAGCACATAACTCATTACAGCAATACTGGCGATAAACACCATAAACGCTTCACGTCCATGGCTGTGTAATAACTGGCCCCAGCTCAGTAATAACTGTGATAACCAAGGCAGATCCGCATTGGTGCTTTCATAAATCACACTGAATTTGGGTACGACATACCCCAGTAAAAACAACACCACCAAGCCGCCGACTACCAGTAATAAAACTGGATAAATGGCTGCAGAGACAATTTTCTTTTTCATTGCATCGACTTGGGATTGATACGCCACATGTCGACTTAATGCCGTTGTCATATCCCCCGTACGTTCACTAGAACGAATCAGGGCTATATATAAAGGAGTAAATACCTCTGGCACTTTTTCCAGAGCTGCAGATAAGGGTTGTCCATCAAATAAAGCGGCTTTGATTTGATTTAATACCGCTTTTGATTCGGCATGAGTTTCTTTCTCAGCTAAGGCTTCTATGGCCTCAACCAGACTAAGTCCGGACTCAAGCAATGCCAGTAATTCCTGGCTGAACAGCATCACATTGAATTTGGTTTTTTTTAATTGAGGCAAACCAAGAGACAATGCCCCACTTTTCTGTTGATTGATTGAAAGTACGTGATGGCCTTGTCTTTCTGCCAGATAACGTGCCTGATTAGCATTACCGGCTTCTATCTCTATCAGCCTGACAGCACCATCATGGATGACTTTCATCGTAAAAATCATAAAGTCAGATACCTAACGCCAGCTCACAATGTCTGCCGCCGTGTCTTTACCACCGCTGGCACCATCGCTGCCTAATGACCACAAGTCATAGTCTGCATACTGACTATGTGTACCCGGCATCTGATAAAAATACGGGTTATCCCAAGGATCGTTTGGCACATCTTTTTTAAGATATGGCCCTTGCCATTTACGTTCATTATTGGGTGGTGTATTGAGTGCAGCCAGTCCCTGCTCTGTTGTTGGATAATGGCCAACATCCAAACGATATTGATCCAGAGCTTTACCTAATGCCTCAATCTGAGCACGGGCCGTTTTCACTTCGGACTTACCAATTTGAGCAAAATACTTCGGTCCAACATAACCGGCTAACAAACCGATAATGACCATAACGACTAATAATTCCAGCAAGGTAAATCCGGCTTGATGGTGTTTCTGTTTTAAATAAATAACAACGTCTGGCATAACAATAATCTCAGCGGGTGACCTGTAAGAAAAAAAGAGGATGTACCCAATGGGTACACCCTCTCCATTCACTTTTATGCAAACACTTCAATGTCAGATGCGCTTAATGAAGTCACACCTGTCAAAGTAGCAAATTGCACAGCAGCACCAGAGCCACTGCCATCCGCGTCATAGCTCAATGCACCCGTTGATGTGTCGAATAACAAGAAGTCATTCGCATCACCAGCAGCTGCACCTACGCTACAAACCAGATTATCAGCAGTGAAACTACCTGCTGTTAGAGACGTAAACTGATCGATATTGAGTGCGATTTTATCTACCCCACTCAAGAAATCAGTAATGGTATCGATGCCAGTCAAATTAAATGCAGTATCTACATAAGTTTGAACTTCATCGTCATCGCCAGTCACGACTTGCTCATGGACCTGACCAAACACGAAAGTATCCGCGCCATCACCACCAGTCAGCGTATCGTTACCATCGTTACCGACGAAAACATCATCCTGCGTTGTACCGATAAAGGTATTGTCATTACCATTACCTTCAAAACGCAGACCATTTGCAGTTACACCAGAAGCATCAACAACGACATTATCGATGGTACCGCCATTGTTACCCAGGCTATTGTCTAAGTCATCGACAGTACCGTTGGCAGCAAAATAGTAGTGGTCATTCAACATTTGCAATGCATCATTTTCCACATTCAGTTGGTCAACTGTGCCACCCACTTGAACCACTTCCATTCCTTGGAAATTAGCGTCATTTAAAACGATAGTGCCATTAGCTTTTGTATCTGCACCAACACCCGTGGTAATACGTAATGTATCAACACCATCACCACCCACGATCAGATCGTGTTTAGCACCAGTGGCAATCCATTCTTTATTACCATCGTCAGCCGCAGAGGTTGTACCTGAATTACCTGAACCGAAACCACCGATAAGGAAGATATCATCACCTTCTTCACCGTACAGGCTATCGGCACCACTTTGACCAGCTAAGACATCATTGCCGCCACCGCCATAGTAAGTGTCGTCACCAGAATGCATGGTGCCGTAATCCACACCTTCACTACCGTAAACGGTTTCAGAAGCACCGGCTGTTTCGTTACCACCATCTACACGGGTAAAGCTACCTTCTTCACCTTCGCTAGCATCGTAGATGATGTCGACGTTGTGGAACATATTGGCAACAGAATATTCATCTGCAGAAAATCCTGCATAGTCATATTCCACTTCACTGGCACCAACGATATCGTCTTCTGGTTCGAATTCAGCTTCTTCATATTCAAAAGCAATCGTCACAGATTCAGATTCACCGCCTGCTGTACCGAAGATATGTGTACCTGGATTTATCTCACCTAGGCTTAATGACTCACCGTTTGCTTCCAATTGTTCAGAAGACAAGGTGATATTGACACCATCACTTAACTCAATGCGTTCGATGCCACTGAAGCCAATTGACTCCGAGAAGTCACCACTTTCGGTGAACTCAATCGTGTCAGCTGCGTTATAACCGGCAATTGTAGTTGCAGCTGTATTGATTTCAGATGAACCCGGACGAGTCACAATATTCAGACGAACATCCGTTTCTGTCTGCTCTGCAATCTCATCACTGTCCAATGCGACGAATTGACCCGTTACATTGTCATAAACGATAAAGCCAGCGTCACCATTACCTTCTTCGGCTTCTTGTACATCAGTGTATCTAGCAGTATTACCGTCATTATCAAGTGCAGATGTAGAGCCAGCCATACTTACTGCTGGGGCTTCGTCATCGTCATCGTCATCGTCATCTTCTTCAAGCTCATCAGATTCCTCGACGTCTTCTTCGTCTTCAGCCATATAATCATCAGCATCAGATAATACAAAGGTATCGTTTCCAGCACCGCCTAGTAATAAGTCCTCCGATGTAGCGAAATACACATTACCATCAACTGTTTCATCACCAGCAGTACTCTCGCCACCTTCGATATAATCACTACCTTCACCACCGCTAATAATATCGTCACCAGTACCGGCTATGATGGTGTCATCTCCTAAACCACCCAAAATGATGTCATCACCTGAGCCACCATTAATATTGTCATTCCCAGAACCGCCCAGAATGATATCGTCACCCGCGTCACCGAACAATAGATCATTACCATTGCCACCGAGAAGCACATCATCTCCTGCATTGCCGTGGACAATATCATTGCCATCGCCGGAATAAATGAAATCATTACCACCAGCACCATTTATGATGTTAGTCAGATCATTACCAATAACAACATCATCATCACCGGTACCGGTATACAACACCTCTGTCGAATTAAAAACTTTAATCGCCATAAGAAATATCCTTTTTTATTAATTAACTGAGTAAACAAGGTGGTTAGTAACCACCTTGTTTACATCAAAATTAGCACTCATGAAATTAAGGTATTGTCGCGCCTGGAGGTGCATAACCAGGAATGGCAATTTCTTTAAATGTTGTTTCTTCCTGTGCGGTTTGGCGTAACCGTATTGCTCCGTTTTCAACCCAATCTTCTGGGTTTGTGCTGTCACATGCTGCTTCTATGTAGGTGAAACCAGAGTAGGCATTTGTGGAACCATCATCATCGAAATACACCGTATCGGCTGTAAAATCGACCCAATTACTATTGACCACAGCATCTTGTGTCGCCAAAGTTGTACTTGCGGTATCCGTGGCGTCTATAGATGAATTTTCACCAGTAATAGCCGCTGTGACACTATTTTTAGTCGGTAAATCAAGATAGTTAGTCCCATTCACCGCCTTATTGGCTAAGGTGTCGTACTTTAATGATCTATGTTGAACAGAAGTATAAGTTCGACCTACACGATATACAGGAGATGTATTTCCTGTAGTACTAAAGATGGTATATCCCACATTTACCGTGCCTGAATCAGCAAAACCGCCGCGAGCAATATCATTTACTTCAAAGTATTGAGTACCAGATTTAGTAGAGTCGTGATCAGCATTAGTCATACTGGCGATTTGAGTGCCAAAAATACACATGCTTGATGTCGCGTCATCCCGCCATACCAAGTCAAGAAGCGTTCCGATACTTCCTGTTCCACCCGTAGTTTTAGGAATCGTATTTGAACGATAAGCAACCAAGGTGTACCCAGAGACTGGTGAGACCGTAATATCAACAGGCTTTGTAACAAAACAGGTATTGTTTTTTGACGACGATGGCTGATTAGCGCCTGCGATCGGATATGACCCAAAGTTACCTTTTGCTTCATCAGCAGTAGTCGGTGGTTCGACTCGTCCATCGTTATAACAATTGGTATACGCTGAACTGGCAAACCCAGTATCGGGTAACGCGACCAAACCTAATGCATTCGCCTGCGTAGCAGTAAATCCTAATGCTGCAAGCATAGTGAGTTTTAACGTGCTGTGTTTCATAACTGTCTCCTTACGAGCTACAATAAACAGGCATTTGTGGCTGCCTGTATCACCCCTTCATTTCAAACGTCACTAAATTTGCCAATTTCTACGTTTGAATATGAATCCTTTCTGGCAGTCACAAATGTCTGCCTAATCTATGAAAATCGGTTTTTCTATTTCCTAATCAAACTGCCAATTAAAGCTTAGCCATGCTGCTCTAGGCGCACCCGGAGCGATAAAGTTCGTGCTCAGCCAATCATTCGAATTATGATTGTAATTATCTGGTCCTCTAGCACCATAAACACTCGGCGAAAATGGATTACGTCCCAAACGACCCGCAGAATAATATTCTTTGTCAAAGATATTATTAATCAGCAGGCTTGCCGTCATATTGGGCGTAAACTTATAACTGGTCTGAAAGTTAAACGTAGCAAAGCCGGGTAACTCGCCTTTATTGCTCATTGGGCGGCGCGGCACCTTTTTCCCACCAAGCTCCCGATATTGGACTTGCCCTACTTCATGATCGTTATTTTCATTACCACGCACATAACTGCCTGAGTGCATCACTGCACTAAAACCGACTAACCATTTGGGGGTGACTTCATAATTGATGGTGGCATTAACATTATGACGAGAGACGCCGGGCATGGTATCGCCCTTGTCAACCGTAATAATCGAATTGCCGATACCTGGCTGATAAATGGCTGTGCCATTATCGTCGCTAATCATGATGAACTGATTTTCAAAGGTCGCTTCGGTCAGCGCATAGTTAACGCTAAAGCCCCACTTGCCTTTTTGGCCTGATAAACCAGCTTCAATACCACGACGGCGAGTATCACCAATCGTGTCATAAAAACCCGCCCCCCCCCCTACAGCAACAAAGTAGATGTCGTCTTTTAGGTCTGTTTGGTATGCACCGAGATTCCATTGCAAATTCTCACCGATAATGCCTCTAACCCCAATATCGTAAGACGTGGCTTTGATTTGAGGTAAATACGGATCACCTGACAGCGTATTAGGCAGATAACAAGTTCTTTTTTCTAAGACACTTTTGGGTACTTCATACATACCACCCTGACCATCCTCATAGTAAACACCGGTTGGCGTATGGTCAGATGCACAGCCTAACTCTATGACACTAGGAACACGCGTACCTTGTGACCAGTTGGCATACACATTAAGTGTTTCTTTTGCTTGCCAAGTGGCACCAATCGAAGGGTTAAACGAATAGTAACTAAACTCTTCTGTTTCAGGTTTTTCTACTGTGTCATCCAAACGGTAACGTTTAAAGTTGGTCTCAACGCCCGTGCAATCACCATCAGGGCAGACATTGTATTGATCAGGCTCGCCAATTAAGTCGGTAACGGAATAATTGGCTCCATAACGTCCAAACCGTGTGGCAATCTTATTTTTTGTTTTGGTATCGTTGTAACGCCCTGAGAAATTAAAGTTCCAATTCTCAACGGGATTCCAGGTTTCACTGAAGTAGATACTTTTGGTCGTATTGGTGCCACTGAAATTACTATTCTCCAGCGGATCAAAAGCCGCTAAAAATTGTGGGTGAGCACTATCTGGATCTAAATACGCTTCACGGTTTAAAGTGAAAAAGCCTAATCGTTGGCTATTGCGATATTCGGCACTGGCATCGTCAATCGAGATTCCGACCATAAACTTATGTTTATCGAGGTTCCAGTTAAACTGGATAGAAGCACCATCAGTACTTTGAGTAATTTGATTATCAGTGATAATTGCCGTCGGTGTACCCTTTACATAGCCAGATTGATTTAAGCCAGCACCATCTATAAGAACAGGATTTCCTGTATCAGGGTCGGTGATTTCGTATTTATCAACAGACGCACGAGTTGTCAGACAATCTGTTTCATTTACAGCTGCTGCTAGCATGACGTAGTTTTTATAGACAACACCATTTTCTGTCGTAAAAAAGTAATTTTGATCGGAATTAATAACTCCAGAAGGCTCACTGGTAATGCGTTCTAAATCACTTTTAAAATCAACCCGGTACGAGTTCTCACCATAATATTCAGCGCTTTCCCCACCACTAACATTGTATGACTGGCCATCTCGATTATAAGTATTTGATTCTTTGAAATTTTTGTTTTCCTGGTAAACTCCTTTGTAAGCATTCAGAAAATCATCTGGTAACTCTGTGTTTTTATTATTTGCATATTTTGCTTCAAAATCTGCCTTGCTCAAGGAAAAGGAATCATCGTATAAAAAAATCGAACCATCGTTATCAAAGGTAAATTCATCTCTGACTCCCGGCTCATAATTGTCAATAGAAACGACATAATAATCGGGTAAACCATATTGATTGTCATCGCTGCTATTAAATAAGCAGGTGTAGTTTTCACCATCAGCAGGTAAGCGCTTTGCAACTAGCTCATCATCCCAATCAGTAACCACATCAGATCCGATCTGATGCCTATCACTATTCCGACGATAAACCTGTGCTGTGACACTAAACGTATCATTTACCTGATAAGCACCTGAGAGTTGAAATTGCTGTAAGTCATTATCTGTTTTGTCAGGTGAGGTAAAGACACTTTCACTGTCGTCTTCGTACTCTTCAACAGGGCTTAAGCCATTACCCACCAGTTTTGTTTTGACGATTAAGGTACTGAGGTTCATGTCTAGCTTTTCACCACGATAGCTGGCCTTACCAAAGACTTGGTTGACTTTGCTAGGGGAGTTATCACGCCAACCATTTTCATCATGGAAGCTACCGGCACCATAAAAAGCGATAGTGCCGTTATTCCAGCCTTTATCGACTTGTAATTGTTTTCTATCAAACGAGCCCGCTAAAAGTTGAACATCGCTTTTTGTATAGTTAAAACCGTCTTTGGTTTTAACCGTAAATGCACCACCTAATGTGTTCAAACCAAAGATAGGATTTGAGCCTGGAAACACATCCACACTCGAAATCGCATTCATTGGGATCATGTCCCAGTTGACGACATCACCAAAAGGTTCGTTAACACGGATACCATCAAAAAAGACACTCAATCCCTGAGGCGTACCTATTTGTGGTCCCGCCGTAAAACCACGATATTGGATATCCATCTGAAAGGGATTACCTTGGTAATCATTAACTGTGACACCTTGTAGCTTCTGATTAAACAAATCGGTCATGCTTAAGGCATGGGCTTCTTTGATGTCTTCTGCTGTTAAACTTTGCACATTGCCGGGGATTTCGTCTTTGGTGAGCCCAAGCCCAGGTAGTGGTCCAACTTCATAAAATCGTTGTGCTCTGACTTTAACCGTATCCAGAATTAAGCGGTCATCACCAAGAGCAGGTAATTTCTCCTGACCTGGCACCAGAAAATAGCCACCGTCGGTATCAGGTATAACCATCAGGTCGGAGCCTTTTAATAATTGTTCAAAGCCTTCTTCTAAACTGTAGCTACCTTGTAACCCTTGTGTGGTTTTGCCCTGGGTGAGGCTGGGGTCAAACGAGAATGTAAAGCCGTTGATACCGGTATAAGTCGATAACGCTTTGGAGAGTGGGCCAGCGGGAATATTGTAATCACGGTTAGCTTTTTCTGTTTCATTGCCTTTTTCGTTGTCAGCGAGTTGTGCTGTATCGGCAGAAAGCGGCGGTAGATAGAAAAAGGCCAATATCGCCATGATGATGGTGAATTTAATAAAGCTGTTGTCACTGGAAATTGTACGATTCAACATAGTTAACCTTGGATAATTAAGTGATTCTTAATTACTAGGTCAATTAAGGATTAAAAAGGGGACACGATTTTTTTAATTAATGTTGTTTTTTGCTGATTTTTGCCCAGAAACGAGTTCGCCATTCAATTTCTATTGGTCTTGTTTTTTCTAATACATGCAGGATGTGGTCAGGGTCATTAATTTGAAATGAGCCTGAGACATAAATGTCATCACATGACTCATCACAGGTGATCACACCTGTTCGATAACGTTTTAGATAACTAATAAACTCGCTGAGCGGCATATTGTCGGCGTAGATAACGCCGTGTATCCAGGCATTGGCATTGTCATCTAATGGGGATGGCGCCTCTATACCTGTCGAATCAAAACGCGTTTGTTGACCTTTTTCGATGATCAGGTTTTGCTGTGGGTCATCTTTGGGTAAGACATCAACCGCACTATCAATAACACCTAAATAGCTATAGTCGGCGTGCTGACGTACCACAAACTCAGTACCCAACGCATGAAGTTGCCCCTGTGCAGTTTGAACCAAGAAAGGTCTTTGAGCTGAATCTTTAGCCGTCTTAATATAAATTTCGCCTCGGTATAATTTCACCAAACGCTGAGTATCATTAAAGGCTAAATCGACAGCACTATCCGTGTTAAGCATGAGTTGGCTGCCGTCAGCTAATTGAATTGTTCTTTGCTCACCGGTAGCTGTTTTAATGTCAGCTAAGACGGCTTGCCATGGGGCATATTTATACGTTACGCCACCAATTGGAACGAGCGTGAGCAACAGGCCAAGATGTTTGGCAAATTCACGTCTATCCATTGTTGCTGATCGACCAAGTACCTGTTTGCCCAAATCAGGTGGTATTTTCTGTAAGGTCATACCGAGATTTTCAGCACGCTGCCAAGCAAGTTCGTGCAGATGATTTTCATTTCGCCACGCGAGTAATGTTTGTTGTTCTTGTGTTGTTAAATCGTCGTCTTGTACTTTGACTAGCCACATGACGACTTCTTTAATGACATGTTCTGGAATATTGACTGAATTTGAGGACATCGTTAAACAGCGAAAGTGAGACAGTGGGTGAAGGCAAGTGCCATATAGCGTTTAACGGTACGCTCTGTAACATTTAACTTGGCAGCAATGTCTTTATAACGCATGCCGTCAAGTTGTGACAGTAGAAAAGTCTCTCTGACATGATCTGGCAATGTAGTGAGCATTTCGTCAATTTCTTGCAAGGTTTCTAATAAGAGTAATCGTTCTTCGCTGCTTGGCGTAATAGCCTCAGGCAGTTGGCTGATGGCTTCTATATAGGCCTGTTCTAAAGATTTTCGACGGTAAAAATTAACCATCAAGTCATGGGCAATCTTAGTTAAGTAGGCTCGCGGTTCGATAATATCTTCCGGCATGTCTTTCTGTAATACTTTGACGAACGTATCTTGCGTCAAATCAGCGGCATCATGATGCGAGGCCAATTTTTTACATAGCCAGCTATAGATCCAACTATGGTGATTTTCATAGGTTTGACTAAACGATTGAATAGTTGAGGTAGCCATAATTAACTTGCATCACTCCATATCAAAGCAACACTTAAGATGTGTGCGGTTTCAGAGAGAATATTTACTTGCCTCTTAACACTATTTTTATTTGTTGTATTCAAGTCTCTCTCCAACTTATTTTGATGTGTCAGGCCGGTTTAATCATCACAAAATAGCGGGTATAGCGTTCTATTCGTATTGATAAGACTTCACTGGTGCTGGTTAAGGCGGCATTTATATCATTGACTGGGAACGCGCCAGATATAGTTAAATCAGCAACAGCAGGATCACAACGTATGATGCCTGAGTGGTAACGTGATAGATGATCAACAAAGTCAGCCAATGACATTTTATCGGCGATAATAAACCCGTTTATCCATGCCATCGATGCCCTATCTATGAGCTTCTTCTGCTGAGAAAAGGCCGTATTGAATGTGACCAATTCACCCGCATTGACCACAACGTTATTATCTAAATCATCACAAGGTCTGACTTCTACCGCATCCTGATACACACTGACAGAGCTGTGTTTAGACTTAAGTCGAGTGCTAAATTTAGTGCCTAGTGCTGTTACCGTACCGTGAGCAGTCACTACACTAAAAGGACGATAATTCCGGTCTTGCTCCTGTGCCGTTTCAATGTAGATTTCACCCTGCAGTAACCTGATTGTTCTAGCTCGGTCACTAAAGTCAATAGCTATCTTGGTATCAGTATTTAAAACAACTAGACTGCCATCGTCTAAGGTGATGTGTTTAATTTCACCTACTGCCGTTGAATAATCTGACATTAATAGATTCCAAGGCTTTTGTTTATAGCCATACCACCCTGCCGTTCCAGCAGCCAGCATAAGACTGAGGGTTTTAATGACTTGGCGACGTTCCTGTGATTTGATGTCTTTGGTATCAGTCGGACGATTTAATACGGTGATACTGGTTTTTGAATCGAGCCCCATAAAACAGTTGGTGACCGCTTCAACTTGTTCCCATACGTGTCTGTTTTCTGGGGAGGCATTTAGCCATCTTTGCCATTCTTTCCGGTCTGCATCTGTGGCTTCACCGGAAGTCAGCTCAACAAACCAGTTGGTCGCTTCATAGATAGCATCTTTATTAGAACGGGCCATGAAAAATTTTTTAACTATTCATGTTTAAACAATGCAACAATGCCTTAGCAATGTACTGTCTAACCGAGCTGACTGAAACCGATAATCTCGATGCAATTTCTGCGTGTGAAAGTCCTTCGAGCTGACACCATAAAAAGGCGCTGCGAACCCGATCAGGCAAGCCATCGAGCATTTCATCTATCTTGGCCAGCGTCTCCACCATAATATTGAGTGACTCAGGTGAAGGGACTTCGACTTCTGGCATATTCTCTAAAGCGTCAAGATAGGCTCTTTCAATGTCCCTGCGCCGAACATGATTGACCATCAGCCCATGGGCCACAGTGGTGAGATAGGCACGAGGCTCTTTGATACTGGTTAGATCGTCTTTTTGCAAAATTTTTGAAAAGGTATCTTGCATCAAGTCAGCTGCATCAAAGCTGCAACCGAGTTTTTTTCTCAGCCAACCTAATAACCAGCTATTGTGCACACGATAAAGATCAGTGACGATGGAGTCACGCGTTGCATTAAGATTACCCAGAATACTGACGTCTGATTCGTGGTGTAGGGCTATGTCACTCAATTGCCTGCTCCCCTTTTACATAAGCTGCCGGATTGTGCCTGCCTTATGTTTTGTCGAGGTTTGCAGTAACATGGCTAATCACAAGTTCTGGGTAAACTCTGCGTGCATGTTCACAAAATTTCACATAAGGTAACGTAAATTTACTACGCATTACCTTGAGTAAATATAGGAAAAAATCCTAAATTTACAAAGATTAATCCATTTATAAAAAATGAAAGCCTGCTTAGCCGCATCGGGAGGTTTTTACCCTGACTTTTTAAATATTAACTATTTTTCATTTTTTTAATCTGAATACAAAACTCAAGTATGGAGGTGATGAATGATGCTTTTCGATTTGCGGATAAATACAGCGATGATGAAGCAAACGACTTCTTGTACAATAGCCTCCTTTCATTCTTCAGACATTCAAGCAATCTAGCGAGCCTACTATGAAAATTCAAAGCCACTTTGTCGATCTTGATACACCTACTGGCGTTATGCGTACTTATATTCACCGTCCGGTTGGTGAAGGTAGCTACCCGGTGATTTTGTTCTACTCTGAAATTTTCCAACAGACTGGCCCGATTGAACGTGCAGCAAGACTGATGGCAAGCCATGGTTATGCTGTATTAGTGCCCGAAGTTTTCCATGAGCTGAACCCTATCGGCACCGTATTGGGTTATGACGACGCTGGTCGTGATAAGGGTAATGCGGATAAAGAAGCGAAAGATGTTCAGGGTTATGACTCTGATAATGTCGCCATGATTGAGTTTGTAAAAACCCAACCTTGGTGCAATGGGCATATTGGTGCCATGGGTTATTGCATTGGTGGTCACCTGGCTTTCCGTGCAGCTTTACAACCTGAAGTGAAAGGCACAGCATGTTTCTACGCGACGGATTTACATATCCAAAAAATTCCAAACAAACCCGGCCAACACAGTATGGAGCGCCTTGATGACATTAAAGGCGAGTTATTAATGATTTGGGGTAAACAGGATAATCATGTACCTGCTGATGGTTTGTTAAAAATCTATCAGGAATTAAAAGCGACAGATATTACCTTCACTTGGCATGAGTTTAATGCTGAACATGCCTTTATGCGTGATGAAGGTGATGGTGGTCGTTATGATGCACAAACCGCACAAATCGGCTATCAACTGGCGTTAAATCTGTTCAGCAGAACACTTCGCTAATCAGCTTTTCTATTTAGCCTGAAAGGGAGTCAGTGGCAGCATTGACTCCCTTTTTTTATTGTCCGAAGATTGAGAAAATCATCTGACTGAAATACTGGCAATGCCCCACTCTTGTTATGCTAAGCTCAAATTTTTTTAATTGCATGGGAACGCCTTTGTCATGTCCAACCCTTCAGGTTTAGCCTTTGCCCATTTACTCAACGGTGAGGGTGGAAGTACCCGTCTCAATGTGAATGATCTGCCGCAATGGCAGGCTGAAGACGGCATTCTCTGGCTGCATTTTGACTACACGCATCCTGATGCTGAACGTTGGCTGCTTGAACAATCCGGATTGGATGGTGTGATCGCTAATGCCCTATTAGAAGAAGAAACACGACCACGTACCACCTCCATTAATGATGGTTTGCTGATGTCGTTGCGGGGGATTAATCATTATCAAGATGCCCGCTCGGACGATATGATTTCGATTCGGGTGTGGATTGATCCCCGTATTATCGTTACCACTCGTCGTGAAATGTCCTCTTCGGCTGCGGAATTGGATAAATTACTGAGCAGAGGCATTGGCCCTAAGAACAGTGCAGAGTTTCTCATCAAGTTAGTGGATCTGACCGTTGATGGTATGTCAGAAACCATTGCCGGTTTCGAAGATACGATTGCCGATTATGAAGATGCTGTCTTAGTGGATGATACGGAAAACCTGCACAACGATATTGCCAATTTACGTCGTCAGGTAATTAAAATGCACCGGTATTTAGCCCCGGAAAGAGATGCCCTGGCTCGTCTGACTCTGGAAAAGATATCCTGGTTATCGGATTATGATCGTCTTCAAATCCATGAAATCAGTGATACCCTCATTCGTTATATTGAAAACCTGGATGCGGTGCGTGAACGTGCCGTACTGGTTCAGGAAGAGCTGCACAGTAAAACGTCTGAACAACTTAATTCGCGTATGTATGTGTTATCGGTGATTGCAGCCGTGTTTCTTCCCTTGGGCTTTGTGACGGGATTATTAGGTATTAATGTGGGTGGTATCCCTGGTGCCAATGACAGTCATGCCTTTACTGATGTGATCGTGATTCTCTGTGTAGTGGCCGTATTGTTATTATTTTTGTTTCGTTGGAAAAAATGGTTTTAGATGTGCTTTAAACGGTGAATCAATCACTTATCTGCATTGCTGTTAAAGTCACCAAATAAATATAACAATTTCTTTATTTTTTTCGAGCAAATCTGAAAAAGATGTTGTAGAATGCCACGCTTTCTTGGGGTGCTTAGCTCAGCTGGGAGAGCATCGCCCTTACAAGGCGAGGGTCGGGGGTTCGAACCCCTCAGCACCCACCAAGAAAAATTCCTCTTTGCATAATCAGTACTTGTTTCCCAATAAAATATTGTGCATTGTTAGCGCTTGGCGACTCAATCCAAGGTGCTGAAATGGACTTCACTCCGCTCTACACGTCATTACTGTCTTTCTGGTATTTCATTCCTTTATTTTTCTGTCTGGCTATCCTGCGTTCAGCCTGGTTCAAAGGTCTCATGGGTGAGTTCCTGGTCAATGTCATCGCCCGATGGCAACTCGATAAACAGCATTATCATTTAATCAAAAACGTGACCCTGCCCACCGAAGATGGCACCACTCAGATTGATCACATTATCGTCTCGGTTTATGGCGTTTTTGTGTTGGAAACAAAAAATACTCACGGCTGGATATTCGGTAATGCCTCTCAAAAAAACTGGACTCAGCAAATCTATAAGCAAAAATATACTTTTCAGAATCCACTGCATCAAAATCACAAACACATCAAAACACTTCAGACTTTACTCGACTTAACAGACCAACAAGTCTTTTCTGTGATCGTTTTCATTGGTGACAGTGAGTTTAAAACGCCCATGCCAGACAATGTCACTTATGGTCTGGGTTATGTCCGCTATATCAAGTCTAAAACCAATCCAGTTCTCAACCTGGCAGCGAAACAAAACCTCATATCAAAGATTGAGTCGGGGCGGCTTTCACCCAGCCTGAAAACAAACAGAGAGCATGTGGCCCATGTTAAACAGTTAGTTGAGATTAAGCTGACGGAGCCACCGATATGTTCACGCTGTGGTCATAAGATGGTGAAACGTCAAAGCAAAAAAGGTGACAATGCGAGCCAGTTTTTCTGGGGCTGTAGTCAATATCCGAAATGTCGTAATATCAACGCTATGTAACCCTATTCCCTATTACTAAGGACACGAAAATGAAATGGCGCGGTAACCGAAGAAGTAGTAATATTGATGACCGTCGAAGCCAGCGTGTTTCAGGGATTCGTGGTGGTTCAGGCGGTATTATTCGATTATTACCTGCCGTCTTTAGATTACTCGGCTTCAAAGGCACCGCATTATTGCTAATTGGCATTGTTGTATTAGCGGCATTGACAGGAAATTTACCTGTACTGTTATCCCTTCTCGGTATGCCCTCTTCGGCACCTACTGTCTCCTCATCCGAACCTTTACAGGAAACAGCTGAAGAAAAAGAACGTGTCGAGTTTGTTTCTGTCGTTCTGGCGGATACCGAAGATACCTGGTCAGCTATCTTTAAAGAAAATGCTCAACGTTACACCCCACCCAAACTGATTTTGTTTCGTGGCGAGGTGAACTCGGCTTGTGGTTCTGCACACTCAGCGATGGGGCCGTTTTATTGTCCTGCTGATCAACAGGTTTACATCGATCTGAGTTTTTATGACCAGCTAAAAAATCAGTTCAAAGCCCCTGGCGATTTCGCCCAGGCTTATGTTATTGCCCATGAGGTGGGTCATCACATCCAGACCTTATTAGGCATTTCGCAACAAGTAAACGCCGCTCGTAGCAAAATGAGTCAGGTGGAATGGAATAAGCTCTCTGTCAAACAAGAATTACAGGCCGATTGCTTTGCCGGTATCTGGGCACACTATGCCAATGAATCAAGACAGCTGCTGGAAGCCGGTGATCTGGAGGAAGGCCTAACGGCAGCGAGTGCTATCGGGGATGATACTTTACAAAAACAAGCCACTGGGGTTGTTAGACCCGATGCCTTTACCCATGGTAGCTCGGCACAACGGGTTAAATGGTTTAAAACCGGTTATGACACGGGTAATGTTGAAGCATGTGATACATTTATCAATAGATAAAAACAAGATTAGATCATCACGCTTAGGTTATGATTTATATAAATTTATGAAGCGATTCACTGCTTTTTATTAGTGTATATGTTTCAATTGGAAAAATTTTATAAATGTCTTTAGGGAGAAGCATATTGAAACAACGAATGCTGTTATGGATAGTAGCTACACGTAATAGTTTTGTTTCATTACTGCCGTTGACATTTCTACGGGTGACATTGGATTTACTTATTTATCTGCCATGGCCTGCCTACCAACAATTGATGAGCTCGCTGTTTGGTGCTTCATGGAAAAACCCACTACTCAGTATCAGTGAGCTGACCTTTAGCTTTTTTGCCCTGGCTTTGACAGCCATTATTTCAGTGCAATTGGTTTACAGACTTAATAGTAATAGTAACAGCAACAGCGAAAGCGATATGCCGACACCATTAATGGTCGCTATCAGTGCGGCTATTAATTACATTATCGTGACTAGCTTGCTTGGATATTCTGCTATCGAATTCAGTATGGAGTCGATGCTACTGGCGGTCATTTTAGGAATTGCAACAGCTGAAATGATCTGTTGGTTAACCCATAAACGACTGCTGGATTTATTACACTTATCCGTCGAATCAGACACCGCCTTTTATAACGCCATGCGCCTGACCCCGACCATTGTTATTGTCGGGGTTTTCTTTTTTGTAGTGGCAGCATTTATCAACTTGTTACCTGATTTTCCTGATGTATACGATGGCCTCACGCATTGGGCTCAGGCTGAGGGTTATGGCGCTTGGATATTAAGCACGCTGACGGTATTGGTTAATCAGGGTTTATGGTTTATTGGCGTTCATGGTGGTATCGCTATTCAGTCTTACCATGACGGGGCGTTTTTTATTCATGATGTTACAGCTATCAGTGCTGATTGGGTGACACGGCCTGTTTATGACAGTTTTGTTTTGATAGGTGGCTCAGGTGCAACACTAGGCTTAGTGATTGCTATTTTGATCACGACACGCCGTGGCATGCAAAATAAAGTCGCCAAAATTTCGATCATCCCTAGTCTGTTTAACATCAATGATATTCTCATTTACGGTTTACCCATTGTTCTCAACCCACGCTATTTAATTCCCTTTTTTATGGTGCCTTTGTCTTTAATGGCTATCTCATTACTGGCTTTTCAATCAGGCTTGGTGCATGTAGTGAACCCAGGCAGTGTGACCTGGACGACACCGCCCATTTTGTCTGCGTGGTTACTGACTGAGTCATGGTATGGGGTCGCACTACAATTGTTGACAATCAGTATCAGTACACTGCTCTATTTACCTTTTGTTCGCAAAGCCGAGATATACAGACATCAGCAAGAGCAATTGGCTTTTGAAGAGGCCACTAACACCATTATTCATAATGGCCAAACCAAACAACAAATTATCAGCAGGCAAGACAAGGTTGGAATGATTGCCAGAGATCTGGTCTATGACTTGCGTCAAGCAATTTACCATGATGAATTAACGGTTGTTTACCAACCCAAACATCATCGTGCAGGTCATATTGTTGGGGTTGAAGCACTGGTTCGCTGGACGCATCCAAGATATGGTTTTGTGTCTCCGGCGATGCTAGTCATGTTGGCTGAAGATAGTGGTGATATTAATAAATTAGGTCGTTGGGTATTCGAACACTGCTGTATCGCTAAGGCGAAATGGAATGCTTTAGGCCACCAGAACCTGACAATGGCCATCAATATCTCTCCACTGCAACTGAGTGATAATGCTTTACCGACTTTTTTATCGGGCTGTGTCACTAAATACGGACTTCATCCTGAAGAAATTGAGCTGGAAATTACCGAGTCATCAGAAATTTCTGATTCACAGCAAGTTGAGAAAATATTACAAGAAATCAGTGATATAGGTATTCACCTAGCTATGGATGATTTTGGCATGGGGTATTCCTCACTGTTACATATGCGTCGCTTTAAAGTAAATGCGATTAAGATTGATGGATCGATTACACGTGATGTTTTAACCAATTCAACTAACGCCGATATCATTCGCACCATCAGTGCTTTAGGTAAAGCTCAAAAAGTCTCTGTGGTAGCAGAATACGTGGAAACAAAAGATCAACGTGAAGCCTTGCTTGAGATGGGCTGTGATATCTTTCAAGGCTATTATCATAGTCCACCACTCAAACCTGAAGATTGCCCTGGGTATTTTTTATCTCATCGCCATGAAGGTGCTGAATAAATGACAAATGCTGCTGATACGGTGATGACGCTTTATCACTGGAATATTCTGATTCTGCCAAGTGGTGAGGAAATTTTTGTTGGGCTGCGTCAACGTCCTGAAACCGTGCCTCCATTCAAGCCTGCTGATGAAGAAGATAAGCTGCTTCCGTTTACTTTACGTAACAGCAGTCCGATTACTGAATTTAATCCGGCACGAGGCATAGGTTATACCGAATCTGGCCGACGTTATGTGGTTATCGGACCGGCCAGCGATCCAACCGGCATGATTCGTTTGAGTGTCGATCAAATGATGCCAGCTGAACAAATCAACTGGAAATATCCATTCAGCGACTGACATCCCTGTCAGTCAGAACACTATTAAATCTGCTTTTCTATCGTATAGATCTGCTTTTTATTATCGGTTACTTCTGCTTTCAACAAACCATGCCCTGCTTTCCCGGCTGGCAGCATAAAACGCATGCTGGGATCTTCACTAATCGATATGCCAGTATCAATGGTCATCAACACCTTACCTTCCAGCGTAATCTGCATTTTTTCGACATAATGTGCCGGAATATAACCACGGGTTTTTAAGTCCATTTGCAGGCCGCTATTGTTAGGATGACTGATGACCACCTGAACTGGTTTCGCCTCATCAGGGTCTCCATCACGATAACGAATCTGCATTTTGCCCAGTCTCGCCATGGCTGCGACCTGATCTTTTGCTGCTGGCGCACTACAACCACCCGAAGCTTTTACAAAACGCTTCACCATGTGCAGGCTGCCATCGTTCATCTCTGCTATGGCTCGAATATAGGTGTATTGATCCACGCGCATACGGGTAGAAATATCCACCGTTTCTAATGCAGGCGACAAATGGAAGTTAGCTGAATACGGCATTGGGTTATTATCAATAAATACATGCAGATTTTTGATATAAGAACTGGCGGTTTGCGGTTTCTTTGAATAGAGATGGATTGGCACTATCGCCGCGTCTTCAGCTCTTTTTGGTGCTTCGATCACTAACCAGTCATCGGCATCTTCTAAAATCGTTTTATTTTCAAAATAGATTTCTTTAAGGGTTTGCCATTGCTCCTGAGGCTCATCAGCGGCCATGCACAAAGCTGGCAACAAAAATAAGCTCAATAAAGCAGCAAGCCCGATATTTTTAAATAATGTGTTCATTCGGTTATTCCCATTCCAGTTCAGTAAAAGCGGCTGTGATATTGCGTTTATGATAGTCGTCGAATAACAGCCACTTACCCTTCTCACTCAGGCCGACAGATTCGGTTGCTTCGTTAATGGTTCCCATATCATTAATGATGGCTCTGATTTGCTGACGAATCGTTGAGAAATAATGTTCTTCAACATCAAAAGCGTGTTGCCAGTCCTGATATTGAGCAGGACCATGACCGGGAATAACGGCGTTTAATTGCATGGCTTTCAGCTTTTCGATCGTGGCCAGCCAACCATTAATACTGCCATCAAGGGCAGGAATACGTTTGACGAATAATAGATCGCCGGTCCACAAGGTCTTGGTGTTTTTATCCAGCACGGTCAGGTCATTATCCGTATGTGAGGTGGGATAACTGTTTAGTACCAGTTCTCGCCCACCTAAATCGATGGTGAGAGGTTTATCCACACTGACCAGTCGTGTTGGTTCAATAAACTCTGTGCCTTTGTAATATTCCCCCAGAATGTCGCTGAAGCGTGTTTCATAGAATGCTTTTCGGGCTTCGATAGCGGCTGGCATTTTGTCATTACCAATAAAAGTAGCTCCGGTGTCTTTAAATGCCGCATTGCCGAGAAAATGATCGGGATGGGCATGGGTATTAATGACATAACAGATTGGCAAATCACTTTTTTCACGAATGGCTTCAAATAACGCTTTACCCTCAAGATAACTGCCACCGCTATCCACTACGGCAATACACTTGTCACCGACAATGAAACCGGTATTCGCGATTTCGCCTTTATTATGTTGATTGGCATCCTCTTGTGCTCCCTGATGGTAAAAAATACCATCTGAGACTTGTTTTAACCGATAGTCATCCGCATAAACGTTCACTGCCAGCATGCTGCTGAGTACGATACTGATGCCGCTTATATAAGCTTTTGTTTTGTTTTTCATTTCTCTCCCCTTCAATTAGGGTGCCTTCGTTATCTCAAGATTTGGGTTTTATTGTATTTTTAACTTCTGAGATGACATTTGCTGGGAAACCACCTTGTTCAGCATGACGCAAGATTAAGTCTTTATTTTCTGCCTTGTAAACACAATAGATTTTGTTATCGGTGACATAACTTTCCACCCACTCTATCTCAGGCCCCATTTCTCGCAAAACAGAACAGGATTTATCGCTTATCTGGTCAAGTTCATTGACTGTTAGCTCACCTGCCCCTGGAATCTCGCGTTCGATAATGTACTTATTCATGATTTCACCTCATTAAACATGACCGGTCGTCTTTATTTAGGTTTAAAAAAATTCAACGTTTAGTGTTGAATAAAATAATCATCAAGTAATAGCGTCAAGCAACGTTTTAATGCTTGCGTCGACTTTTCGATTTTCATCTGTAGTAATGCGCCTTGCCATTGATCAAATAACAGTTTTGCCATTACCTCTGGTGTAATATCCTGACGAAGAATACCGCTCTGCTGTGCTTCACCCAAGCCCTGTTCGAGTAATTGGCAATAGTCACTCACCGCAGCTAACAATGTTTGTCGGCATAGTTCACTGGCACTGCTGATTTCCCCCATCATATCGCCTAATAGGCAGCCACCACTGTAATCTGACTGCTCCAGATCCTCGATAAGTGATTCAAAGTAGGCTTTGATAGCCTCGTGACCATTTAAGTCTGTTTTGTTCAGGAAAGATTGTAGGCGTGAAATAAAGGGGGCGATGTAGTGACGAATGGCTTCTGCTGTGAAGTTTTCTTTACTTTCAAAGTAGCTATAGAACGAGCCTTTGGGCACCTGAACGGTATCTAATATCAATTTGATACCGGTGCCGTGATAACCATTTCGCATCAGTAACTCAATCCCCTGATTGAGGATTTGTTCTTTTTTAATCTGTTTTTGTGTGCTCATAACCGCATAATGCGACCGGTCGTCTTTGCTTGTCAATCATTGATTATAGCGATTTACTTTTCGCTTCGGCACTCTCTGGCTTGCAAGCGTGCATAGGCTTCCGCTTCATGATGGATATCACTAATCAAACCGCGATGTAATGCAACCGAAATGGCATCCTGATTATGAAAACGAGCTCCTTGTTTAAACAATAAATCCAGTAAGTCGCGTGCAGGCATATCTAAGTATTTCGATAATTCCTGGGCTTCTTTGGAGAGCTTGTCCAGTACTTCAGGATGTTGCTGTTGCACATTCAGCGTCGCCAGGTTATCAATGATGGCCAACTCTCTTATCGTTTCATCACTGAGCCCGTTATCCTGAACAAATCGCAGGCTGGTTAACCCTGTTAATTGGTGAAATGTATTTTGAACAAGATTTAAATCGGCATTCCTTCCGGCTAACGCGACTTTTAACCATTTCAGGCGATGCCGGGCGAGAACAATCATGCTTTTTTCTGTTTCTCTACTCATGCTAATTGCTCCGAGTCAAAACACACTTCCTTGTTATCACATAAAAGCTGTCTCTGACAAACCTTGATCGTATTTTTTCAGTCACGAAAAACAGCCGGTTTCTCTCATTTTCTATTAGAATCAATAACTCACTATGTGAATAATCATTTAGGGGATAACTCAGATGAAATACGTTTATTGCCTGATAATGTTATGCCTGACCTCATCACTAGCCACAGCGGATGACCTTGAACGAAATACAATCACCAGTTGTGCTTACCAGGCTGGAACAGCCTATGAAATACAAAAAATCAGACAAACTGAGGGCGATGACTGGACCACATTTGAGAATAAAATCAAGTCGATTTATAAAGATACACAAGGACGTGATGATCTTTTAGCGATAGGAAGACGCGTCTATATCTACCCTGTTGAAACCTCTGTCGATAAAGTGCATGAGGAGCTGTTTCAGGCCTGTGTAAAACGCCAGCAAGGCACTGAACCATTAATTTAACTAATGGGGATGTTTGCGTGTAGACCAATACACCATTTTTTCTAATAATTGATCGAGCTTAATAGGCTTTGTCATGTAATCAGTCATACCTGCTCGCAAACATTTTTCATCGTCCCCTTTCATGGCATTAGCCGTTAAAGCAATGATTGGTATATCCTGACAGTGCTTACCCAACTTACCTTCTCGGATTTGTTTACTAGTGGTATAGCCGTCCATCACAGGCATTTGACAGTCCATCAAAATCAACTGTACTGGATTATAAGCGTCAAGTTGAGTGAGTAATTGACTTGCTTGAACACCATTTTCAGCTGAAGTGAATTGCACATTTAACCGAGTCAGGAAAAATTCCAGTACAGATCGGTTAGTAATGTCGTCATCTACAATCAAAACATGGGCACCATCTAGCTCAGATTCTGTGAATGATGCTTGTTGGTGAACTTCTGTTTTTGTTAATGTCGGCGCTGTCTCTTTCAGCCGTTTTAGTTTGATAGTGAAACAAAAACAAGAGCCTTTACCCGGCTCACTTTTAACAGTGATATTGCCACCCATTAATTCACACAGTTTTTTAGAGATCACCAAGCCCAGCCCAGTACCGCCAAAACTTTTTGATGAACTATTGTCAATTTGTTCAAAGGGCTCAAACAGACGATTTATCTGATTGGCATTAATACCAATACCACTATCAATCACCTGGCAGGATAGCGTCATATCATTATCAGATTGCTCAACAAGACTGGCCATGACCTGAATATGACCATGCTGGGTAAATTTATCTGCATTGCTTAATAGATTGCGTAGGATCTGTTCTAGGCGGGTAGCATCACCTTCGACCACTAAATCCTTGTTCCAGTCCAGCGACAGATGATAGTTTTTATCCGTTTTTGTGCTGCGTAAACTAAAGGTTTCAAACACATCTTCAAATAGCTTTGTCAGATTAAATATGTCATCACGAATGTGGACTTTTTTAGCTTCAAGTTTGGAAAAATCAAGAATGTCATTGATGATATTGAGCAACAAGTCGGCACTTTTGCTGGCTAATTCGATGTGCCGTTGCTGAGTTGCCGTAAGCTCACTGTGGGTTAATATATCCAGCATACCAATCACACCGGCTATGGGACTGCGTAACTCATGTGTCATATTCGCCATAAAAGCTGATTTGGCTTTGCTGGCCTGCTCTAGTCGCTGACTGGACAAACGAAGTTCAATAAGCGACTCCACCTGATAGGCAAACATCTGCAGGCGCTTTAATTCTTGTTCACTTAATGTCCTGACTTTGTGATCAATGATACATAGGGTGCCCAGCAGATATTGATGATTATTAAATCTGTATCGCAGTGGAACCCCAGCATAGAAAACAATGTGTGGTGGACCTGTGACCAGAGGATTGTCCCTGAACCGTTCATCTGCATCTGTATTTTCAACGACCAATGGGGTTTTATGATAAATGGCATGGCCACAAAAAGAGATGTCACGTCCCGTTTCGCAAACATCCAGACCTTGTATCGATTTAAACCACTGGCGGGATTCATCAATTAGAGATATCGCCACGATTGGGATGTCAAAAACATCGGCGACCAATCGAGTGAGATTATCAAAAACTGCTTCAGGTTCTGAATCCAGAAGCTCAAGAGAAAATAAAGCGTCTAAACGTTCTCGTTCATCGCCAGGTATTTTCGGTGCTTCCATTGTCTGCGCCCCCGCCAAGTTACCTCCCGCTTTGACACTAAATTACTATAGTAAAATCAATCGGGTAGAAAAACTGATATAGAGCCATCATAGCAGAATCTGTAGGCAAAAAAACCGGCTGATGTGCTGATTCACATTCTGTCATCAGCATAGGCCGTTTTTCAGTGAAGTGAATCGTTTTCTTAGTGAGACTCCGTTACTATGACGTTTGTCATCATTGGGTTGTCAACATGGATATCGTTTACATTTTATTGTTAGTTCTATTGCATGCAGGTCCAGCGGCTTATAGTGTTTTTCATATTTTGCTTTACAAACGTGACAGCCGAGCCGCACTTGGTTGGATAATGTCTTGCTTGTTTATTCCCTATGGTGGTCCCATCGCTTATTTTTTCTTTGGTGTGAACCGGGTTCGCAGCCGTGCCACCAGTATCAAGCGTCGTTTATTCAAAATTCCGTTTGAGTCAGGTTATGCCAAACGTTCAATACGACATATTAACGGCTACGGACTGGATAGCATTGGCGAAAGAATCACCGGTACGAAGCTCAGTGCCGGTAATGATGTCAGCATTTTTCATAATGGTGATAAAGCCTACCCTGTTATGATTGAGGCCATCAACTCAGCTCAACAACGTATTTTATTAACCACCTATATTCTCAAAACTGATAAAACAGGTACCGAATTTATTGACGCGCTTTCTGCTGCCGTCAAACGTGGTGTTGAAGTCAAAGTGATCATTGATGGCATTGGAGAGTGGTATTCCTGGCAAAAACCGTCAAAGCGCTTAAAAGCGTTGGGCATAGAAGTCGCGAAATTCACACCACCCCGTCTTCTGCCCCCCAATATCTATATCAATATGCGTAATCACCGCAAACTGATGATTATTGACAACACTATCGCGTTTGCCGGTGGCATGAATATTAGTGATGATCATCGTCAACTGGCGCTGCAACCCAGACGTATCACCGATATTCACTTTAGTTTTAAAGGTCCCGTTGTAAAAGATTTAATTCGTATTTTTTATGATGACTGGTTAATTGCCAGTGAAACAAAAATGGATTGTCTGTTCCCGACACCGGCTCCTCAGCCAAACAGCTACCACTGTCGCGTGATTCCGGAAGATCCTGATGAAGCGATGGATGCCTTATCGTTAACGATTCAGAGCGTAATTTCAGCGGCAAAAAACACCGTGGATATTATGACGCCCTACTTTATCCCCAGCCGCGAAATCATCGCATCATTACAATCAGCATCGATGCGTGGTGTTCGGGTTCGCATCGTGTTGCCAGCAAAAAATAATCTCATCTATATTCATTGGGCTAACCGAAATATGCTGACTGAGCTATTGTTGTGGAATGTAGAGGTCTTTTATCAACCGGCGCCGTTCTGTCATAGCAAACTGCTATGTGTCGATGATCACTATTCTCTGGTGGGCTCGGCTAATCTGGATCCTCGCAGTCTGCGGCTAAACTACGAATTAGGCATTGAGATTTTCTCGCACACCTTAAATAAAGAATTAAGCCAACACTTTGATAACATCATTGCGAAAAGTGAAGCGGTCAGTGATCAAGATCTGGCAAACCGTAGCGTGCCTGTTAGACTACGCGACTCATTTATGAGCTTGTTATCCCCTTATTTGTAAACGATAACCTAGTGCAACCGTCTGGAGAACCCAATGATTACCTCATTTATTTTAATTCAAACTGAACGTACGAAAATTACCCAAGTTGCTGAAACACTGGCGGATGTGGATGGTATCAGTGAAGTGTATTCTGTCAGCGGCAATTACGACCTGGTCGCCATTGCCCGGGTTAAGGATAATGATGAACTGGCCACCTTAGTCACCAACAAAATTGTCGATATCGAAGCGATTACGAAAACTGAGACCATGTTGGCTTTTCGCGTTTATAGCAAACATGATCTCGACTCAATGTTTTCAATCGGACTCTAGGTTACTTCGCTGACATTGAACCTGTGACGGCAGGCTCAGTGTCAGCTTTATTATTTTTCACGATCACCGTACAAGTCATACCCGCAACTAGCAGCGTCTGTTCGGGAACATCATCTAAAGCGATACGCACCGGTATACGTTGCTCCAGACGAACCCAGTTGAAAGTGGGATTCACATCCGCTACCAGATCACGACTCTCCGGATTATCACTGTCATAAATGCCTCTGGCAATACTCTCAACATGACCACTGAGTATTACCCCATTCATCAGTTCAATATCGACGGGATCATTCACTTTGAGTAAAGCCAGTTTTGTCTCTTCAAAATAGCCGTATACCCAGAAAGAATGTTTGTCGATTAATGCCATCATCGCCTGTCCTGTGTGTGCATAATCACCTACGTAGACATTTAAGTTTGTTATATAACCATCTGTTTTTGCATAAACTTTTGTTCTTTCCAAATCCAGTTTAGCCGCATTCAACTTCGCCACTGCCGAATGGTAATCGGCTAGTGCTGCCGAGGATTGGTGATCCGCATCAATCTTACTTTCACGGGAAACCGTGCGTTTATCCATGGCCTGACGGCGTTTGGCCTGGGCCTGATACATTTCCAGAAGTGTTTTTTTGTTTGCAACCACTGCTTCTGCATTTTTGACGGCTAAGGCATAACGCTCCGCATCTACTGCCATCAGCAAATCCCCTTTTTTCACTTCCTGATTATCTTTGACAGCGACTTCAGTAACGATACCTGACACGTCTGGTGCGACATTAATAATCTCGGCACGCACACGCCCGTCACGTGTCCAGGGTGAATGCATATACTTCTGCCATAAGCTGTAGGCCAGAAAACTGGCGGCCAGAAAAAAACATAAGGTGACAAGATAACTTATAAACTTCTTCATGCTATTGATAGACCATAAAAGCAGTGAAACAAAATAAACAGACAAACACACTCAGTTTAAACAGTGCCGGATGCCAGACATAACGGTAGACACCTAAACGGGCAAACAGCATATCCAATAACCACATCAGCATTAAACTCAAAACAAACAGGCCAGTGATGGCAGGAAAGATCACACCAGAGATACTCCACTCACGCATCACATCCATCATGACTTCACTCCAGCAGGTAAAGGCTCAGCAAACAGGTAGTTATCAAGCAAGACGTTTCTAATAAAGTGCAGATAGCTCAATATCTGTTTAGGAATAGATTCATCAAAATGCACAATGTCTGAGGTATATGGCTGCAACCAGGCCATCATTTTCTCCAGATGCCCTAAAGCACTTATCCTGTGATTGGCAGTAGGTCTTTCAAACACCGTTATCAACGCTTTATTTAATCCCTGTTTATACCATTTCCAATCGTCATTCAGCCCACCTGATGATGAAAGTCGTTGTTCAACATCATCGATCTCCATCAATGCATGGCCGACTATCTGCACTGAGAAGCAGGTTTTTAATAATGTTTTATATTGTTGTGGTGAGTCACCGGCAAAGCCATAGGACTGACTTAATAAGTCCCGTGTCTGGCTCTCAAATTGATGGCGACGTTGAGAACGCTGACGGTTGAATAAAGCCATTATTTGATGACGCATTTCCTTATTCAGTCGTTGCCAGACGAAACGATTATCAGCAGGAATAATAACGGTCAAAATCACAGCCACCATACTCTGAGCCAGTATCAAGGCAATATAGTTATTTAAGGTCGCCGCTGTATCGTAAACCGCTTGGTTGAGCGGAATAGCACCTAAACAAAAGAAGATAAGTAGGCCCATGCCATAACCGGTATATTTTGGTTTAGTGGAAAGATAAAGTCCCACTATCAAGGGAACAGCAAGAGCAAAACACAACAAAGCAAAACCATCCAAATGCGGTAGCAGAAGCAAATTAATAAGTGTGCCACTCAGCGCTGCCAATATGGTTCCCAGGGTGATCTGTTTGGCTGATCTGGCCGGGTTTGGTGTTGTGGTCACAATGGCAGAAATCGCAATGGCGACCATCGCGAATGTACTACCACTTGGCCAAGCAGTTTCAATCCAAAATGTGCCAAATAACAAAACGATAAGACTGGTTCTTAATCCAGTTATCAGTGCACCAACAGGGTTCATTTTGGTACTGAATGTCACACGCTGTCGTTCGTAATGATGTTGCTCAGCCGCCAGCGTGGACTGTGTTTCACAATACAATCGCATTTCATCAAACAAACGAAAAATTAACTCACAGGCCGTGTCAAAATCCCGCTGATCTGCTTCACTGATATGACCAGGAAGAAACTGTCGCTCTTCACGAATTTTCTGTCTCAGTTGTGCTTGACGGGAAAAAATTTCATTTGCCAGATCAGCAGCCTGTTGCGAGGTCAACGTGGCATGACGAACAGGCAGCAATGTCTGTTTGACCGTCTTTAAACAGCGTTCAATAGCCACCATTACCGACGTTGGTGCATCCTGTCTGATACGATTCAAAAGCATATGCAAGCCTGCATAACGGGTCGTTAACTGCATAAACTCCTGGTTTAAACGCGCCAACCTTTGTTTACGTAACTTGGTAGAATAATCTTCTATACTACTGACATACCTAAGGTTTTCCAAACCTACAGACTGCGTTGCAAACAGCATCATTTTGTTTTCATACATTGTCTGCTGCTCGGGGTTTTCCAGACTGGTAACAATAAAATCAGCAAAGTCACCAAAACGCTGGCTGACCGCTTTTTGAATTGCCTGACCCGATGTTTGTGGAAATAGGGTGGCACTGATCACCGTGGCAATGAATATACCAAGGCTAATTTCCAGTACTCGCCACACCGCTAACATAAAGGCCATATCTGGGCTTTGTATGGCCGGAATGCCAATCAATGTGGCTGTATAGCCCGCCAGCACAAAAGCATAGGAACGATAATCCCGAAATGCCATTGCCCCAGCAGCACAAAGACCAATCCACACAGCTACAGCTAACAGAAACAACACACGCTCCTGAGCGACTAATGCAACCAGAATGAGCATCACAACACAACCAATCAAGGTGCCTAGAAAGCGAAATAATCCCTTGACCAGCACCTGCCCGCTCTGTGGCTGCATGACAATAACCACGGTGATACAGGCCACGGCAGGTTGTGGTAACTCCAGTCGCATGGCAAGCCATAAAGTCAGAAATAAAGCGACCAAACCCTGAATAATAAAATTCCAGGTCAGTCCATCTTCATTTAACCACTGTTTTGCTGCCTGTTTTAGCGTCAACACGCTGCTGGAAGCCATTAAGGTTTTTCCTGATACCGAAGTGCAGCTTGTTTTGGACCATCATCCTCTGTGGTCAGCCCTCCGCCTAATGCAATAATGAGGTCAGCCCGATATTGCAGCACCTGCGCATTTATTTGTTGAGAAAAAAGCTGTTGCTGTAACCAGGCCAGTTTGGCCTCCAGTACGGGTAAATAATCCGTCAGCCCCACTTCATAGGCGTCATTTGCATGTAGATATGCCTGATGTGATGCCTTAACAGCAGAGGCCAGTGTTGCTGATTGTGTCAGCGAACTTTTCAGTGAGACGGCACTATCTGCAATTTGCTGCATCGCCTCAGTTAAGGTTTTTTTATACAAAGCCACTGTCATATCATAACTGGCCGTTGCTTCAGATAACTCACCTCTAATTCTGCCTGCATCAAAAATCGGCAGAGAGATGGCTGGTCCTGCATCGTAGGTCAGTTTGTCATGACTAAAAACACTTAATACGCTTCCGTTAACAGCCATGAAACCGATAGCAGCGGAAAGATTAATATTCGGATAAAAGGCAGTATGAGCAATATCAATATGTTTATTCGCACTGAACACTAACCAGCGGCTTGCCACCACATCCGGCCTATGCCCAAGTAATTCAGCTGGTATATGACTGGGTAAAGACACCTCTTCTGTTCTCTTTAAGTGTGGTGGTTTTAGACTGTCAGCAAACGCTGGACCTTTACCTAATAAGGCCGCAATTGCATGTTTGGCTATCACAATATGATCCTTAACTGCTTCAAGTTTTGCCTCGGCGTCAGCAAGCTGCGTTTCAGCCTGATGTACCGCAACTTCGGTATTCAAGCCCATTTTCAGCTGTGCTTTTATCACATCAAGCTTCTCTTGATAGGTGTTCACAGCCTGCTGAGCCAGTTCCAGCTCATCGTGATTCAGTGACAGTTGAATATATGAAGACATTAATGCGGATTCGATATTCAGCTTCGCTATCTGGCTTTTTGCCGTTTGCTTTTTAATCTCACTTAATGCCACTTCACTTTGCAGTGAGTTTTTATTCCAAATATCAGGATCATAGTGGAGGCTGAGTAAGCCTGTATTATTCCAACTGGTGGTACCGCCCAACTCGCCCGGACCATAGAAATAATCCGTCGGCCAACGTTTACGGTTAATTTGAGCTTCAGCATCCATTGTTGGCGATAAAGCAGCATCGGTCTGTGCCGCTAATGACGTCGCCAGCCGAATCCTTGCCTGTGCTTCCTGCACCGATGGGCTCTGGCTGACGGCAAGCTGCATTAACTGATTAAGTTGTTCATCCTGAAAACATTGCCACCACTGATCTGTCGGCCACGCCGCATCTTCTTGTATTTCTTGCACATGTTCGCTTAATTGGAAGGTGTTATCTACCGGCACGTCACTCTGCGGCACAATACCCTCAGAGCTGATGCAAGCAGACAAAAGTAGCAACATCGTGTAAGGGAAAAGAAGAAATAACGTTTTCACAATCGACTCAAAATACGCTTTAAATGACAAATGGTTGGCTATTTTATTTCTTATCAAACTACCAATAAACAGTATTTAATGTTAATAATTGTTACAAAATTCGTAACAATAGGTGATAAATGGATACCATTGAATCAATGAAAACCTTTTTACAGGTAAATGAAAGCGGCAGTTTTACTAAGGCAGCAGAAAGACTGGAAACCAGCTCAGCTAACGTGTCACGTGCCATATCTGCCTTAGAACAGCACCTTAGCACTCGTTTATTACACAGAACTACGCGTCGAATCGCATTAACTGAAGCCGGCCAACGCTACCTGCTGCGATGTGAACAGATATTAGCGAATGTGGAAGAAGCGGAAGCGGAAGCACGGGATGCTCAGATGAATCCGGTTGGACGACTTAGACTTCATGCAATGCCGGCCTTGGCAAACAAATATCTTGTTAAAGCCGTTAGCGCGTATAGAGAGCTTTATCCGGCTGTTTCCTTTGATATCACACTGGCAAACCGTATTCCTGAGTTGATTGAGGAAGGTATTGATGTCTCGATCATCATGGCGCCACAACTGCCTGACTCCAGTCTGATAGCAAAAGTGATTGGTCAGACCTACAGCATATTGTGTGCCTCCCCAGCGTATTTAGCCGAGCACGGCATGCCTACAAACCCGGCTGACTTAGAGCAACATCAGGGTATAAAAATGGCTTCTAGCGTGCTGCCATTAGATTACTGGGAACTAACCTCAGCCATTGGCGACGCCAGCGTTGATATTAAAAATTCGCCCTTTCAAGTCAATGTAGGCAGCACCGTCAAACAAGCGATTATGCATGGTATGGGAATAGGGATGATTCCTATATTCAGTGTCGTTGATGAGTTAGCATCAGGTTCATTGATACGGGTATTACCTGACTATCGAGGCACGTTATTTAATGTCTATGCTCTCTACCCATCGCGGGCTTATCTGGATGCAAAAACCAGTAGTTGGGTCGATTTTTTAAGTCTTCACTTGCCCGATGAGCTCGCCAGGGATTCTGAACGTCTGACAGAATGAAAAGACGGCTCCAGTTTGAAACCGTCCTCACTCAAATTTATGCTGCTTTCAATAAGCTCGATTTCAGTTGCTGACACCACTGATTGAGTCGACTTTCCGTCAGTTCTGGCTGACAGTCTTCATCCAAAGCTAAGCCAACAAAAAACTGCTTATCAGCCGTCAAGGCTTTTGAGGCATTAAACTCATACCCCTCCACAGGCCAGTGACCAATAACTTTAGCCCCTCTAGCCAGCACTTTATCGTGCAACATACCCATTGCGTCCTGAAACCACTCGGCGTAGGCAAATTGATCACCCATTCCGAGAAAGGCCACGGTTTTACTGGAGAAGTCGACTTCATCAATCTCGTCCCAGACATCCTGCCAGTCTGCCTGCACCTCACCATAATCCCAGGTAGGGATAGCAAAGATGATATTGTCAAAAAACTCCAGCGCAGCCAGTCCGACATCTTTTACATCAAATAGCTCAACCTGATCTTCACCCAGGATTTTGGCTATTTTTACTGCTGCGTCTGAGGTATTGCCTGTGGTTGAACCATAAATAACTGCAATCATTACTCACCTATTTGTATTTAATTAACATATGCAAATGATATTCATTATTATTTAATAATTCAACTGACAATGTCACACTGGTAAGATGAATGCCTCACAAGACCTATAATTGTGGACTTGTTTTTCCCGCATTACGTTTATCAAGCGCTTCCTGCTTTAACTCGCCTACCCACTCCATAGCAGCCTCATACGCCTCAACCCAGCCTGGCACATCAACCATCGTTGCTGTGATATTGGTAGCGGGTTGGTCATCGATTGTGCCAAATTGAAAGCTCATCCAGCTTGCACACTCATCCAGACTTTTTACTTCAGGGTTTCTGAAATCATTCACTTGATAACGGCTACCCTCTTTGTTGAATACCAGCCCCATAATGGTGTCTGCATTCAATGTTCGTGGTGGGGTGATTTGTGAACTGGATGCGCCCAAACAATTGAGTTTGCCCTGCGGAAAAATCCAGTCCAGTGGTCCGGCATTATCAAATGGCTGCCCATATTGCTCAATAAGTGATTGACGATAATCAGCGACCGTGACGGGATTAACATGATTTTCAGAGACACGATAAATGGCAACTAAACGACCTGCTTTTGGTAAGGGCGTAAATATCAACTTAAAGCTATCTGCACGACGCTGACCTTGCTCGGTTTCCTCAATATTGGCAGATAAGCTATGAATAAAACTTGGTGTTTTATATGTCTTCGCGCCATCACTGTAGGTGTAATACTGCTTTTCTTCTTCAATCGCACTGGCATTGACACCGTAATTGAGCAGAGCACTTTTTGCATCATCAAGCGTCATGCCAAGCTGTAAGCCGGCCATATCGACATCATCTGCCAATGCAGAACAGCTAAACAATATAGCTGCAAAATACGGGATGAAGGTTTTCATATTCTTTTCCTCTATGGGATCTATAAGACTGGGCTGACGATATAAAGCAATTTATTGTTAAACACAATATCCCTTGTATCATAACCCTGTTATAGGCATAAAACGTTACAGTGATGAAGCAGATTATTGTGCCTGATACAAACCTTGAAATTCAGTCATGGTGAAGACAGCCAGGATATTGTGCTCATCATCGATGATTTTCATACATTGGCCCTTCTGTACCACGTATGCTCAATAAAACAACCGTATCCTCATCGCACCACACGTTCTATGCCGCTCAGGCTAGCTAATCTTATATACAAACAATGTTGACTCTGAACGACAAAAGTATGGTTAACCGCACAATGGCTTTTAGTACAGTAGGATCGTTGGCTTTGTAAAGTCGGTACTTTTACTCATAATAAACATCAGGGCTGCCATCACAACCCTGATTTTATTTTTATCTAGTTTTTACGATGATGTACCAGCAGATATAAAGCCGGTAATACGATCAGGGTAAGTAAGGTGGATGACACAATACCGCCTATGACCACCGTTGCTAATGGTCGTTGTATCTCTGCACCGGTACCCGTATTCAGTGCCATAGGAACAAAACCAAGACTAGCGACTAAAGCAGTCATCATGACCGGACGCAATCGTAACATCGCCCCCTCCACAATCGCTTTATAGAGATCGCCGTTTTGGTGCCAATGATCACGAATAAATGACAACATCACCAAACCATTTAATACCGCAATACCGGACAGGGCAATAAAACCGACAGCCGCTGAAATCGATAGAGGCATATCCCTTAACAATAAAGCCACAATGCCACCGGTTAAGGCCAACGGTACTCCGGTGAAGATAATAGCGGCATCCTTAACAGAACCCAGCATGGTCACCAATAACAATAAAATGCCAAATAAGGTGACAGGTACTACGATAGCCAGCCGTTGACTGGCTGAGGCTAGCTGTTCAAAGGTACCACCAAACTCCAGCCAATAACCATCAGGTAATGTCAGTTGCTGCTCAAGTTTTTGCTGAGCTTCCTGCACAAAAGACCCCAGATCACGATCTCTGACATTAGCTGTGACCACAACACGACGTTTCGCATTTTCACGCGAGATTTGGCTTGGCACATCAACAAGTTTAATGGTTGCTATCTCCGATAGCGGCACATAACGACCAGAAGGCAAAGACACGGGTAACTCAGAGAGTGCCCCCATATCCTGTCGTCGTTCATCAGCTAATCGAATAACCAGTTTAAAGCGTCGATCGCCTTCATAGATTAACCCCGCATCCTGACCACCAATCGCGGTGGACAGCATAGTCTGCAAGTCATCCACACTGAGGCCATAACGCGATAGCGCCAGGCGTTTGGGTTCTACTGAGACCATGGGTAAACCACTGACTTGTTCCAGTCTGGCATCCGCTTGGCCTGGTATCTCTTTGATAATAGTTAAAATCGATTGTGCTGATTGTTTAAGCTGTTCCAGATCATCACCAAACACTTTTATGGCCACATCCGCCCTGACACCTGAGATCAACTCGTTAAAACGCATCTCAATGGGTTGGGTGAATTCATAGTTATTGCCAGGCAAGTCCTTCGCAGCTGTCTCGATTTGCTTGATAAGCGCTGACTTTGGCAATGCCGGATTAGGCCAGTCTTTTCTTGGCTTTAATATTAGAAAGGTATCAGCCACATTCGGTGGCATAGGGTCGGTCGCTACTTCAGGCGTACCGATTTTGGCGTAGACCTTATCCACCTGTGGAAACTGTTTCAGCCGATGTTCCAGTACTTCCTGCATGTCTATCGATTGCTGCAGACTGGTACCGGTGGTGCGTAAGGCATGTAAGGCAATATCGCCTTCATTGAGCTGAGGAATAAACTCTGTACCCATTTTTGATGCCAACATCAGTGAACAGGCTACCAACACAAACGCAGCAACTATCACCAACCAACGTAACTTCAGACTCCATATCAACAGCGGCCGGTAAATCGATTTGCTGGCAGAAATAATCAGACTTTCACTTTCTTTGACTTTGCCTTTCATAAACACAGCCACAGCGGCAGGCACAATGGTCAGTGACATCATCATTGCTGCCAGCAAAGCCAGCACGACTGTCGCTGCCATGGGTTCAAACATCTTGCCTTCCACCCCAGTCAAGGTGAATAAAGGGATGTAAACCAGTGTAATAATCAACATGCCAAATAAGCTGGGTCGAATTACTTCATTGCTCGCATCAAACACAACCGCCAGCCGTTCATTTAATGGTAAAACTGCATCACGACCAGACTGAGCCAGTGATAAACGCCGCACACTGTTTTCCACAATAATCACTGCACCATCGACAATCAGGCCAAAATCCAGTGCGCCCAGACTCATCAGGTTGGCAGAAATACCAGCCTGAACCATGCCAGTTATGGTTGCCAACATGGCAAGTGGAATCACGGCGGCAGTGATAAATGCAGCGCGAATGTTACCCAGTAATAAAAACAACACCACAATGACCAATAATGCGCCTTCCAATAAATTTTTCTGAACGGTGGCAATCGCTTTATCGACTAGTGTAGTTCTGTCATATACCGCTTCGGCAATAACGCCGTCAGGTAGCGTCAACTGAATCTGGTTTAACTCAGCAGCAACCCGTTTGGCGACCTCACGTGAGTTCTCCCCTATCAGCATCATCGCCGTGCCCATCACCGTTTCCTGACCATTCTGGGTAGCAGCCCCTGTTCTTAGCGTTTTACCGATAGCGACATCAGCAATATCCATAATCTTGATTGGCGTGCCTGACATCTGCTTCACCACGACCTGCTCGATATCATCGATGGTTTGTAACTGTCCTGGAGAACGCACCAGTAATTGCTGTCCATAACGCTCGATATAACCGGCACCACGATTACTATTGTTTGCTTTTAATGCCTGTTGGATGTCGCCAAAGCTGATACCAAACTCCAGCATTTTTTGTGGATCAGGTTGGATATGGTATTGCTTAGCATAGCCGCCTATCGTATTGACCTCGGTAATCCCTGGTACACGCGTTAACCGGGGCTGAATAATCCAGTCCTGTATTTCACGTAACGCCGTCATATCATAGGGTTGACCATTGGCTTGTCGGGCTTTTGGTTGAGCAGAAACGGTATAAACAAAAATCTCACCCAATCCGGAGGCAATCGGCCCCATTTCGGGCTCCAAGCCATCAGGCAGTTCACTTTTGATACTAGCCAGACGGTTATTTAGCAGATTTCGGGCGAAATATAAATCCGTCCCCTCTTTAAATACGACGGTGACCTGCGATAGACCATAACGAGAAATCGATCGTGTATACGACAACTGAGGAATACCCGCCAGCGCACGCTCAACGGGGTAGGTAATACGCTGCTCGGTTTCTAACGGCGAATACCCCTCAGCTTTGGTATTAATCTGTACCTGCACATTGGTGATATCCGGTACCGCATCAATAGGTAAATGCTGGTAACTCCAAGCACCAGCTGCCATTAGTAAGATAATTAATGACAACATAAGACCACGTCGCTCAATAGAGAAACGTAAAATTGAAGCAATCATAACGTCTCCTTGAGTTTAGTGACTGTGCTCAGCGCCGTCTTTTTCAAGATCGGCTTTTATCAGATAACTGTTTTCAGTCACTATTTCTTGACCCGCATTCAAACCTTCCAGCACTTCGGCATACTGATTGTCCTGAATCCCCAGCGCTACTGGGAGTGGTTTATAAACGTCCCCTTCTTTAATGAAAACAACGGTTTTATTTTCATATTGCTGCAAAGCGGATAGCGGTACCCTTAGATTCACTTCACGTTTATCAATGAGGACTTGAGCACCGACCAGCAAGCCCGGAAACCAGTTGTCATCAGGATTTTTGAATTTCACCCTGGCAATTCTGAATGGCTCGCCACTGGTATTGGGCAAAAGCTGGGAAATGACAGAACGGGTTTGCATATCATCACTCTGTAAAACAACCGTCTGCTTTGAGTTAATCAGACTCGCCTGAGAAGGAAACACTTTGAGCTCAGCCCATAAAGTGGACGTATCAGTAATCGTAAACAGTGTCTGCTCAGAAACGACTTCACCGGCATTGGCATGTTTTGCTATTACGCTGCCAGACAATGGTGCGGTGACATTATAGGTTTGCAAGCTGCTATTGGATTCTACACTGGCTAATACCTGACCTTTTTTCACCGTATCCCCATACTCAACATACACACGGGTAATACGACCGGCAAATCGCGCCGTCACATGGCTGGTGTGTTCAGGAGACAGGGTCACGATACCGTATAGGGTCATTGTTTTACTGATATCACCGCCACTGGCAACTGCGGTGGAGATGGAATTTAATGACGCCATGTCCTCGTCAATATGTGCAACTTCTTCCTCATGATGATTCGGATGTTCATGCTCATCATCGGCAACAACGGCCTTAACAGATAGCATGTTCACTATAAAAAATACGATTAACATTAAAAAATAAGGAAGGCTTATATCTCGCTTATTCATGATTTCTTCCCTCAAAATTTTGTCCAATTAACAACGGCTCTGCAGTCAGTTGTTCAATTTCTGCCGTGAGCAATAAAGCATCGGCTGACGTCTCTATCAGCGCACGCTTGGCATTGAGTAGCTCTTGTCTTGCGGTGAGGAAATCGAGATAGCTGTATAGGCCTCGCTGGTAAGCTGTTTTGGTCTGAGTTAAGGCATCGGTCAGTTGTGGAATGATGGATTGCTGCAAGGTCGTTGCCGCATTAATCGCCTGCTCCCGGGCCGTATATGCCTGATACAGTTGTGAATGTATGCGCAGCAGAAAGTCTTGTTGGTGATAAGTTATTTCATTTCTTGCTGCCAGAGCTGATTTCACTGCTGACTCAGCACGTTTTTCTGCAAATAACGGCATAGAAAATCCGGCTACCAAGGCAGATTCATCCATATCAGCACTGCGCCGAAGCCCAACGGACCAATCGATATCAGCCTGCTGTTGCGTTTTTGCCAGCCGGATTTCAGACTCTTTTAAGCGAGTTTCAGCAGCAAAAAATTCCAGCGAGGGATTATTTTTGACCAGCTCAAACAGAGACTCAAATGACCTGCTGCTACCGTAATCAAACAGAGAGCCGGAAACTTGATTAAAGTCTGGCTGCATCTGCCCCCATAAATTGGCTAAAGCCATTTTGTGGGCATGCATGCGTTGCTCGACGCGTCTGACATTTAACCTCGCCTGCTCAACCGCTGCCACCGCTCGGGCATAATCGGCCTTAGGCGCAATCGCTGTCCTGACACGTTTATTCACTTCGTCAGCCGTGGCTTGAGCAAGTGAGACTTCTTCTTCAGCCAGCTGTATCCGCTGTTTATCAATCAGTAACTGAATATAGTTTTTGGTGACTGTACTCAGTAAGTCAAGCGAAGCAATCTGCTGTTTAATACGACTCAATGCCAGCTTTTGATCAACGACGCTGACTCTGGCTTGTTTTTTTCCACCAAGCTCCAGTACAGAAGATAAAGACACCGTCAGTTCTGCTGATTGAGTGCCACTTAGCTGACCTGTACCAGCGACGTTTTCCAGTTCAGCCCCTACACGATAAGCTGGTGATAGCTGCGCTGTTTCACGTTCCGCCTGCAAGCCTTGTTCACGAAGTGGAAAGACGTTAAGTGACGGATTTTGATTTAAGGTTTTTTTAATTGCTTCAGCTAGTGTCAATGTAGTGTTTGTTGCAGCATGGGCCTGAAACGACACAATAAACAGACTGAAAGCACAATAGAGGCACACCCGCAGTAGAGGCGTTTGCCCATATGTATAAATGAGTTTCATGATATAGATCCTGAAATAAATACTCTTTCATCACGAATAGGTGATGAGCGAAAGTGCTAAATCAGAATCAGGCTTTTGGAGGGCGGTACATCGAGCTGATGGAACCCGATATGGGTGTATATTGGTAACGACTGAAGAAAGCGTCTTTAAATGAAGACACGGCTAAGTTCACCATATGTGGCACAGCAACAAAGTGTACACAGTGGCTATGACCACATTGATGATGGTCGGCATCGATATGCACAAAATCCGGACTATCATCGGCGATGGGATCGATAAGACTATGATTATCTTGCTCGTCGAAAATAATATGATGCACATCAGCAGCGACAATGCTGGACTGCAGCACCATCATCATAATTAAGCTGTATAAAAACATTTTGATGTTCATCATGATTGATAGGATAACGGAAAGCCGGGTTCAGATGAAACAAGTTTAATGAATTAAACGCTGAAAAATGTGATGAAGGATAAGATAATGAGATTGAACACTCTGCTTGGATTTGTTGTTTTGCTTGTGAACTGTGCTGCGTTATCCGCAGACAATTCCATCAAGATGATTCGAGATATGTCATATGGTGACTCACCAGTGCAAACCATGGATATCTATTTACCTACAGATGCTCACAATGCACCCATTTTATTTTTAATTCATGGTGGTGCCTGGCAGTTTGGCGATAAACGAGCCACTGGTTTAATTAAAACTAAGATGGATCGCTGGCTCAAACAAGGATTTATTATTGTTTCGGCTAATTATCGTTTAGTCCCTGAGGTAGACCCCGTCACACAGACCAACGATCTGGCTTTGGCATTAAAAACCATACAAAAGCAGGCCGGCGCATGGGGTGGCGATGTGGATAAATGTATCTTGCTGGGTCATTCCGCTGGCGCGCATCTGCTCGCCTTACTGACAACCAACCAAGCCTTTAGTCAACAAAATTCACTTCGTCCCTGGTTAGGTAGTTTGATTATTGATAGTCAGGTGCTGGATTTGGTCTGGCTAATGCAACATAAGCATGTTGAGTTTTACGATAAAGCGTTTGGAGAACAGGCAAGCTACTGGCAAAAGGCGTCACCGATAAATTATGTGGATGCTAATGACCTGCCCATGCTTGTTGTGTGTTCACTGCAGCGTCCCTATGCCTGTGATAATTCAGCACGCTTTGTTGATAAAGTGAATGATGCTGGCAGTAAAGCTGAATTGCTTAAGATGGATATGACCCACAATGAAACCTTAGAAGAAATTGGCAGGGACAATGCATATACCAAGAGCATCGAGAAATTTATGTCTGGACTGGATCCTGTTGTGGCTGATCATCTAAGCCGACCTAATGATAAAAAATAGTAAACACCGCCGTCAGCTTTGACCACGATGTTTACCATTGGACGTATATCTATTTACCTTTGATTTTGAGATTTAATTCACGCTCAATCTCGTCTTCATCTGCTGCAAATAAAGCGACTTTCTGAATATCTTCAATCGTCATCGGTGTTTTTGGAGTCAGTGCTATCTTGAATTCATGGCGATCATCAACAAAGTCTTCAACCGCACTGTAAAACATTTTCTCAATAGCTTGATGGCTATATTCGATGTCCTTCTTCAGCTCATCAGTCAGCTGCTCTTCAAACTGTTTTTCGCTCATATTCATCTGCTTTGCCATATTCTCTATTAGCAGATCCGTTGTTTTACCTTTATCTTTTACCACCAGTTCAAAGTGATGAATGAGGGCTCGTTGCATGCCACCGAACATCAACACAACAGGATCGAGCGGCATATTTTCTATTTCCGCCTTCACTTCCATCCCTGCCACCTTGTTCAGTTCGGATTTTAACTTGATGTCGACAAATGGCAGTGAATTACCTTTTGCTGGTGAATAGTCATATTCCAGATAAAAATCCGTCGTCGGCTTGCCATCTGTTAAGGTGTTTATGGTCTGATAGACCACCTTCTCAGCTGGTTTAACGCTATTCTCAGCTAAGAGTTTGAAATCCACTTCTGTTGCTATACCGCTTAAGGTTACTTCGAGCTGACTAGGTAATTTGGATGATTCCAGTGAGGATAATCCCACCTCACTATCGACTGTCACTGATTCAATACTCACCACATTAGCGGCATTATTGCCCGCTAAATTTTGCAGACCAGACATGTCTATCGTGACATTTTTTAATGTCACTGCATTTGAAAACAAAGAGGTTTGAAGTGCGCCATACTTCACCGGACTGGTGCCATCCATCATGGTTAGCTCGGTATCAATACGTTCTTTCACAAACTCATGTTTGGCATGATCGGCGTAAAAATAGCCGGAGACAACGGCCAGCCCAACCAGGCCGCCAATAATAAGTTGTTTTTGTTTCATTAAAATCCTTGTGTGAGGTTTAATTTGTGGCTTATGACACTAGATATTTCACTGTAGCGCTTGATAGCACAACAATAGAAATATCGGTGTGAAATCTCTGAATCGATTTGCTGCAGTAAGGGTAAAGCAGAACACGATGCGCGGTTTAGTAATTAATCCAGCGACATAGTAGTGGAACGATCATCAACATAAAACTGATATTGGTTCCGACCTGCCGCTTTTGCTGCATACATGGCCTGATCGGCTTTTTTCAATAAATCTGAAATCTCATCAGCATCATTTGGATACTGCACAATTCCGATACTTACCGACAAACGACAATCAACACCATTAATAGGATATGGCACATTAAGTTTACTGATTAATCTGTCCATGAAGCGTTTGAGATCTTTTTGTGGAAACTCACCAGACAGCAATATAATAAATTCATCACCGGCATAGCGAGCGATCAAGTCAGCATTACGACATGTTTTGGTTAAAACATCTGCAGCATGGCGCAATACCTCATCGCCAAAATCATGACCATAGTTATCATTAAAGTCTTTAAAGTTATCCAAATCAAGGAATAACAACACTAAATTATCACGGGAAATAGACTCTTTGACCATTTCCATTTCATGGCAGAGTGATTTCAAAAATAAATCTCTATTAGCTAAGCCAGTTAGATTATCGTAGTTAGCTTGTTTCCAGATAAGCTGCTGTGCTTGTATATCATGCGTAATATTTCTGGCAATGATAGAACCACCGATAACTGTGCCAGTTTGATCTTGTAAGGGTGAAACCGTCTCAGACACATTAATCACTGAACCATCTCTATTTTTCCTAGTGGTTTTGTAGTGCTCGAGACTTTCGTGATGCTTAATTTTTCTGAGAATATGATCTGCCTGTTGATCGTCATCATCAAAAAGTAGAGATATTGACTTACCGAGAATATCACTCGCGCTAAAACCAAAGATATGTTCAGCACCGTTATTCCAACTGGTAATTGTGCCGTCGAGCGAGACACTGTAAATGGCATCTTCAGATGATTCAACGATAGCTCGATATTCATGACTTAATCGAACAGCTTCAACTTGCTCGGTGATATCACGAGCAATTTTTGATGCGGCTACGATAGTACCGTGTGCATCAAACACAGGCGAAATGGTGACTGAAATATCAATCAACCGACCCGTTTTATGTTTTCTAACCGTCTGAAAATGTTCAACCACTTCACCACGTCTTAACTTTTCTAGTATCTCAGCCTCTTCACGAAGTTTATTTTCAGGAAAAATTTTGAGCATACTTTCGCCGATCATTTCATCAGCGGTATAACCAAAAATCCTCTCAGCCGCTGGATTCCAGCTCAATACAATGCCATCTAATGTTTTACAGATAATGGCATCAAAACTTGAATCAATGATGGACTGATAAATATTTTCCTTGAACAAGCTGATACTGTGATCTTGACGTTTTTGGTTCACGGGTATACATCCAATGTTATCTTTGCCCTATTCTATGACTTATTAGTATGTGATATCTATGCTTATCAGAATTATTGTTCTGTTTTTGTAGTCTTACAATGTGAATTTTATTGGCGTCTTCACACTTTTCTTATGACAGGAATACACCCATGGCTACCTCATCCAATTTTTTTATACATACTTTCTTAATATCTTCCCTCACCTTTTTTCCTCTATCCCCAAGCCTTGCAGATGATGACACTGATAAACCAGTCGTTGAACAACTGGTTGATACATTAAGTACAATTGCCGGTCCACATCCAGGCATCAGAAAGAACCATGCTAAAGGAATTGTCGTTTTAGGCGAGTTTACACCCAGCGCTGAAGCTTCATCAGTCTCCAGCGCTGAACATTTGCAATCCGCATCCACACCAGTGACTATCCGGTTTTCTAACACCACCGGTATTCCTGATATTGCCGATACCAATCCGAGCTCATTTCCAAAAGGTATCGCCATACGTTTTCAGCTTGCTGATAATAGCTATACAGATATTGTCAGTATCTCTGTTAATCGCTTCCCTGTAGCCACGCCTGAAGATTTTTTAGGCTTACTCAATGCCGTTGCTGCATCAGGTCCAGATACGCCTGCCCCCAAACCGATTACACAGTTTCTTGCCAGTCATCCTGCAGCTAAAACCTTTGTAGAAATAGAAAAACCAGCCCCCGTTAGCTTTGCGACCCAACCCTTTTATGGGGTCAATGCGTTTAAGTTCATTAATAAAGAAGGTGAGGTTAACTATGGGCGTTATCAGATTATTCCCGTCAATGGCCCTGAATATTTAACCGATGAACAACGTGCTGCAGCCGGTAATAATTACCTATTTGAGGAATTACCTAAACGTCTGAAACAAAATAAAGCGGAATTCATTCTCGCGTTACAACTCGCTGAAAAAGGCGATGAGGTGAATGATCCAACCATGGTTTGGCCAGAGACACGTCAACTTGTCAAATTGGGCACACTCACCATTGAGTCAATCGATCCCAACGGTGAACAGTTTGCCAAACAAACAATGTTTAACCCATTAGCATTAACGGATGGGATAGAAGCCAGTAAAGACCCTATTTTACTTGCCCGTCCTTCAGCCTACGCTATTAGTTATGGCCGTCGGCTTTCTGGCCAATAAGCAAATACATTCTAAAAACAAAGGATAAGCTGATGGCCGAAGAATTTGAAGAAATCACACACTGCCAGATGTGTGATGCTGAATTTCGGGTGGGCAGGCAAGGTAATGAGGGAAACTATATTCCCCGCTACCATTTATCTGTTTGCCAACGTTGCTATGACTGTAATCAGGTGGGATGGTCACCGTTGTATGAACAAAAGCTCATTAAACACTGTGATGAACATCATATAACCTTGCCGGATAGGAACCAGTCCGGCTTGTTACCGGTTGAATGACTACAAACAAAAAAGCCAGACGTTTGTCTGGCTTTTTATTATGACCGCTGGTCACTTACCACTGAGACTCGCCCGTTTCAGGATCATACATTTCATGATGGATACTGTTGCGGTTAGCAATCAATTCATCAATGGTTGGGGAGCCTGACATTGCGCGTTTAATCGCTAACTTCATTGCTTCATAGTTAGTACGGTATAAATCTTTACGATCCACATCTGGATTTGCAGCCGCATCGGGTGAAATCCAGATCATGGCAACGATACATAATTCTTCTGCATGCTCTTTTGGAATCACGCCTTCAATTACGCTATCCAATACGGCATCAGCCACTGCAGATTGCACCGGACCACCGAACAACTCAACATATGAGCTAGATTTGATAGTGACTTTCGGCACGATCATTGTTGCTGGTTTTACTTGTTGATTGGTCGCACGAATCGCAAACATTCGCGTGTGGCCTTCTGTTTGCCCCATTAAATTAGCAAAGGCATGACCTGCAGGACCTTTGACGCTCCCAATCAAAATTTCAGGCATCGCATCTGTGCCTTGATCTTCACTGGCAAAAACGGTGGCTTCGGCGGTTTTAAACCAAACGGGTTCTGACATGTTATTAACTCCATTGATGATAATTTGTGCGCCATTTTAGGCTGATGCCAGAACAAGCCACAAGCGTTTTTTATACCCTGGGTAACATAAAAAAATAAGCCTGCTCAAAAAACATCTGAACAGGCTTATTTCAACAAATGTGAATGAGTGGGACTCACTCAATATTCCAACACAATCCGATAACGCACATCACCCTCACGAAGCTTTTCGATCGCCTCATTAATTTTTTCAAACGGATAGCGTTCAATAACCGGTTTTACACCATGACGCTGAGCGAACTCGAGCATCATACTGCTGGTTTGCATGCTGCCAGTATCTGAACCAGAGACACTGCGCTGCGCTTCTGTAAGATTAAACACCTTCAAATCTAATGGCTCAAGCGTGGCACCAACAAAGTGAAGTCGGCCTTTGGGTTTTAATTTACTGAGATATAGATTCCAATCTAATTTCACATTCACCGTCGATAAGATCATATCGAACTTTCTCGGCAATAAAGACATCGCTGTCTCGTCCCGTGAATCCACGCTGAAATGTGCCCCCATATCCAAGGCTTCCTGTAATTTAGTTTCACTGGTGAAAGCAGTGACTTCGCAGCCCCAGGCATTAAGGAACTGTAAAGCAATGTGACCAAGACCGCCGATACCGATAACCGCCACTTTATCCGTCGGTTTAATGCCAAATTGAACCAGTGGATTGAAGACAGTAACGCCACCGCACAGTAAAGGCCCAACAGACTCCAGATCCATACTCTCAGGTAAGGCAATCACACTGTTAGCATTAGCTCTGACTTTATCGGCAAAACCACCGTGATGACTGACAATCGTACCGGTCAAGTTAGAACAGAGGTTTTCATCGCCGTTATGACACTGTTCACAGGATTCACAATAATCGGCATACCAACCTAAGCCGACCGATTGCCCAACGCTGAATTGTGTGACTTCGCTGCCAACAGCATTAATCACGCCTACCACTTCATGGCCGGCGACTAATGGGTATGAAGACATTCCCCAATCATTATCAATCATGCTGATATCACTATGACAAATACCACAGTACTTCACAGTAATTTCTACTTCATTTTCTCCCAATTTGCCGGGGTCAAATGTATAAGGTTTTAGCGCTTCACCCGCGCTCATAGCGGCGTATGCATTGATCATCAATCGGTCCTTTTCTCAGAAATGTAATACAACATCGCTATAGTCTAAAAGTTTATCGGGCAATACTTATCCCATAATGGCAATATTTTGTGGGCTATAAGATTTCTTTAACTTTGATTAAACCTCAACTAAATCGCGCCGATATCTTGTATGGCTCTGTCGTTACTAGGTAGAAAAAAATGAATATAAACCTGCAAAGCATTAGAACAAAAAGCTCCATACCCGTAGTCGTGATGGGGTTAACGATCGTTGTCGTCATTGCCATGTTTTTATGGATGATGAGTAAACAAAATCACGCAATAGAATTACAGACTGAATTATTTATGCCTGCAAATGAGAAGATTCTTAATGCAGACAGGGACTTACATCAAGCAAAAATCGCCTCAATTAATATTCTTACCGATAGGGGTGATAAAGCGGTAGAAACTAAAGTCTGGCAGGATAATATTCAACAAGCTCGTCAACGATACGAACAGTTTTTAGATTACACAAAAATCTATCCTGATGTTTCTAATGGTAAGGAAGCCTTCGAAGAAGCCTTTAAAAACTGGAACATCGCCACTGAAAAAATGGTGAACGAATCAACAGCATCCAATCAACAAGAATTAGCTCAGCAGGAAGAAGAAGCATTCCAGAACCTGCGTTCAATCCTTGATAAAAAAGGTGAAGTGTTACTCAACAAATTTCATACTCTGGATAAAGAGCTAAAGAGTGACTTGAAGCGAAGTATGACTGTTACCATCATCGTGGTGCTGGCTATCATTGTTGTGGCACTTTACTTCAGTTACACCGTCCCTAAAAAACTCACTTCTGACATTAATGATCTCATCAAACGTATTGATATGATCGCCTCAGGTGATGGCGATTTAACTGCGCGGCTGGATGTCAATTCAAAAGATGAGTTTGGCGAGTTGGCGCAATCCTTCAACCGCTTTGTTGAAAAGTTACAGGATTTAATCAAAACCACATTGGATAACGTCAAAGGACTCAGCTCTCTCACAGTGCAATTGGCCGATTCGTCTAACAAAACAAAAAGTATTAATGAAACCTTGAATTTATCTACTGAGTCGATTGTCAGTGCTGTGCATGAAATGACGCTGGCTAATAAAGAAATGTCGAATGTGGCGACCAACTCAGCCTCAGAAGCCGATCAAACATCACAACTGGCTGTAAAAGGCATACATGTTGTTGAAGAATCGAATAAATGTATTTCAGAGCTTATCAAAGACATGGATATTGTCCTCAACTGCTCTCAACAACTCGAACAAAACTCCACCAGTATTTTATCGGTATTAGAAGTCATTAGCTCAGTTGCTGAGCAAACGAATCTATTAGCATTGAATGCAGCCATTGAAGCTGCACGCGCGGGTGATCATGGTCGTGGTTTTGCCGTTGTTGCTGATGAAGTACGTTCTTTGGCAACGAGAACCCAGCAAAGCACAGACGATATCAGCCAGATTATTACGCAGTTGCAAAACTCGGTCAGCCAATCCTCTTCGGCCATTACACAGGGTAAAACCGATGTTGATAAAACCGCTAGTACCTTCCAGGAAGCGTCTACTGTGTTTGATGAAATCAGGGCATCATCTCGCCGAGTTAACGATATGGCAATTCAAACGGCTGCAGCAACAGAAGAACAAACTGCTGTTGCTGAAGATATCAGTAAAAACCTACATGGCTTGAATCAACAAACTGAATCTGCCCAACAAGTCTCAAAAACAGGTGATGAGATATCGAAAAAAATCACCAACTTCTCTGAAAATATGATGAATCTTATGGGACGTTTTAAAGTATAGGCCCGTTCTAAAGAGTCGGATCGCTATCGAACCGGCTCTTTTTTTAATGCAAAAACAGCACAATTTCCAATGCGATCAGGATAATAATTATCCACTCTAAGGTCGATGAATGTTTATGATTCTGCTCATTGGCCAGCATATCCAGTAACTCATGAATGCTTTCCAGCTTTTTATTTAACACATTAATTCGGGCAACCACGTCCAGATAGCGTGAAACCATAGTATATAAAGGTTCAAGCTCAGGATAATCCCAGAAAAATTCCGGTGTATCCAATAAACTATAGTTCAACAGAATATCGCCACGTGCACCAAACAACACCCCGCGTGACTTGGCAATGGCTTTTCTACTCATCGCCACTTTTCCGGTTTTGGCTAATGACACAGGAATATGAGCATGAGCTTGAATCACTTCCTGTGCCAGCCGTTCAAATTCGGCCAATTTGACAGACTGTGCTAGTGCATGTGACACGGCCAAGCGTTCCATACTGTCTTCGTTTGCAAAACTGATTTTATCAGCATGCATTTTGATCGTGTCAGTATGACTGTCAAAAGCATATTGCTCAAAGTCGGGGATAACTTTTGAATCAAGAACAAATGTCTGAATTTTTGTCAGTAAGGATTGCTTGGTATTTTCAGTAACGCCCCAAAACACCACCACACCATAATCAAATAGAAAGGCTTCGCCGGAGTCAAGCTCAAGTTGCATCGCATCATGCAGGCGAATACAGCGGTAATTGTCATTAACAAACTGCTCTAAATCCGGTAAAACAAATGACCGACCAATCGCTAAAGACTCAATCAATGTTGTGGCAAACTGCGTCATCATTCTACCCCTAAAAAAGTTAGGCGTACTCTACGCTGAAACGCTTGTTTTGGGTAGTAAAAACTGTGTGTTAATTAACGAAAAATCACATCGTTATCGCCACTTTTAATACCCCATCCCGCTGATGAGAAAACAGGTCATAAGCATCAACGATATCATCCAGTTTGTAACGGTGTGTCACCATATCCTGTAAGTTAACCCGATTTGATTCAATCACACTCATCAAGCGTCGCATACGCTCTTTACCGCCAGGACATAAACTGGTGATGATTTTATGATCGCCCAGGCCCGCACTAAAGGCATCAAGTGGAATCGTTAAATCGGTTGAATACACACCTAAACTGGACAATGTCCCGCCTGGTTTTAATACGCGTAAGGCTGATTCAAATGTTTGTTGTGTACCCAGGGCTTCAATCACCGCATCCACACCTCGCCCACCCGTAATTTTCATGATTTCTGAGATGATATCGACTTTACGGTAGTCCAGAGTGATATCTGCTCCTAACTGTCTGGCATAAGATAATCGTTCATCAATGCCATCAATCGCGATTATCAAGCTGGCCCCTTTTAATTTTGCTCCTGCTGTCGCACACAAACCAATCGGTCCTTGGGCAAACACCGCCACAATATCGCCAATTTTTATGTTTGCTGATTCAGCCCCTGCAAAGCCTGTCGACATGATGTCAGGACACATCAGAACTTGTTCATCTGTTAAGCCATTGGGCACGGGTGCTAAATTCGCCTGTGCATCTGGCACCACTAAAAACTCAGCTTGTGCGCCATCAATAGTATTACCAAAGCGCCAACCACCCATGGGTTTATAACCATGACCATGGCAACCGCCATCCTGAGCTGGCAATCCGTCCTGACAGGCGTAAGAGTGGAAACTCGGACATATTGCCCCAGCAATAACACGTTGACCTTCTTTGTAGCCTTGTACATTTTTGCCTAGTTTCTCGATAACACCTACTGGTTCATGACCAATAGTTAATCCCTGTTCGACGGGATATTCCCCTTTCAAAATGTGAACATCAGTACCACAGATTGTGGTCGTGGTGATGCGAATTAAGGCATCATTGTCACCAATATCAGGGATCGGTTTCTCAACAATTTCAATACGGCCTTTTTCAATAAAGGCAGCTGCTTTCATCATTCCAGTCATATCAACGCTCCTTACATTCGCTGCACTATGATTATTGAGTCATTAATACAGTAACATTTTGAAATACATTGAGTTATGACCTAGATCAAGTCAGCTTTAGTTAAATACAAGCTAGGAGAAATACATGTTTTGTTGCTCGGTATGGTGGAAATATGGTCAAGGAAAACAAAAAAACGTGTCAATTGAGCCGGTTACTATTGCATCACAGCTGACGGCATTCCGTGTTTTGCTTTTATGTATCGTTAGCATGACCACTTAAGGTGTGCAGCTTGGTAACAGCTAATGAGGCGGCAGCCGTTCGGGTCTCAACGCCCAGCTTCACAAACACATGTTCCATATGTTTATTCACTGTTCTGGGACTGGTACCAAGAATCTCACCAATACTTTTATCGGTTTTCCCTAAAATGACCCAGTGTAATACCTCAGCTTCACGCTTGGTCAGATTAAATACGGCTTTTAAGGCTTCGACCTGAGCGGCTTCTGATTCTTCGCGTAACAAGATAAGCCATTGTTCATCATTACGAATATCGGCTGGGGTAAAAATTAACCGCCCTGTTGGATGGTTAATCATCAGTGGCCTTAAACGTTTTTTACCACCTTCACTTAATTGTTGAATCCATTGCTGTAATTGTCCAGCGTGAGTTCCGCCATCCTCTTCATCATTAAGATATTTTTCTACCAGATCACGGGCCAACGGCGTTTGCCAGATAATTTTATCGGTACCCGGAAGCACAGCAATAGCAGCCTGACCAAAGGCATCAAGCGCCCCTTGGGTATGACTCATCATTCTTGAATTTTTCAGGTGGGTATTTAACCGTGCAATGACTTCAATTGGGCTTAAGGGTTTGGTGACATAGTCAATACCACCGGCAGAAAATCCGGCGACGACATCTTCAGACTCTGTCAGACCGGTCATAAAAATCACCGGGATATGACGGGTATTGATTTCCTGCTTTAGTCGGCGACACACATCGAATCCGCCGAGTTCAGGCATAACGGCATCAAGTAGCACAATATCCGGATAGGCCTCATTACAGATTCGAATCGCATCTTTTCCGTTATTGGCTACCAGTACGGTATAACCGGACTCCACAAGAGAAGCATGTAAAAGTGCTAGTGTTTCAGGCGCATCATCTACGACCAGCACCACAGCATTTTGGTTTGCTTCAGTCATTTTGCAGTTTCTCTTTAATAAATTGTTTCATATTCTCCAGTTGGAATGATTCTGCCATTCGACGCATTTCACTAATAAACGATTTACTTACCGTCCCTTGAGATTCAAGATCATCAATGATTTCTTTTATCCCCATGATATAGCCGAGATTCAGCATTTCAAGGAGGGATTCCAGCACCTGTTTGTCAGGCAGTAGTTGTTGGTTGTCTGTGACCTGTTTTATCTCAGACCGCTCATCTTCTACTTGTATCCACTCTAAATTCAATCGTTCACCAATCCAGTTGATGAGCTCCATTAAATTTACTGGTTTGAGGACAAAGTCACTCGGTAAAATTCCAGATGAATTCTCCAGATTGCGATCAAACGCATTAGCAGAAATGATACATATATGAACGTCAGACTGGTGCACATTTCGAATCAGATGACAGGTCTCCCATCCATCCATTTCCGGCATCGCCAGATCCATGAAAATAATATCAGGTTTAAAATCAGGATAGATACGTAAGCATTCAGGGCCTGACGCCACTTCTCTGACTTCAAAGCCTAGAGGTTCCAGCACATTGATTAACAATTCTCTGTCGATAGGTTCATTATCGACCACGAGCAGTTTACGTCGACGTCCCTTGTAGCCTACAGGCATACGCATTGCCAGCGATGGTAAGGCTTCATCAAGACGCACAGAAGGTAAAAACAAACGGATGTAAAATGTGGTGCCCTCACCCACTTTACTTTCCAGATCTAACACGCCGCCCATCAGTTGGGTGAGCAGTTTACAAATCGTCAGCCCCAAACCGGTTCCACCGACACCGGTAGCAGTATTGCCTCTGACAAAGGGCTGGAAGATATTTTCAATATCTTTTTCGTCAATACCGGGCCCTGTATCCGCCACTTCAATTGACAAGAATTCACGGGCATAACGAAAACGGATATCAATACCACCCTCACGCGTATATTTCACCGCATTACCGATAATATTAATCAAAATCTGGCTTAAACGTTTGTGATCGGCACGTACCACTGGTGGTAAATCCGCTGGAATATGGTAGTTAAAATACAATCCTTTATTCTTCGCCTGAATTTCAAACATGCTGACAATCTGTTGAATATATTCAGGAAACCGTAAGGATTTAATATCAAACTGCAACTTACCACTTTCAATACGGGCAATATCAAGCGTGCCTTCAATCAATGACAATAAATGCTCACCACTGCGTAGAATCACTTTTGTAGCGTGCTTGTTACTGTCCACAATATCGGCATTATTATCAAGTAACTGGGCATAGCCCAAAATGCTATTCAGCGGTGTCCGTAACTCATGACTGATACCCGTGATATAACGACTTTTTGCCTGGTTGGCCTGCTCAGCCACCACGCGTGCCTGTTGTAGCTCGGCGTCCGTTTGTTTATGCAGAATAATCTCACGCTGTAATAAGTTATTCTGATTATTCGATTCCTGCTGGGCCACGTTCCGGCTTTGTGATGTCAGCACCAGCCACCACACAATAATGCCACTGACTAATACCAAGGCGGAAAACGCTTTGATAAAACCAAGCTGTATTGCTGGCATGATATGCGCTGAATATTCAGTGACCGTCAGTGAGATATGTACGTAGATCAAGCCGAAGATTGAGGCCAAGATCAGTACCGTCAGTGACATCAATAATAAATAGTGCCCAACACCACTATGAATATTGCCTGACAACGCTTTTGGCAACACTTTACTGATAATGGCTTCCCATTGTGACGTCAAACGTCCATGCGGTTTACAAGCATCATTACAGCGTGCATCCAGACAGCAGCATAGGGAGCAAATCGGCCCTTGATAGGCAGGACAATAAGCAACGTCCTGAATTTCATAATCACGGCCACAAATGCTGCAGGTTTCTTTGGTTTTGCTTGGGTGAAATTTAAAAGGTTGTCGGGCGAGATAATATTTTCCCTTGGTAAACCAGGCAATCAATGGTGAAGCAACCAAGGCAGTAAACATGGCGATAAATGAAGAAAACGCCTGCGCTTCCAGCCCAAACACACCCAGAAAAGCGGTTACCGAAAGCAGTGAGGCAATGCCCATCGCCCCAACGCCTACTGGATTGATGTCATATAAATAAGCACGACGGAACTCGACACCTTTCGGGCTTAATCCAAGCGGTTTATTAATGACCAGATCAGCCACCACGGCGGTAATCCATGAAATGGCAATATTCGAATACAAGCCCAAAATCTGTTCCAGCGCCTGGAATACATCCAGCAACATCAGCATGGTGGCAATCAATACATTAAATAATAACCACACCACACGACCGGGATGACTATGGGTTAACCGTGCAAAAAAATTGGACCAGGCTAATGAGCCAGCATAGGCATTAGTGATATTGATTTTAATTTGTGACAGCACCACAAAAAACACGGTAACGGCCAGCAGCACATCCGGATTAGAGAAAACATAACTAAAGCCCACGTAATACATATGGGTTGGATTGATGGCTTGCTCAATGCTCATCCCCGCCATTAATGCCAGATAAGCCAATAATGCGCCGATGAACATTTTTGCCATGCCCATGGAAATCCAGCCAGGCCCCGCCATTAGTACGCCCAAATGCCATTTCAGATTATTTTTACTGGTACGTTCTGGCATAAAACGTAAGAAGTCGACTTGCTCACCAACTTGTGGGATTAATGCCATAGCAATCGCCACAGCCGTGCCAAACATATAGATATTAAAGTCACTGTCATAGCCGGATTCACCGGCAAAATTAATCAGACCGCTAAACGCATCGGGTTGTTTAATAAAGATAAACACCAATGGCAATATCATCATAAACAGCCACAAGGGCTGGGTCAGCATCTGAATACGACTGATTAAGGTCACCCCATGTGTGACTAATGGGATCACCACCACAGCACAAATGAGATAACTGACATAGAGCGGTATGGTGAAATATAAACTCAGCGCATACGCCATGATCACCGCTTCGAGCGCAAACAATATAAAGGTGAACGTGGCATAGACAAACGAAGAAATCGTCGATCCAATATAACCAAAGCCTGCACCACGCGTTAGCAAATCCATATCAAGACCGTATTTAGCGGCATAGTGGCTAATCGGCAGGCTGGTTAAAAAGATAATTAAGCTAACGGTTAAGATCGCCCAAAAGGCATTGGTAAATCCGTAGTTGACGGCGATAGTGCCGCCTATAGCTTCTAAAACCAGAAACGATATTGCGCCCAAAGCGGTATTGGAGACACGAAAAATCGGCCATTTTCTAAATGAATTTGGCGTAAATCTTAAGGCGTAGTCTTCCAGTGTTTCATTGGCAACCCAGGTATTGTAATCCCGACGTATTTTGACAATACGTTGTGGTGCTTCACTTTCAGAAGAAGGAGTTATGGCATCATTCGGTGTCAAATTCTTATCCTGACGTTGGGAAGATGCTTTTGCCTGTCCGTTAAACAAACAGCAACTTGGTACAACAAACGATTCAACATCTTAACTGATGCTCTTAGTGATTTTATCTACGTAATTCTACGTATAAAAAAATGTCCTGATCAGACTCAGGACATTTTTTATATACTGACCAGCAAGGACTTTATGCGATAAGGAAAAATGCTCCTGCTACCGTTAGCACGGATACTAACAGGCTTTGCAGACAACGTCCCACGCTATCTTTCTGGTTACCCAGAACAAAGCCAATAAACAATAAGACTGACGTTGTCAGTACTAATCCGATGATCGCCTGCAAACCATTATTCGCCAGAATGAGTTCTTGACCATGAACAAAACCATGCATCAATCCAAATACGCTGGTTAAGGCAATCTGCCAGACAACATTGATTTTGGCACTCAATAGCAACACAACGCCCATAGCGATGACACTAACGGCAATGCCCATCTCAACTATATTGGACTGTCCCATAAAGGCGCCCATTGTCAGGCCTACAAGCAGAAAACTAATAAATAACGCTGGTATCTGAAAGCGATTCTGTGTCGGTGCCCGCGCTGCCCAGAAACCAATAGCCAACATCACTAATAAGTGATCAAGCCCTGTCAGCGGATGTAAAACACCACTCATAAATCCCACTGCATCATGTCCTGGATGTGCCATCGCAGACAGTGGCAATCCCATCAATGTCATGAATATCAAAAGGCTTTTTTTCATAATCAATTCCTCGTCATTTAGTTAGTGGAGCATTAAGCCTTGTTTTTCAATAAACAAGATAATCTCATCCAGACCTTGTTCATCTTTTAGATTGGTAAAAAAGAAAGGTCGCTCACCACGCATACGTTTCGCGTCCTCATCCATCACTTCTAATGATGCACCGACTAAAGGTGCCAGATCTGTTTTGTTAATAATGAGCAAATCAGATTTGGTGATGCCCGGCCCCCCCTTACGCGGTATTTTTTCACCGGCCGATACGTCAATCACGTATAAGGTCAAATCTGAAAGCTCCGGGCTGAAAGTCGCTGCCAGATTATCGCCACCACTCTCTATAAACACGATATCCAATGGCTCGAAACGTTTACTGAGCTGTGCCACCGCTTCCAGATTCATCGATGCATCTTCACGAATCGCGGTATGTGGACAACCACCGGTTTCCACACCAATAATTCGGTCGGCAGACAGGGCTTCATTTCGGGTCAGAAACTGAGCATCTTCTTTGGTATAAATATCGTTGGTAACAACGGCAATATTATAGGTATCACGCAAACGCTTACATAAGGCCAGGGTTAATGCCGTTTTGCCTGAGCCAACCGGCCCGCCAATACCTACCCGTAATGGTTCTTTCATTCATACCTCACTTTAAGAACGGAATAATCTTGAATATTGTGTTTCATGTCGGCAACTGGCGATACTCAGAGCCGGACAGAAGTTACTGATATCATCATCAGCACATTGCATGGCCTGCTCTATGACTATCGTTATTTGTTCGCTGACAGCAACCAGAATTTGCTGCCCTGCCACCTGGCCTAAAGGAATCGCTTTCATCGCTGCACTGACCTGATTTTCTATCCATGACCAGGCATAAACATGCAGCATTTCATGCAAGCTTATCTGCCAGTTCACTGCCGTAGCCGCATACACCGTAGGGAAACTTGGCTCATCAATTGAAGCGACAACATCTAACATCGCTTGTGGCCAGGCATCTAAATCCTGTTGCAGACGTAATAAGGAATAGCCCATCTGTCTCGATTCAAGCCAGGTTTCAGCAGTATCCCTACCCGCTTTATAATAACTATCCCAATGGTTTATGGCCATTTCATCCATGCTCTGCCAGGCCATAAACAAACGTTTAATCACAGGCAATTCGAAGTGTGCATAATAGGTCAGCAACACATCGCTAATCCAACGCTGTGCCGATGTTTTATCTGTGACATCACCCGACTCGATCGCCCATTCAAACCCTTGAGAATAGCTATAGGCACCGATAGGTAATGCTGGACTGGCCAGTTGTAATAATCGGGAAAATGCTGCCGTGGTGCTCATAATTAATGATGGTGGTGATGTGAATGTTCGTGATCATGGTCGTGATCATCATGATGATGGTGATGACCACCGCCATAGGCACCGGCTTCAGGTTCAAACGGTGCTTGGGTTTCTTCCACATTAACATGCAATCCCAACAACATATCTTTTAATACATAATCGGCTTCCAGCTTTAACCAGCCGTCGCCAATTTCCAGCGGTACGTGACGATTACCCAAATGATAAGCCGCCCGCATCAGGGCATGAGCAGAATGGGTTGTGACAATCATCACTTGCTGATCAGCAGCTTGCACCTGAATGATAGAACCATCCTGTGCTTGCAGCACATCACCACCACGTAAGATTTCGCCTCTGGTCATAAAAATAGCCGCTTCCCGACCTGATGCCAGCTTGACCCGGATTCGACTTTTTTGACGTAAATCAAAACTCATCGAGACTTTGTCATCAAAGTCGCTGATGTTGTTGTCTGTTAATTTTGTATGTATTTCAAGCATGCTCTTACTCTAAAAAAGAAAATAGCGTTGTGCCATCGGCAACTCTGTGGCCGGATCGCAAATCAATAATTCGCCATCTGCCAGCACCTGATAAGTTTCAGGATCGACGCTAATATCCGGTGTTGCATCGTTTAATACCATATCTTTTTTCGTTACCTGCCGGCAGTTTTTCACGGCGACAAGTGGCTTGGATAAGTTCAGATTTTTAACTTCCGGATTATCCATAGCCGCTTGCGATACAAAGGTTAATGAGCTTTTAAGCCCCTTACCAAAGCTGGCAAACATCGGACGATAATGCACGGGCTGCGGTGTTGGGATTGAGGCATTAGGATCTCCCATCGCTGCTGAAGCAATGCTGCCCCCTTTTAAGATTAATGACGGTTTAACGCCAAAAAACGCCGGTCGCCATAACACCAAATCAGCAAATTTCCCTGGCTCGATTGAACCCACAATATGTGAAATGCCATGAGTTATCGCTGGGTTAATAGTGTATTTAGCAATATACCGTTTCACCCGAAAGTTATCGGTATTGTCCGCGCCATCTTTGGTATCTTCCGGCAAAGTCCCACGTTGCACTTTCATTTTGTGAGCCGTTTGCCAAGTGCGCATAATTACTTCACCCACGCGTCCCATCGCCTGTGAATCGGATGACATCATCGCAAAGGCACCAGTGTCATGCAGGATATCCTCAGCGGCAATGGTTTCACGGCGAATCCGTGATTCCGCAAAAGCCACATCCTCAGCAATAGCCGGATCAAGGTGATGACACACCATCAGCATATCCAGATGTTCATCCAGCGTATTCACAGTAAACGGTCGGGTCGGATTAGTTGATGACGGCAAGACATTTTGTGAACTGATGGCTTTGATAATATCAGGCGCATGACCACCACCGGCCCCTTCTGTATGGAAAGTATGAATGGTCCGGTTTTTAAATGCAGCTAAGGTCGTTTCAACAAAGCCCGATTCATTTAAGGTATCGGTATGAATCGCCACCTGAATATCCATTTCCTCTGCCACACTTAAACAGTTATCAATCGCTGCCGGCGTCGTACCCCAGTCCTCATGTAATTTCAGACCAATGACACCTGCTTCAACTTGTTCACGAGCAGGTTCAGGCAAAGACACATTGCCTTTGCCAAAAAAGCCCATGTTCATAGGAAACGCTTCAGCCGCTTCCAGCATACGATGAATATGCCAGGGACCTGGCGTACAGGTAGTGGCAAAGGTGCCGGTAGCGGGCCCGGTTCCACCGCCCAGCATGGTGGTCACACCTGAGGTTAGCGCCTCCTCGATTTGCTGTGGGCAAATCCAATGAATATGACTATCAATGCCACCGGCAGTGAGAATCATGCCTTCACCAGCAATAATCTCGGTACCGGCACCAATAGGAATAGTCACGTTAGGTTGAATATCTGGATTACCGGCTTTGCCTATTTGCCAGATATGGCCATCTTTAAGTCCTACATCGGCTTTGATAATGCCGGTGACTGCATCAATAATCAGTGCGTTAGTGATGACCGTATCAGCCACCTCTGCTGCAGGGAGTTGTGATTGCCCCATACCATCGCGAATCACTTTACCACCACCGAATTTGACTTCTTCCCCGTAAGTGGTGAGATCTTTTTCGACTTCAATCCACAGTTCGGTGTCTGCAAGGCGAACTCTGTCGCCAACGGTGGGACCAAACATTTCTGCATAGGCCTGACGTGAAATTTTAAGACTCATGACAAGGCCCCCATCACTTTGCCAGCAAAACCATACACCGTTTGTGCCCCGGCCAGTTTCACCAGCTCGACACTGCGCATTTGCCCCGGTTCAAACCTGACAGCGGTGCCCGCAGCAATATTTAAACGAAAACCATAGGCCTGCTCACGATCAAACAGTAAAGCCTCGTTTACCTCATAAAAGTGGTAATGCGAACCTACCTGAACAGGACGGTCACCCGAATTGGAGACGTCAATTAATTTGGTCTCACGCTGAACATTCAGCTCAATATCACCATTTGCAAAACGCATTTCACCTGGAATCATTTTGTCACCTCACACTATCGGGTCGTGAACAGTAATTAACTTGGTGCCATCAGGAAACGTGGCTTCCACCTGAATTTCAGTGACCATTTCCGCAATGCCATCCATCACATCTTCACGGGTGAGTAAGGTCGTGCCATAACTCATCAAGTCACTCACGCTGCGGCCGTCTCTGGCGCCTTCCATAATGGCAGCGGTGATATAGGCCACCGCTTCCGGATAGTTTAATTTCACACCACGTTCTTTACGGCGTTCAGCTAATAATGCCGCGGTAAAAATCAGTAATTTATCTTTTTCTCTTGGCGTTAAATCCATGTCACAGGTCCTATAAAATGTTCAGGTTGCCCAGATACGTGGGCGTATTGCTTGTGAATTCGCATACCATGGACGCAGACAAGTCCATAGTTGTTCAAAATACTGACGCGCTTCTTGTGCACAACGACCGATATAGCGTGCCGTAAACACTTCTGGTAAGGCGGAAACACCATATTGGGCGTCAGAATTCAGTGTGATTTGTCGACATTGTTCAATGACAGCATCGGGTACTTCACCCGCGGTAACCACAAAGCTACCAAATACTGGAAACCCTCTCAGCCCGGCCAGCGCAGTGACAACATGACTATCCGGTTTAAACACCGCGGTTTCCTGCCACAACAACCGTTCTTCACGCGATATTTCTAACATTTGTTTATAGCGGCCCTGCCGCCACTGTTCACCACTGGCTTGTCGACCGAGGCAACTGATATCCCAGCCGGCGAAATGAGCATATTGGCTTAATTTTACCTGTGTTTTTAAAGTGACATCAGCCCCATCAAACACAATATTTTCTTGTGGAAACCATTCAAGAAGACTGTGATCCGCCTGTTCTATATGCAGTGTTTGACTGGCCTCTCGTCCTGCCGATTTATACCATTTGGTGGCACCAGGCGTCGTAATAAAGCTTTTGGCCGCTTTTGCCAAACTAAAGTCCAGTGCTAAACGGTCTCCACCTGCCACACCGCCCGGTGGATGAATCACCAATACATGTGCCGGCGTAGGCCCTTCCGGATATAAACATTTTTGAATCGTTAACGGCCCTGAGTGAGCCTTTTTTGCCAGAATTGTTTTACCGTCACGTTCGATAAAACCTAACTGAAGACGGGCATCCCAGCCCGTCATTACGGTATTAAGTTGCGTTCTGTCTATCAATTGGGTCACGCATTCTGTCCTGTTTTCATGCCGTAAAGATAGCATGACTAAAACATCCTCTCTGCATAAAATCAAAGAGGATGTTGTTATTTTTACACTGTCAGATATTGTTTGATTTTCGCTGCATCCACATTTTCACGCAGATCTTCATGAATCAAATTGCCTTTTTCGATTACCATAATCCGATCAGCAATATCCATCGTGAAGCTTAATACCTGCTCTGATACCACAATCGTTATCTCACGCATTTCACGGATTTCATTCAGTACTTTTGCAATATCTTTAATAATAGAAGGCTGAATACCTTCGGTTGGTTCATCCAAAAGCAAGACTTTGGGATTGGTCACCAGGGCACGGGCAATCGCCAGCTGTTGCTGTTGACCACCAGACAAGTTACCGCCTTTACGATGACGCATCTCATGTAACACAGGGAATAAGGAAAAAATATCTTCCGGAATTTTTTTCTGTTTACTGACCTGTAAACCAGTTTCAATATTTTCCTGCACGGTCAGATTGGGGAAAATCATCCGTCCCTGCGGTACATAGGCTAAACCACTGGCGACACGTTTATAGCTATCCATGCCATCTAAATCTGCTCCTTCCAATTCAACCTTAGTCGCCGAACTTGGCAAGATACCCATTAAGGATTTGAACAGTGTGGTTTTACCCATCCCGTTACGGCCCATAATGGCCAGTGTTTCATTTTTATTCGCTGAAAAGCTGATTTCATGAATCACTTCACTCTGGCCATAGCTGACTTTTAAGTTTTCTACTTCAAACATATCAATTTCCTCGCTATTCGCTTAATGGCCTAAGTAAACTTCAACGACTTTCTCGTCTGACTGCACTTTATCCATAGCGCCTTCAGCCAGAATCTTGCCTTGATGCAATACGGTGACTTTGTGAGCAATCTTTTTCACAAACTCCATATCATGCTCAATCACAATCACCGAACGGTTTTTGCAGATACGATTCAACAATTCTGCTGTTTCGTCACGTTCCTTCGCACTCATACCGGCTACAGGCTCATCGAGCATTAATAGCTCTGGGTCTTGCATCAGTAACATACCTATTTCTAACCATTGTTTCTGACCATGACTCAACACAGCTGCTTCAGTATCCAATTCATCTAATAACTGAATCTCTTCCGCTATTCTTAATACGGTTTCTTTCACCTTTTCGTCAGCTTTGAAGAACAAGCTACCAAACACACCCCGCCCTTCCGGATAAGACACCTCCAGATTTTCGTAAACAGTTAATGTTTCGTAAATCGATGGTGTCTGAAACTTACGTCCTACACCGGTTCGAACAATCGCATGCTCTGACAGTTTAGTAAGCTCTGTATTTTTAAACTTGATAGAGCCTGAGCTGGCTTTGGTTTTACCGCAAATCAAATCCAGTAAGGTCGTTTTACCGGCCCCGTTTGGGCCGATAACCACACGCAGCTCATTTTTATCGATATACAGATTCAAAGAGTCCACTGCCTTGAAGCCATCAAATGAGACGGTCAAATCTTCAATTGCCAACAGGAAATCAGTTTCAGTACCCATTATTTGGCTCCTTCTAATTCAGCTTTCGCTTCAGTTTTGCTATCAGACTCGACTTTTTTCTCGCCCAGCAGACGTTGCATGAAAGGCAGCGTTCTGACGTATTTGTCATAAATACCGGCTAATCCATTCGGGAAGAACATCACCACAGCGATAAATAAACCACCCATCAAGAATAACCAGACTTCAGGAAACGATTCTGAAAAGGCTGTTTTCCCAGCATTCACTAATAAGGTGCCATACACCACACCGATAAGTGACATACGTCCACCCACCGCAGCAAAGATAACCATTTCAATTGAAGGTACGATGCCGACAAATGACGGTGACATAAAGCCAACCTGCAAAGTAAACATAGCGCCACCAATAGCTGAAATCACCGCGGCCAGACAGAAGATAAAGATTTTAAAGCTGGCTACGTCATAACCAGAGAAGCGAACACGATCTTCTTTATCTTTCATCGCCAGTAGCAGTCGACCAAATTTACTGGTCAGTACAAAGCGGCTGACACAGATTACTGCCAGTAATAAGACGGCATTGACGAAATACAAGACGTACTTCGCTGAATCTGGACGAATACTCCAGCCATTTAAGGTTTTCAGGTCAGTAATACCATTGATACCACCGGTGTAACCTTGTTGACCGACAATCAAAATAGTCAAAATCAAAGCGACAACCTGGGTAATGATGGCAAAGTAAACCCCACTTACCCGACGTTTAAACATCGACACCCCGATAAGGTAGGCAAACGCTGCTGGCACCACAAAAATCGCCAGAATCGCCACCCATAAGTGTTCAAACGGCACCCAGATCCAGGGTAATTCAGTTAACTGATTCCAATCCATAAAGTCAGGAATGCCCGGTGTAGATTGAATAGCGGTACTTTCCGGATCCGATGCTTCCAGTTTCAAAAACATCGCCATCGCGTAGCCACCGAGGCCAAAAAATACCCCTTGCCCTAAACTCAGAATGCCGCCGTATCCCCAAAGTAAAACCAGACTGACCGCGGCAAAGGCGTAAGTCAGGTATTTCCCCACCAGGTTAAGGCGGAAAATATCCAGTGCCAGCGGCAATACAATCAGAATAAGCAGCGCAAGGATGCCAATACCGATGGCGCCGTTTCTGCCACCCAATAATCTGTCATAGACAAAATTCATATGGTTATCTCCTACTGCTTATTTACGAACTTTATTGGCAAACAGACCTTCTGGACGAATCATCAGAATGATAACGATCGTCAGTAATGTCAGCACTTTTGCCATAGAACCACTGATAAAGAACTCCAGAATCGATTGCGCCTGGGCAATACTGAAAGCTGAAGCTATCGTGCCGAATAAACTTGCAGCACCACCGAAAACCACCACCATAAAGGTGTCAACAATATAGAGAGAACCGGTCGTTGGACCTGTTGATGCAATAGTGGTAAATGCCGCACCAGCTACACCGGCAATGCCACAACCAAGCGCAAAGGTCATACGGTCCACTTTTTTGGTATTAATACCCACTGCACCACTCATTACACGGTTTTGGGTGGTGGCACGTACATTGAGTCCCCAGGTTGAGCGATACATCAGGATAAAGACGCCAAAGGTCACTAACGCGGTTAAACCCAGTACGAACATACCGTTAATTGGTATGAAGATAGTATCTGTTGGCATATATGAGCCCATTAGCCAATCTGGCAGCGTTGGGCTGACTTCACGTGCGCCAAACAGAGACCGGAAAATCTGTTGCATGATCAGACTTAATCCCCATGTCGCCAGCAGCGTGTCAAGAGGACGTTTGTATAGATGCCTGATAAGCAGCCACTCAACAAAGTAGCCAATAATGCCTGCCACAAAAAACGATGCGACGATGGCAAAAATAAAGTAATAACTCAGAAAATCAGGAAAGTATTTTTCTGTCATGACTGACAATATGTAGGTCGTATAAGCCCCTACTGCCATAAACTCGCCATGGGCCATGTTAATGACGCCCATCTGCCCGAAAATAATTGCAAGGCCCAGTGCCATTAAAAGTAGAACACTGAATAAACTCAAACCAGCAAACCCTTGCATGGCCAGAATTGATGTCAATTCTTGTATTGAATAATCGCCCATAACGCTACTCCGAAGGTGATCTGAAAAGAGTGATTGAAACGTGTTTAAGAGAGGGCAAGCTGCGTATGCAGCCTGCCCATCTTGATACTGCGGTCTATTGGTAACCTTCTGGGAATGGGTTTGGTTCAATCAGCTCAGGTGATTGGTAAATCACTTTCGCTTGACCATCTTTTTGCCATTCAGCTACGCGAGTGTAGCTCCACAGATGATGGTTAGGATGAAGCTTCACATAACCTTCAGGTGCCGTTGTTAACTCAATATCGCCTTCTTCTGAAGCAGCAACTACTTTATCGACATCAAAGCTACCTGCTTTTTCAACAGCCGCTTTCCATAACCAAGGACCAAGGTAAGCCGCTTGAGTCACGTCACCAATAACGCTGTCATCGCCATGCATTTCTTTAAAGGCTTTAACGAAGGCTTTGTTATTGTCGTTATCCAGACTTTGGAAATATTTCATAACTGAATAGAAACCGACCAGGTTTTCACCACCGATACCTAAGACTTCGTCTTCAGTAACAGAGATAGTTAACAGTGTTTGTTTATCACCAGTGATACCGGCAGCATTTAACTGTTTGAACCAAGCAACGTTAGAACCACCGACAACAGCCGCGAAAATAACGTCAGGTTTTTTCAGACGGATTTTGTTAATAACCGAACCGAACTGTGTGTCACCTAATGGTTTGTACTCTTCACCAACGACTTTGCCACCTAAGACATTTTCGATATGTTTACGGGCAATTTTCATTGATGTACGTGGCCAGATGTAATCAGAGCCAATCAGATAATACGTTTTTGCACCTTTTTCTTTCGCTACCCAATCCAAACCAGCTAAGATTTGTTGAGTCGCTTCCTGACCGGTGTAAATGACATTATGTGATTGTTCCAGACCTTCGTAGAACGTTGGGTAGTAAAGCAGACCATTTTGCTGTTCGAATACAGGTAATGCCGCTTTACGTGAAGCAGAAGTCCAGCAACCAAATACGGCAGCAACGTGATCGTTCACTAATAATTTACGTGATTTCTCAGCAAATGTAGGCCAGTCACTCGCACCATCTTCCTGGATGATTTCAATTTGACGACCTAAAATACCGCCTGATTCATTGATTTGTTTAATCGCCAGTTTTTCAGCTTCTTGAGCACCGGTTTCACTGATAGCCATGGTGCCCGTCAATGAGTGCAAAATGCCCACTTTAACGGTGTCATCAGTCACAGCCAGACCGGTCGTGTTCACCGCCGCTGTCGGGTAATCTTCAGCCATCGCTGATGTGCTAATGAAGCCTGCCGCTATCATTGCGCCGAGTAAAGCGCCTGTTTTACCTAAGAATTTTCTTCGACTAAAATGTTTCATTGATTAATCTCCAGTTTTAAAACAATGTTTGGTTACTCAGTGACCGAGCATCCAAGGTCGTGCGGTTTTCTTTGTTTGCATCAATAGGCCGTTTCCTTGTTTATTTTCGTTAGAAGATGAAGTGTCTTTTTGCGATGTCGAGCAAGTGTGCGAGCCTGAACAACCACAGCTGGAACGTCGTGCTTGTCTCGGGGCATGTGCCGATTTTTCATTACGCTCAAACGCTTTTTTTCTGCCACTGTCCATCAGAGCAAGATTGGGCGCTGAAATAATGCGTGCTGCTGGCTCTCCACAGTTTTCACACGTGCAGGGCAAGCTGGATTCACTCATTTTGCGTAAGGCCGAAAATTCGCCACATTGCTCACATCGGTAGTCGTAAATAGGCATCGCACTCTTCCTCTAATCAATTAAGATGTTTTCGCTGTATCAATACCTGGGGTAACCAGTTCTAAAGGACCGTCTGGATTAGGCATGATGTCGAAATCAAAGATCTCAGTAGGTAACCACAAGGTCGCACAGGCATTTGGTACATCAACGATGCCGCTGATATGACCTTCAACTGGTGCTGTACCAAGAATGGATACGGCCTGCTGACCGCTGTAACCAAATTTCTTCATGTACTCAATGGCGTTCAAACACGCTTGTTTGTATGCCACGTTAACGTCGAGGTAATGTTGTTTACCTTGTTCATCAACTGAAATACCTTCAAAAATCAGGTAATCACGGTATTTAGGTTCAACCACACTTGGTTTGAATAGTGGGTTTTTGATGCCGTATTTCTTAACGCCGCCTTTGATTAAGTTGACGCGGATATCTAAGTAACCTGCCATCTCAATCGCACCACAGAATGTGATCTCGCCATCACCTTGAGAGAAGTGAAGGTCACCCATAGAAAGGCCACCGTCTTTCACATAGACAGGGAAATAAATACGAGACCCTTTGGTCAGGTTTTTAATGTCACAGTTACCACCGTGTTCACGTGGTGGCACAGTACGAGCACCTGTTTTAGCTGCAGCAACTGCTTCATCACCTTTCATTCTGCCCATAACGGCTGATTTTTCTTCAGGTGGGCAAGCTAACATCGGTACACGGTCAGGATCTGTTGCAATCAAATCGGCTTCACGCTGATTCCATTCTTCCAGCATTTCTTTTGATGGCAAACAACCAATCAAACCAGGATGCATAATGCCGGCAAACTGCACGTTTGGGATATGACGTGATGTGGTGTAAATACCGTGGAAATCCCAAATAGACTTACTTGCATCAGGGAAGTGATCAGTTAAGAAACCACCACCGTTTTCTTTAGCAAATAAACCGTTAAAACCCCATTGCTGATCTTCAAATGTGCCGACATCCAGAATGTCTACCACCATTAAATCGCCAGGTTCAGCCCCTTCAACACCAATCGGACCACTTAAATAGTGAACCTGGGTTAAATCGACATCGCGGATATCGTTGGCGCTGTCATTGTTACCAATTTGGCCACCGGTCCAGTCCATACATTCAACACGGAATTCATCACCGGGTTTGACCATCGCGATCATGGGTATATCTGGGTGCCAACGGTTATGGATTTGACCGTCCTGCTCCCAAGGTTTTTTATCTAAATCGAGTTTTACTATCGTTTTCATTTTTTCCTCCGTTGGGATAAAAACCAATCCAAACCTTAAAATTGCAACTGAAGTTCGACTGCAAAAATATCGGTATCTGAATCACTGGTAGGAGACGGGTTATCAACTTCTTGATCTGAGTATCGAGCTGAAACTTGGGCGTTATATCCATCAATGATGTATGCCACACCGTAATCTGTGCGCTCAGTTTCAGTGCCACTATCAGCATCAAAATTTTGGTGACGAATAAAAGGTTGGAACTGACCCCAGCCGACTTTCTGATTAAAGATATAACCAGCACCTACTGCGTAGGCTTCACCTTGCTCAGTCAAGAAAACATCGTCTGTGTCATAGTCGTAGTAGGCGGCTTCAAAAGAGACCGCGCCGGCAGCGAATTTTTTCTCGATCAGTAAATCCGCACCCCATTGGCTGTAATCACCAACTGCTGTCGCAGAGGCTGCGCCATCTTCTTTCGAACGTCCAAAAACGCCAATGGTGAAAATATCTTTTTGCCCTAGGTAGTTACCTGTACCGTAATACCCTGGTTCTTTATCCCAGAAGCTATATTGCAAGCGTCCGGCATACATCAATTCATCACTTTGGTCAGCGTTATTTGTTACGTCAGCAACACCACTACTCAACTCAAAGATTTTATCTGCTTCAAAAGCACCAAATGAATACGCCAAACGTTGGTCAAATGCTGTAGCTACTAAAGCGACACCATCATCACGGCCAATCGTGCCACCGTTATAACCATAGCGTGCTGCAATGCTTTGCCAGTACCCACCACCTAATGTGTAATAAGGTCCCGCCATATTGGCGCGACTGCTTGGCGATAAGAAACGACCCGCCCAAATGGCCATATCAGGGGTAAACTGAAAAATACCGGCCGCATCAATAATTTGGAAAGTGTCATTCCCACCAGACTTTTCAGTATTAAAAATACCTTTGATGTATTTGTTTAATGAACCTGATACATAAAGACGAGCACTGTCTAAATCAAAATCTTTACTGCTGCCACCATCGTTTGCAGCGTCTTCTACACTGCTAAAACTGCCACGCATGCCAAAACCAACGCTGACATATTGATCTTCACCAAACGTGATCGTGCCAGCTGCTTGTGACACTGTAGGTGCCATCATTGCAGAACTGGCGAGCGCCACTGCATAGGTGAGAGAGTTGAGTTTCATTTTCATTCTAATTGCCCCTGTTAGCCATCCAAGAAAAGAAAAAGTCGCAAACGTGCTGTTCGCGTCAGGAGCAATACTAGTGAGCTGGGTCAGAAGCTTGAATACGTGAAATTGCGTAGAAACAGATCTGACTTGTTCAGGTAATCTGTAGCCATGTTAAAGAGTCATCAAGGAAAGGCGGATGTTTCAAAAACGAATATTTAATAAGACGCTTGCCATCACCACGATGGGCATTTTGAGTCTATCGCTCTCCGCATGTGGAGAGTTTAGTTATAAACGCGGCGCATCCGTCCGTGATTTTCAGCAAGAAAAAAATGTGTGTGCTGCCAGTACAAATACAGAGGCACAAACAAAAAAATGCTTAAAAGAGAATGGCTGGATCGTTTTAGATTTAGATAATAAGGCTAATGAAGAGGCCGCTAAAACCGGGAGCCCGGCCAATAAAGCTGTGATTCATGGTAGCTATACCAAAAGTTCACCCGACCAGTTTATAGCTGAAAAGACAACAGACACTGAAATTGAGCCTGCACCTCTGCCTGCTGATCCACTCCAACCAGTCGGAGTCAGCTCGTGGTGGAAAGCGGGTGCAGGTCCTGATCAATTACTTGCAGAAGGTCAAGTCTGCAAAGAAGGTTTAAGTAAAGAGCACCCAATCAACGGTAATTTTAGCCAGGTTACCGTTGGCTTTATTGAGTGTATGGCAGAGAAAGGCTGGAAAGTCTGGCTTAAATAACTCTCTCGTCCTCGGTACCGCCAGTACACCTTCTAGTACTGGCGGTTTTTTTATTCTGATATTGGGGCTAACCAGTTAGTGCCACCTAATTTACGTTGCTGTGCCAAGTTCCAGCGCGCCCGGTCAATAAGATGTTGGGCGGGTCTTGCAGGATCATATTTCAACGGACTAGGCAGGGTTGATGCCAACAGTGCGGCTTGCATATCCGTCAGTTGTGAAGCCTGTTTGGCAAAGTGATATTCACTGGCGGCTTCAATACCAAAAACACCTTTCCCCCACTCGGCAATATTCAAATACACTTCCAGAATACGTTGCTTGCCCCAGGTCAGTTCGATTAAAGAAGTAAACCAGACTTCCAAACCTTTCCTTATCCAGCTTCTACCTGTCCACAGGAACATATTTTTAGCGACCTGCTGACTAATGGTGCTGGCACCACGTAACCGTCCGCCATCCTCAGCTTCGTTAAGTGCCTTCATAATGGCATCAACGTCAAAGCCCTGATGCAGAGGAAAACGCTGATCTTCAGAGGTAATCACCGCAAGCGCCACTTTTTTGGGAATTTGCTCCCAGCTCAGCCAGCGTTGATGAATCGTATAATCATCATGGGTCAGCCAGCGTTCCACCATCACCATACTGACTGGTGGGTTTAACCAACGAAACGGTAAAACGATAAGCAGGCTTATCACTAGCCAGCCCAGCATGCTATAGAGCATTAACTTTATAAAAAAACGTCTGATTTTATTCAGCATATTTGCCTTTGTTTTTTCCTCTGGCCTGGTTAATTAGGCACCTTATGATCATCCTGATATTATTTAGCATTGCGATACAAAGCTATACATTCCATGCTAAATACACTTTCTATTTTGTTGCCCATTTTTGGGCTGATTGCGGCGGGTTTTATCAGTAGAAAAACCGGTGTACTTGGCCCAACTGCCGCCAGTGAATTAAATCGTTATGTCGTCTGGCTTGCCTTACCGGCCTTGTTGTTCGACATTATGGCACATAGCCACTGGCAGGCTTTATTTCTACCTGCTTTTATAAACGTTTATTTATTGGGTACCGGCATAATCTTTTTACTGATTCTTGTCTGGCGACTTTCGCAGGGCAAGCATTTAGCGGATGCCAGTGTTGATGGCGTAGCGGCGGCCTATTCCAATACCGGCTATGTTGGTTTTCCTTTATTATTTTTGGTGTTCGGTGCATCCAGTCAGATACCCACAACGATTGCGTCCATTATTGTGGTTTGTATCTTATTTTCTATTGCCATCATGTTAATCGAAACCGGTTTACAGGCTGAGAAAGCGTTCCGCTTACGGATAAAAAGTGTGTTATCTGCCGTATTTCGTAACCCATTAGTTGTTTCCCCCATCGCCGGTGTAATAGTTGCCGCGTCAGGTTTGACCATTCCCGACAGTGTTGAAACATTTCTCCATCTTTTGTCTGACTCTGCTAGTCCATGTGCATTGGTGAGCTTAGGCTTGTTTCTGGCAAGTAGCCGCAGTGAAATGCCAAATAATAGCGACAACGAGAAACGTGTTGCCTGGGTATTAACCTTTACAAAACTCGCCATACAACCGCTTCTGGTCACCGCATTGGCGTTCTGGGTGTTTGATATGGATAGGACATTAGCCATGATGGCCGTCTTACTGGCCGCATTACCGACAGGCACTGGCCCTTTTATGCTTGCCGAGTTTTACCAACGGGATGCCTTTATCACAGCACAAACTATCATGTTTTCCACTGTTATTTCATTACTGACACTGACGGTATTGTTAAATATGCTGTGAAATCACATTAGGCGTTCAAAGCGGTTTTTTGTAGTATAAACAGGCTTATTTACTTTTTACTGGAATCACATATGAAAAAGATCATCATCGCCGCACTGCTGGCAACATTACTCGGCTGTACTTCGGCATCCCCAAAGCAGTACTATCGTCCGGCGGGTGCTGAACAACAAGTGGAAGTCTATGGCCGCTTTGATCAAATCAGCTTTGAACATCAAGTCTTAATTAACGGCAATGTGGTGATTGATGGCCAGCTATCATACAACTACGATGATGGTCATTTTAGTGGTGAATATGAAGGCATGACCGTGACTTCAGACTGCAAATGGAAGTTGAAAAAAGATTTGACGTGTTTAGTCAAGATCAATGACGAAATGGCCGCTACGCTGACATTTTAGAAGCTATTGAGTAGTTATCACTTGAGGGCTTTTTCTCTAGTGATAACTACTTTTTGTCGTCAGACAGTTCCTTCATTACCTTTTCAAACTCTGCTTTATTTTCTCTAACAGCAGCAACACACTCTGCATCTAATTTATTCGCCTGTTGCATTTTTTCCAGTTCAGCTATGGCATCGTCTAAAGGCCACGGTTTTTTGTAGGGACGCTGACAAGTCAGCGCATCAAAGATGTCTGCCACGGTTGCAATTCTGGCTTCCAGAGGAATCTCATCCCCTTTCAGACCTTTTGGATAGCCTGAACCGTCGATATATTCATGATGACAGGCAACGATATTACGCATCATATCGGTATCACGCATATCTACCAGGTTGTAGTCATTAAGCACTTGCTCAAGCATATCTATCCCCTTGATAACATGCGTTTTCATAATGCTACGTTCATCATCATCTAATCGACCGGGTTTATTAAGAATAGTGTCAGAGATACCGATTTTGCCAATATCATGCAAGCGGGCAAATAAATACACATGTTCAATAAATTCATCACTTAAGCGATACTTCTTAGCCAAGTGCGTGGCAATAATCCTGGCATAACAGGCCATACGATCAAGATGTAAGCCTGTTTCAAAATCTCTGAAGTCAGTGAAATCTCTGGCAGCCCTGACTGTCGCCATGAGCGTATTAACCAGTGATAATTCTTCATTGATCATCATGGAGATATACTGACCGTATAAACTCAAGGTAATTTTTTCTGCATCGCTCAGATTATCAGGCGAAGACGCCATCTCAAAACAAACAAAACCAATGAATCTTTGTCCTTGTTTGATGGGGATAATGAACGCCGCATGACTTTGTGGATCTTGTTTAAAATGTTGCCAAACCGGTTCGTCAGCATCGAATAATACGAGCTTACCTTCTTCTTGTTGACATAATGTAAAGAGTGCCTGATTTGGCTTTAAACGAAGACTGTCTGCATATCCATCATTAGTGAAATGATGACTACTCAGAAATTTTTTCAGTGAATCTGTTTTCTCGTCATAAAGCAGGCAAGATGAATGCGTTATTTGAGTTAAACTCTGCCGCAAACATTCATTAAGCACTTGCAAGCGTCCATTGAGCGTATCTGGTTTATTCGCCAGAAGCGATATTACTTTTGCATCCATTTCCCGCCTCCTAGACACTACTCTCTTCATTAAGAATAGGGTGTCAATTATATAATGAGTGCGACAAGAATCCTTCTTGTTAGTTGCTTTCTGTTATTATTCGCCTGCCCTTATGGCAATAGCGGCTTACTCACTGTGAGATTGAGCTATCAACATTGATATTTTAGAGATCACTATGCCTGAAATTATAATTGAAAAAAACCCAAGTGAAGCACGTTTACAAGAATTAGGCGTTGCGGGTTGGGAAATCTGGGATTGTCCTGTTACTGAATTCAGACTGGACTTCGATGAAACTGAAAAAGCCTATATTTTAGAAGGCGAAATCGTTGTCACTCCAGATGGCGAAGCACCTGTTACCGTTGTTGCTGGTGACTATGTTGAGTTTCCTGCTGGTTTAAAAAGTTTCTGGAAAGTCACAAAAACATTACGTAAACATTACAGTTACGATTAGTTTTTTGATAAAGGCATCCATTGGATGCCTTTTCTTTTTAACGCTATAAATAGCGAGCGATATTACGCGCGATCTGTTTTTCTTCATCTGTTTTTATCACCAAGATAGGCACATCACTCCTCAGATGGTGAATTGCTGAAACAGCATCTTTAAGCTGCTTATTGTCTTCTGAGTTAATCACTACACCATATCGGCCTAATTCATCACAGGCCAGTTCGCGAATTATCGATGCATTTTCACCGATACCGCCCGTAAATATCAGCGCATCTACTCGGCCTAAACTCACCAGATAAGCACCGATATAACGGCGAAGTTGGTGCACATACATTTGAATCGCTAAACTCGCTTCTTTATCGCCCTGCTCAGCTCGATTCTGAATCTCAGCCATATCATGTGTGCCAGTGATGGCCACTAAACCGGATTCAAAATTAAGCTGATGCTCTAGCTGTTCTGCAGAAATGCCTGTCTGTTCTTGTATATACAAAGGTACAGCCGCATCAAGATCACCGCTGCGGTTTCCCATCATAAGGCCCTGTAAAGGGGTAAACCCCATAGAGGTATCAAAACTCTGACCATTTTTGATAGCACAGGCGCTGGCACCATTACCCAGATGCAAGGTAATTAAGTTAAGTCCATTCAGTGGTTTATCCAGATGATGTGCTGCTTGCTGAGCAACATATTGATGAGAGAGACCATGAAACCCATAGCGGCGTACACCATGATTTTCGTACCAGTCACCTGGTACAGCATAACGATAAATATGCTCAGGAATGCTCTGATGAAAGTCAGTATCAAAAACGGCAAATTGTCTGACCTCAGAAAAGAGTTCCTGGCAGGTTTTTATGCCTGCAATATTACCGGGTAAATGCTGTGGTGCCAGATGTTGATAGGATTCAATCGTTGTCAGAACATCGTTATTCAATTCAACAGGGGCGAAAAAAACAGCTCCGCCATGGACAACACGATGGCCAATGACATTTAACTGTATGTCTGATGACTGTTTAAAAAAGCGCTGCAAATCATCTGCTATACATTCAAATGCCGCTTGATGATCAAGAATTTCAATAGCAGACTGAGGTTGCTCATACTTACCCGTCAATCCATCTGCCACTGAAACATGATGTGTCGCTGATGACTCGCCTATACCTTGTATACGACCTTCCAATAAAACAGTCTCATCCTTGAGCTGAATTAATTTATATTTAACAGATGAGCTACCACTGTTAAGCACCAGAATGACAGGTTGTGTTCTCATGACCTTATTCTTTTATCGCAGACATATCACCCCACTTCCAATCACCGAATTCAGGCTTATCAACGCCATACTCATAGGCATATAAACTACAACTTATCTGATGATCGCGTAATTGCTGTTTGGCATGGGCACCTATGCCTTGCAAACGGTCTACTCTATCAATGATGTCCATGGCGATCGTAAACCGATCAATCTGATTACGAATGGCTAACTCCAGTGGTGTATTGATATTGCCTTTTTCGTTATAGCCATGAACGTGGAAATTAGTATGGTTAGTCCGACGATAAATCAAGCGATGAATCAACCATGGATAGCCATGGAAGTTAAATATTACCGGTTTATCTTTAGTGAATAAGCTATCAAAGTCTTTATCACTCAGACCGTGCGGATGCTCACTATCCGAGATGAGTTTGAATAAATCGACGACATTAATGAACCGAATCTTCAGATCATCAAAGTACTGATGAATCAGATCGATAGCAGCCAAAGCCTCTTGGGTTGGAATATCACCACAACCGACTACGACGGCATCGGGTTCAGCGCCCTCATCTGAACTTGCCCACTCCCAAATGCCGACGCCTTTCGTGCAGTGTTTCACAGCCTCATCGACATCAAGGTACTGGAAATGTTTTTGTTTGTCGGCCACGATCACATTCACGTAATTTTTGGCTTTCAGACAATGGTCAGCAACAGATAATAAGGTATTCACATCAGGTGGCAGATATATACGACAGACTTTTGGGCTCTTGTTTAGGACTAAGTCTAAAAAACCGGGATCCTGGTGAGTAAAGCCATTATGATCCTGGCGCCATACTGTAGAGGTAATCAATAAATTGAGAGAGGATATTGGTGCTCGCCACGACACGTTGTTACAGATATCCAGCCATTTTGCATGCTGATTAAACATGGAATCAATCACATGAATAAAGGCTTCATAACTGGCAAAAAAACCGTGTCGCCCGGTTAACAAATAGCCTTCCAGCCAACCTTCCAGCGTATGTTCGGATAACATTTCCATGACGCGACCATCGCGAGCCAATTCTCCACCATCCTGATCTTCTGGTAACAAGTCGGCCATCCATGTTTTTTTACTCACTTCATAGATATTATCCAGCTTATTCGAGCTGTTCTCATCTGGACCGAAAACCCGAAAATTAGACATATTTTTCTTCATGATATCGCGAAGGAACTGACCTAAAGGCCGGGTATTTTCCACCAGACTCTGACCTGGTTTTTCGATGGAAACAGCATAATCACGAAAATCAGGCATCTTCAGTGATTTTCTCATTAAGCCACCGTTGGCATGCAGGCTGGCACTCATCCGTTTATTCCCTTTTGGTGCCAGTGCTTTTAATTCTGGTTGCAGTTGTCCAGCTTCCGTAAATAGTTTTTCAGGCTCATAACTTCTGAGCCAGCTTTCCAACTGAGCAAGATGTTCAGGGTTGTCTTTCACACCGCCCAGAGGCACTTGGTGAGCACGCCAGAAACCTTCCACTTTGTGACCATCGACCTCTTTTGGCCCAGTCCAGCCTTTGGGTGTACGTAAAATGATCATCGGCCAGCGTGGTCTCTCATCACTACCAGATGCTCTGATACGTTGTTGCGTTTCACGAATGTCTACAATGCACTCTTCCATCACTTTTGCCATGGTTTGATGCATCACTTCAGGATCATCGCCTTCGACAAAATGTGGTGTCCAACCATAACCACGGAATAACAGCTCTATTTCTTCATGTGAAATACGAGACAAAATTGTCGGATTATTTATTTTGTAACCATTTAAATTGAGAATGGGTAAAACAGCGCCATCTGTTTTGGGATTGAGAAATTTATTTGAATGCCAAGAGGTTGCTAGTGGGCCGGTTTCTGATTCGCCGTCACCGACCATCACCGCTACAACTAAATCCGGGTTGTCATATGCCGCCCCAAACGCATGAGAAACGCTATAGCCGAGCTCTCCCCCTTCATGAATCGAGCCCGGTGTTTCAGGGGTGCAGTGACTACCAATGCCACCTGGAAAAGAAAATGATTTAAAAAAGTGTTTGAGGCCGTCAATGTCTTCACTTTTATTCGGATAAACCTCTGAATAAGTTCCTTCGAGATAGACTGGGGCTAATACACCTGGTGCACCATGACCAGGACCAGCCAGAAAAATCGCATCCAGATCGTATTTATTAATCAATCTATTCAGGTGAACATAAGTAAAACTTAATGCCGGACTGGCTCCCCAATGCCCCAATAATCGATTTTTAATATGTTCAGGTTTAAGTGGTTCACGCAGTAGAGGGTTGTCTTGCAGATAAATCATGCCAGCAGCAAGATAGTTGCAGGCTCGCCAGTAAGCATCAATATTTGTCACGTCGTTTACATCAAGAGGTGTAGCAGACAATGTGCTATTCATAGAGGACTCCTTGCTTTATATATCAGTGCAGACTAGCTAAGTAAGATGACAATGGTTTGACTTACTCAAGCTGACATTTGATAAAAATGATAGTTTCTATCAGCCTACTCTTATTGCGAGGCGTCATAAAGGGGAATAGCGATTAAAATTGATGGGGATCAAGAAAGCATGACGAAGTTGAGCCCCTATTGATCAGCAGGGGCTCATACATGGTTACATTAATAGAAATCTACCGTTGCACTGATTGAAACAGTTCTTGGGGCACCGAGGACCAGATAGCCATTACCTGGATAGCCACCCACTGAAGCCCAATAATCTCTATCAAATAAATTATCAACACGGGCTCTTAGAGTCAGATCCTGATTTGCTAATTGAACCAAATATTTCGCACCAATATCAACTGTTGTCCAGTCATCAACTTTAAGCGTATTGGCATCATCTGCATAACGAGAGCCTGTGTAGTTAACTCGTCCATCAAATGCCAGCCCATCAACTGACGGAACATCCCACTCAGCTCCAACAGTCGCTTGCAATTTGGCAACGCCAATTACTCGGTTGCCATCAATACTGCTATTTCCTGTATCTTTTTGCTTCGCATCCAGCCATGTCACCCCACCAAGTAACTTCAAATCATCAGTCGCTTTACCATAGAGAGTCAGCTCAATGCCTTGATGCTCATCTTCTCCTGATTGTCTAAAAACGGGCCTATCAGGATTACTTTTATCCATAAAAGAACGTGGTTTTGATGTTGTGAAATATGCTAGCCCAGCCCCAATGCTACTTGTTTCATATTTCAAGCCAATTTCTTTTTGCTCCGAAACGTAAGGGGCAAAAGATTCTCCTCCATTAACAACGTCAACCGTACCACCAGATCCATTGTCAGTTGTGCTATCAGCCGTATCACCTTTGGTTAAACTCTCAATATAGTTAGTATATATAGAGAATTCATCGGTTAGTTTATATACAGCACCAATTGCAGGTGTAATTTCACTATCATCATACTTTCCAATCAATCCAGTCTGACCGTTATAATCATAATCTTCTGTTTTTAATGTTTGATGACGGGCGCCTAAAGTGAGCATCAACCTATCATCCATAAAAGATAATGTGTCCCCAAGTGCAAAGCTGTTCAGTCTTACTCGGCTTCCTAATCTTGGGCTGTACAAATCTGCTAGCTCAGGTCTTGAGTAATATGTTGGATTATACAAATTGCTTCCGCCAGGGATGGAAACAAAGCGGTAAGCATTCTTTTTCTCTGAAACAAAGTATGAATATGCTGCAACCAATTCGTGTTTGATAAACCCAGTTTTGAACTTGCCTTTAATACCTACTTCACCCGTTTGAATACGATCTATGCGGCCATTATCAAATCTACTTAATGTGCCATTTCCCGTAATACCATTTGTAATATTTAGATTACTGAGCGAATTTTCTTCTTCCCCATGTCTCATCCCATAAGCGGCCCAAGCAGTTACATTCTCAGTAAAATCATATTCACCTCTGAATGTACCAAAATAATCTTTTTCATTTGAGTAGGACCATGGTTGAGCCCAGTTCTCACTTGCATTGGGCGTCGATGGAACACTACTAACTTGGTTCATCAAACGTAAATTTGTTCTTGTCTGCTCCAACTGATGATTTTGATACCCCATATCAGCTGATAACCTTAGGCGGTCGCCTTGGTAATCCAAACCTATATTGAATAAGTTCAATTCTGCTTGTTCATCATCAATCGATGTACCACCGTTATGATGTGCGGCATTGACCCTGATACCAAATTCATCATTTTCACCAAACCGTCGAGCAATATCAGCAGATCCATTACGCTCATCGTTTATTGAAGCGCCTAATGTTATTCGGTTCAAATCGTAATTTGGGGCACGTTTAGGCAAAAGATTAATAGCTCCGCCTATACCGCCACCATTAGGGTTAGCCCCAGTAAGAAAAGCAGATGCACCACGCAGAACTTCAACCCGCTCAAATAACTCTGTAGCAATATATTGACGTGGTAACAATGAATATAAACCGTTATACGCCACATCATCCGAGTTCAATATAAAACCTCGTATAAAGTAGGATTCCTGAAAATTACCGAATCCCCTTGCTACTCTGACCGTCGGATCATTTCGTAAAACATCCCCAACACTTTGTGCTTGTCTATCCTGAATAAATTCATTGGTATAACTGGTTATACTGAATGGTGTATCTAAATTATCTTTCGTGCCTAATATCCCTGCTCTCCCACCTTCAGCGACTTGTCCACCAGCAAAGGCTGGAGAGAGTCCTTCAGCACTGGCATCAGCACTTGCTGTAACCGATAAGGTATCTAATTCTAGAGTGCTGGTATTTGACGTTTCTTCATCTGCTAACGACACCTGCATACCACCCATTATCAGTGCCATCATCACACAAGTTGATTTCATTCTCATTTATTAATCCTGTTAAATTTTACTGAATCTTACATTGAATAAATTTCAATGTAAATGAGAATGATTTATGTTTGTAAGTGAATTTTCTCAATAAAAATCATAAAATTGACTATGCTTTGAGTGATAAGTTGATGTAGTCTTTAGCTATTGACACAAGGATTGAATGTGACAAGTAAACTCTCTAAACATCCACACATCTCCTCTGATTTATTAAATCAATGGCAAACTATTATGGATATTCTATCCGTGATCATGGATGTACCCATCGCTTTAATTATGAGGTATCAAACAGCTCACTTTAGCGTATATGTCAAAAATGACGATCAAGGTAATCCATTTGACATAGGCGAGATTGTTGAAAACGGCACTGGAAGCTATTGTGAATCTGTCATAAACGACGATAATCCGATACTTATTCCAAATGCATTGTTAGATGAAAAGTGGGTAAACGCACCTGAAATTGAGATGGGACTGATTAATTATCTCGGCTTCCCGCTTCGATGGCCTAACGGAGATGCTTTTGGCACCATTTGCATTCTGAACACAGAGGCTGTTTCTTATTCTGAGAAGCAACAGCAACTCATGCTTCAAATCAAAAACATTGTGGAGTCTAATTTAGAATTGCTTGAGAAAAATCAGCAATTAGAAGTCCTTTCAAATAATTTGCAATACCTCGCTAATACCGATGACTTGACCGGGATCTGGAACAGAAGAGCCTTCATACACGAAAGTAATAAAGAGTTACAACGTACAATGAGAAGTAACCATAATACTTGTCTGTTGATGATGGATATTGATGACTTCAAAGTTATCAACGATGCCTTTGGACATGAAGTGGGTGATGAAGTCCTTAAATTATTTAGTCATTCGATTCAGGCGGCAAAAAGACCTTACGACGTTTTTGGACGTATTGGTGGTGAAGAGTTTGCTGTTTTACTTCCTGAAACGACACTGAAACAAGCCATGTTGTTAGCTGAACGTTTACGTAAAAAAGTGGCCGCCATTTTTTACTACACTGGAGGGAACGACATCAGTATTACGGTCAGCATTGGTGCTTATGAACTCAAAGATGATGAGACCAATATCTTAGTCGCACTAAATAAAGCAGATAAATTACTTTACGCTGCCAAACACGCGGGGAAAAATACCGTTATGGCAGAGGCATTATGAATTAACGCCTGGCTGCATGCCACACTGTTTCAGCAAGTGCTGCCAGGATTTAGTGTGCAACTGAATTGCTGTCTGTAACTTTTGCCAGATGCCGGAGCTTGACTGAGTATCAAGATACGTCCGTTGATAGTGTTGGAATTCATCAGATGCCTCACTCTCACCCTGTAGAACAGCCAACTTATCCAGTAGAGGGAAAATAGATTCCCCCTGCTGACTCACGCTCGCCAGATATGGTTGGACTTTTGCGATATAAATATTGAAGAAGAATGAACGTAGGATCTCGGCTTGAGGAGTAACTCGCTGCTTATAACAAAAAGGTTTTTGTATCAGCCTTTTATCGATAATGCGTGTTGCCTCATTTAACCTAAGCGTCAACAACTGGGCACTTTTTAACAGCTTCCCTGCAACATGTGAATATAGCCATTGCTGTTGTATCGTTCCTAAATGATCCAGATTGATGTCGAATTTTTTATTATCTATCTGTTTTTTTATATCCACCAGAGCCTGCAGTCCCGTTCTTATTGTATTAATCGAGTTCGCATCAACGGGTAAATAACCTTTTGAATACGTCATCAACTGCTCTATTTCTTCTGTCGACCATATTGCATTCCAGAAAACGGCCGGTAATACAGCACTTTTCTTTGCTATGGCTTGCTGAAGAATATGAGTTGTTTTTTTATCATCAGTAGTCGCCAGGCATTGTTTGGCAGACTCTATAAACCGCACCTCATAACGGAGACGGTTTATAGGTAACATCACACGACCTAAAATTGAGTTGCGTTCAGCCACTACAACCTGTAACTCACATCCATAAAAAGATAAAAATTCCAGCATGTTTACATCTATCTCTGGAATGCTCAGTGTTCTTTCTTTTTTGTCAGGTAACTTTGTTAACACTGGTGCTGCTGGAGCAGGCAGATCTTGCTCTAATACTCTGGCGAGCCGAACCAGATATTCATCCATCATTGATTCTGGTTGACTGAATGGATCACACGAAGTCAGTAAAAAAACCAGCGCCAACACAAATACACACTTTATGCTCAACATAGGAAACCGTAATGCAATCATTCAATACCCTTGTATAGGGAGTAATGATGCTAAGAAAGTCAATTAATAGCGTAAATTACTCAGTGATATCCTGATGCGTACCAAACATCAGAAGAGGCAAACCTTCATCCGTTCTGGAAAATAACTTTCCTCTGCTGAAGATATATCTCCACGAACCATTTCGATGACGCATGCGTGTTGTCATTTCAAAATAATCTGTCTCACCTTTAAAGTGCCGTTGTAACTCTTCTTCTACAGCAAGACTATCATCTGGATGGCAGAAATTTCTCCAGGTATCAATCGTGGTAGGCATTAACTCGGATAATTTATAACCAATCATCTCTGACCAACGCTCGTTGTATATGGCATCACCTGTTTGAATATTCCACTCCCAACTACCCAACCTAGCACCTTCCAACAGATTTTCTAAACGCCAGATTTTTTCACGTAATTGCAGATCAACATCATGCCGCTCTGTCACATCAGCCGAGAATCCAATCATACTTAGTGGATTATCCAATGCATCCCGTTCTACTGAAAAGCTGGAGTGAATATGACGAATATGATTATTTACAACGATTTTAAATACGAGCTCAAACCTTTCTTCAAATTGAGCAGCCTTGGCTAATGCCAGCAATACACGCTCACGATCATCTTCATGCAGGATCTGCTGCCATTCTGAATATGTTCCATGAAATTTATCCGGCTCTAATCCATAAATAGAAAGCATTCTTTTATCCAGATAGACTTTATCAGTATTTAGATCCCACTCCATCAGTCCCAGATTAGCAGCATTAGCAGCTAGCTCTAAGTGTTGCATTAGTGTTTTCTTTTGCTGATTTGCTTTAACAGCTTCTCGTTGAGCATAACCACGCTCTCTTGATAAAAAAGAGATGAAATAGAAAAGAAATCCACCGAAAAGGGTGAGGATGATAGCAATAAAAATAGGAAGAAAACGTTCTGATAAAGTCTGAAAGCCAACGTGGCTATACACAATAAGCTGCCATGGCCTACCAGCCACATTTAAATCGTACGTATGCTTGAATCCTCTGTAGTTAGCATCCACCGAAAGAAATGACTGTTGACTTGCTGAATTGCTATAAAGTAATCCACCATCATTCTCACCCACATCATAGATTTCAAAACCAAGTTGCTTCTGTCCCAGGCCTAAAATACCCTGCATCAGATCATCGACTCTAAAACTGCCAAATACGAACCCTTTCAATGCTTGTTTACGATCCGCTAGAGTACTCAGCGTTTTATTCTGCTGATAAATAGGTATATACATTTGAAAACCAAACTGAGCAGCTTGATTTGTCTGATGCGCCACAGTCACTCTTCCGGTAGTTACGGCCTGATTAATATCTACTGCTAACTCCATGGCTCTTCGATGCGCAGGCTCGGATAACAGATCAAAACCTAAGGCAAGTTTATTGCGCCAGTCAAAAGGTTCTATATATACGATAGGACTATATTGTTTATGCTGCCCCTGAGTTTTGATACTGTAGTTTGGAATACCTTGTGAACGTATCATTTGAATATGTTCCGAAAAGGACTCTGAAGGCACTATCTCACAATAGCCAAGCGCTTGAATCCCAGGAAAATATATTTGTAGCTGAATCGTATCAGCAAAATGTCTCCAATCATTCCTTGTCACTTCATCACTTGCATCAAACAATGCCTTGGCACTTTGAAGTGCTAATGCATAATCATGCATCCGTTCTGAAATCGCATTGGCAAGATCGCGTGATTCATAAGTAAAACGTTGTATTGCTTGATTATGGAAGAAAGAGAAAGAAAGATAGCAGGCAGAGACACTAAGAATAAACCACAAAAATAATGCGACCCATGCTGATGATGGGTGCTTTTTTGTGTATTTGGAAAAAAGGTTTTCCATTACTGGGAGTCAACTCCTTAAAGCGAAACATGTAAAGTCAAGCTTCGTCCCTATAAAAATCAAGTTAATACATCAACTTACAGCTGCCACGTCAATTGATAATAGCACACGAGCCAGTGTTGAAGGATATTCCCTGAATTAAGCTCAACATTTTCATCATTCTGTCATACACCGGAGCATAAACTACAAGTGACAGTTATGACCGTGTCTTTTGCTTTGCCGTTAGAATGATTAGTATCCGCTTATTATCTTGACAGATGAAAATATTTTTGACACGGCCCTATATTGTCTATACATTGAACATAGCTTGAAAGTTGATCTGAATATTTATTTTTCATTTCGAAGCATTACCATCAGTAGCTCGTCCTGTTTGTTAATAAGTACTCTGCACACTTCCAGCTATACCAAAAAGTCTCAATTTGGGACTTCAATTATTTATTAAGAAATTAGGATTATTTATGTCTACAACTACTGGTACTGTTAAATGGTTTAACGAAGCTAAAGGTTTTGGTTTTATTGAACAAGAGTCTGGCCCAGACGTTTTTGCTCATTTCAGCCAAATCAAAGGTGACGGTTTCAGAACCCTGAATGAAGGTCAACGTGTTGAGTTCACTGTAACTCAAGGTGCTAAAGGCCCTCAAGCAGAAAACATTACTGCTCTGTAAGACATTTGTTTACAGAAAAGAAAAAAAGCCTCGTTTTTACGAGGCTTTTTTTTGCCTGCTCTTTAGATAGTCTCAATCACATTTCTGGCAAAACTCTCGTACTCAGCCCAAAGTTGTTGTGCTTTACTATCTGGAAACACATGAGGTTCACCCACCTCTAAAGCATTGATAATAGCCTCAGCAACAACAGTTGCAGGTTCAGCATCTACTAGTCCTATTGACTTTGCCATATCAGTAGCCACAGGACCAGGATGTACACTTAATACAACCGTTTTTTGCTTACTCAATTCATGTCTTATGGCTTGAGTTAATGAATAGGCCGCCGCTTTTGAAGCGGCATAAGTCGCAAACTCGGGAACACTTCTCAAAGACGCAATTGAATTTAGTTGCACGAATGCACCGCCACCATTTTGCTTAAGCAATGGGGCGAACGCCTGAGCCATTCTGACTAATCCAAACACATTAATATCAAACTCGTGTTGCAGTGAATCAATAGCTGACATGGCCAGAGGATTTGAGCCATTCAAAATCCCAGCATTATTAATAACTAAGTCTACGTCTTGAGCATTGGCGGCAGCAGCAAAAATAGAATTAGGTTCGTTGAGATCGAGATATATAGGCGTTACTCGGTCAATAAACCGTGTTTCTAAATCAGCTACTGTGCTGAGGTCTCTAACAGCCAGATAGACTTTCTCTACACCATAATTGAGTAATGTTTCAGCAATAGCTTTGCCAATACCTCTGTTTGCTCCGGTGATAAAGACGACTCGATGTTTCAGTGTAAATGGGCTATTCATGTGGTATTCCTAGAGTGAATTATTCACTTTGCTGACTGATATAAACGAGTAAAGTTCAGCATCTAAATTTGCCTTATTAAAAGCAGTCAAATACATTGTGTCCGAGATAATTAACAAAGGCATCACATGGATATCGAGCATTATCAAACAGTCATAGAGCAATTCTTAACCCAGCTAATGCATTGGTTAAGCAGTCCAAAATTCTATTCACAAATCGGCTTGATTGTATTGGCAATACTCATCGGGTTATCGATTAATCGATTTTTACGCAATCTGTCACCACTACTCAGACAAATGCCTACCGAAGGTCCTATTCTCCAATTGAGGCAAGGAATTTATAGGCTGAGAGAATTGATCTTGCCGCTTATGCTGGTGCTCTCACTATCATTTGCTAACGATATCAGCATGGCTGTTGTTGGTCAGGCTTGGTTAGTTAAGCTTAGCTTGAGTTTAGCGGTCATCTTTATGCTCTATACCATCATTACGCGATTTGTAGAAAAACAACTTTTTAGAAAGCTAGCGCTCTGGTTTATTTTACCCATTGCCGTATTACACATATTCGGCTGGTTAGATGAGGTAGTGGCTTATCTCGAAACCATCTCATTACAAATTGGTAACTTTGAAATCTCCGCCTATGGTGTTGCCAGGGTACTGATTTTTGGTTCAGTCCTATTCTGGTTAGGACGCCTTTCCAATAATGCTGGCCAACAAATTATTCGAAATCAACATGATTTGGATATAGGCACAAGAGAGGTCTTCGCCAAACTGTTTCAGGTGGCTCTATTCTTTGTGGTTTTCCTGTTACTACTTCAAATAATGGGGATTAATCTGACGGCGCTGGCTGTGTTTGGTGGTGCGCTTGGTGTCGGACTTGGCTTTGGATTACAGGCCATAGCATCAAATTTTATTTCCGGAATCATCCTTCTTTTGGATCGCTCACTTAGTGTAGGTGATTTTGTTGAAATGGAAGATGGTCGTCGTGGCACTATCCGTGAACTTAATATGCGATCAACTACACTGGAAACCTATGATGGTAAAGATATTATGGTGCCAAATGAGCAATTCATCACTACTAGCTTTACTAACTGGACACATAAAAACATCAAGCAACGCTACTCTTTAGAATTCCAAGTTGCCTATAAGACGGATCTCCACCTGTTGTTTGATCTCGTTCGTGGCATAGTCGCCAGCCATCCTCAAGTTATCAGCGGTGATGATATCCCACTGGAAGAAAGACCAGATGCCGAAATAAAAGGCTTTGCTGACTCAGGTATCGATATTCTGGTTGAGTTCTGGATGGAAGGGATTGATGATGGACCTAACCGGGTCGGTGCAGATTTACTATTGATGATCTGGGATACTCTCAGACAGAACAATATAGAAATTCCGTTCCCACAACGTGAAATTAAAATTATCAATAACTAAACATCAATAACATTTCCAACACTAAAATGCTTGCGCGCAAGCATTTTAGTGTTACTATTTTGCTATGGATTATCTAATCACTGAATCGCTTTTTTTGGGAGGTATTTATGAAATATACAGCTATCATTGCTCCCTTGATCGTCATTACGGTTATCCTATTGAATCAAACCTTTGCTGAAGATGGCCAACTACATAGCGAAGCGAATTTTACCAAGCCTGCAGAAAAATTAGCTGAAAGTTGTTACCAGCACTGGCTAACGTTAAACTGGACGCTGACAAATTCTGAAGTGTTAGCAAGCAATAATAAATCCTTCAATGACGGCATAAAAAAAGTCTGTCAGGCCAGAGCCGAACTTTTTTTCGAAGGCTATGAGATAAAGCCATTTATCTCAGCTGATGCTCAACACGAAGTATTCCCACTGGTTTTTCGCCCCAATGTTGATGAGATCAAGTCGCAAATTCGTATCAATCTTCCGAAACTCAGATTAATATAATTAGTCTAAGATACTATATATCGTTTATTATCATTTATTCACTTTTTCGAGCGTCATTAGAGACAACAGAACTGAGAATAAATCCGATTTGCGTTACTCGAGTTACACTCTATAATTGACGCAATTGATAAAACAATAAACAACACTTTAACCGTACTGCGAATGTACCTCTATTGCATCGTAGCAAAGGTAATAAGCAAAAAAATTAAGGAATCAACGAATGTCAAATTTTGATAACTTGAGACTCGATAATCAGCTGTGTTTTGCTTTGTACACTGCTACCAATAGCATCACACGTTTTTATCGCAGCTTGTTGAACGACTATGACCTGACTTATCCCCAATACCTTGTTCTGGTCGTATTATGGGAAAAAGATGGTATCGCTATCAAGGATGTTATGCGACAACTCAAATTAGACTCTGGCACATTATCACCCATAATTAAACGTCTTCAATCAGCAGAGTTGGTGGAAAAAGTTCGCACCGATGAAGATGAACGAGTTGTTCGTTTATTTCTAACAAATAAAGCTAAGCAGCTAGAGCCACTCATTGCAGAGGTTCAAACTAAAGTCGCTTGTAAAACAGATCTTTCATCGTCTGAGTTTTTTGAGCTGCTGAGCACGCTTAACGAATTAACTAACAGTCTTAATAAGCGTGAAGAAGCAGCAGAGAAAGTGCTTTAAACTCTTATTTAATTAACGCTTTTGTAAGTTTAGATAATAGCCAAAGCGTTAACAACGGCATCAATAACATCAATAAAACAAATTCAGCAAGTAGATACACGGCTGCATGGACAGCACGATCTGCTTGCTGTCTTATTTGCTGAAGCTTTGATTCAATATCCAATTTACCTTTTAAGCTATCAAACCAGCCTTTAGGTTGTTCTTGCTCACGATTCGTTAAAGTCTCTACCTCATTCTGAGTAGTCTGCAATACCATGACAGCCTCATCTCTTTGTGACTGCATTAATCCCTGAAGTGTACCGCTGAACATAACAGACACTGGAATCAATAAGCGTAGAACAGATAAAAACAACACCGTTTTTAATAAAATGCGTTTTTGTTTAACCCCCACCATCGATGACAATGTTGCTATTGCTGCAATCAACACCAACACGATGATTCCGACCCGGAAACCCCATTGATCAGATAGAAACAAAATTATCTGCTGAATACCTAATGAGGCTGAGGCGGTTAATAAAATAGTGGAAAACTGCTCTATTAGATCATTCAATGGGTCCAGAATTTGTCCTGGTGCAAGAGTCAATCCCACCCCCATAGGTTCAATAGAAACTTCTGTACCCTGAGCTACCGATATCACCCCATTTAAACCACGAGCGATGGCATATACACTAAGTGTCACTGCCATCATCTGTTTGATTTGATGGTCAGTAGACAGTGTAACGGGAAAGCAAGCCAATCCTAAACAAATAAACAGCATCAGAAATGTATAGCGATATTTGTTTAGCATCAGCAATCTCACGTATTAACGAACACAGTTGCGTCCATCATTTTTGGCCTGATAGAGGGATATGTCAGCCCGAGCAATCAGCTGGTTCATTGCTTCTGATTGCTGGTACTCGGCCACACCTGCACTAACCGTAATTTGAAGCTTTTTACCAGTATAATCAAAATGATGAATTGCTATCGCTTCACGAAGATTATTCACTACCCTGATGGCCTCATTTTTACTGCAGTCCTGTAGCATCAATAAAAACTCTTCGCCTCCCCATCGACATAAAACATCTTCTTCACGGATATGCTGATTCATAATGCCAGCCACTGTCGTTAATACATAATCACCATATTGATGACCATAATTGTCGTTAACCTGTTTAAAGTGATCGATATCAATCAAAACAACCGATAATGATTCATTACGTCGCTTAGATCTCGCCACAGCCTGTGTAAAGAAAGAATCAAACATTTGTCGATTCGTCGCGCCTGTCAGTTTATCTTTTGTTGCCATCGTTTCCAGACGTCCCTGGTAACCACGAGAAGCAAGATGCAGTATGAACAACACTACAAGACTGATCGCAGACGACACCAGAATGTTGATAATCAGAGCGTTTTCCACTTTTTCAGTAGCCGGATCATTTACCTGCTCAACAATCAAATACCAATCAAACTCAGGAACTAAACGACTGTTCAGGTAAATGGTACTGCCATTGATCGTGTCAAATGAAAAAGATGAGCTGGGCATAGTCAAAATACGTAAAAATACTTTATCGAGCCCTTCTTTATTTTGTATGTGCAGTTCTTTGCTGTACTTACTGCTTTGCAACATGACTTGTCCCTGCCGGTCAATAAAATAAATTTCGCGACCATAGCGCTGCTGATAATTTTCAATCAACTCTTCCACGACAAGTAGCGATAAACCAACGCCAATCACACCAATAAAATTACCCTTTTTATCAATTACACGATAGTTAACAAAAATACTCAGACGGCTGGGTTCTGCTGTATCACGATCAATATTGATTTGATAGGGTTGATTAGAATTCTTTGCTTGAAAGTACCAGGCATCAGCTTTGTTATCTTCAGAGACCTGTTTCAGCACCCCCGATGGATGGTAATAATTTTTTGTTTTATTAGAGACAAAAAACGCTGTAATTGTATTGTATTTTTTCTGAATTTGACTGAGGTAGCTTTCCATTTTTTCTGGCTCTTTTTCACCATCATTTACCCAATCAAATACAAAAACATCATTTGCCATCAGTGATGAGATGACAAGTGGATGGAGTAAGTCTCGCTGAATTTCAGAGTAAATATTATCGCTGGTCAGCGGCAGCATCTCCTGTTGAAGACGCTGTGAAATAGACGTTCTGGCAACAAAATACCCGATGAGACTTGTCGCTAAAAACCCTATTAAAACGATAATGCTGATGATGACTGTATAGAGACGCTTACGATTTTTCAAAGAAAATACACCACAAATAAACCGTTAATGATATTGAAGCAGTAACAGAATTTCCATTTTTTAGTCTAAATCAAAAGGATATTCACGTTCATCCTCTTGTTTCTGTCCGGCTATCTTCTTGTGATGCTTGACCCCTAGAGCAAAACAAACAATAAGCAATATATAGAAAACATCCAGGTCATCATCTTTAAACAGGCTCAAAACAGCCCATACTGGCGGAACATAAAAAACAACACTGGATAACAATGAAACCCAAACGGGTAATTCACGTCGGGCAGCAAGATAAACATAATGACTGAACAGCCCGGATAAAAACCCACCGAAAACGGCCAGGCAGAGATACAGAATCATCCCAATAGTATTAACGTGTGACATAGCCTACTCAACCATAATTCAGGTTTAGTCGAATGGTATTAACCAACCCGTTGACAATACACCTATCCGACCGAATAAAGCGATGTCTAATCTTATACAGCCTTAGCCAGGGATAAGCTTTGTTGTAATTTATGTTTGTTTTTAACCACATCAGCGAGTGTGTATTCATCCAGAACATTAAAAAAAGCTTGCTGAGCTTTCCTTAAAGCACTAAACAACATGCATACAGATTCAATCGGACAGGAACAATTCTTACCAAAACACTCCAACAATTCTGGATTTTCTATTTTTCGAATCAGATAACCAATGTTAATTTGTTCGGCTGGCATTGCTAATGATAAACCACCGCCACGACCACGCTGACTATTGATGATTTTTTCCTGAACAAGACGCTGAGCTACCTTCGCCAAATGGTTGGTAGAAATGCCATAACGCTCAGAAGCATCTTTAACCGTCGCAGGCTTATCAGGCGCATGAATCGCCAGATATATTAGTAGCCTTAAGGCATAATCTGAATGTGAAGTCAGCTGCATTACACCGTCCCCAAAAACATTCTTACATTCATCCCAGTTTCCTTGATCAAAGTGTTCATTAAACATCATCGAGAAGCAATTTCTCAGCCATCAATGTATCGCGCTAGCAAAGGAAATGCTATCAGCAGATATACGCATCGTAACGGCTCTATAACGACCATTCCATGTCAGAAATACTGGCAGTACAACAAATACACTACCTCTTTTTGAGGTCCGTTCTTGGCGACAAATCGCACTTAAACAGTGCACGTGATTCAAATACGTGCTTCACAGCAAATTCACGATACACAATTAATCATAGACTGTAAAAGTCAAGGTGAGTGATATGCAACGTTTTGGTCTTCCAGGAATAATTGTCATGGCGATATTTTTAAGCGGGTGTCAGACTAATCATTCGCCTATACAACCTGTTTCTTATGTCGATATAGATCGGTTTATGGGAGATTGGTATGTTATCGCTAACATTCCCACTTATATTGAAAAAGGTGCGCACAATGCCATCGAGTCCTATGAGCTAAAGCCAGATGGCAGTATTCAAACGACGTTTACGTTTCATGAAGATAGTTATGATGGTGAGTTAAAAACGTATCATCCAACAGGATTTATCACCGACAAGAAAACCAATGCTATATGGGGGATGCAATTCATCTGGCCAATAAAAGCCGATTACCGAATCATGTATCTGACTGAAGATTATTCACAAACAATTATCGCTCGTAATAAGCGTGATTATGTATGGATCATGGCCCGCACACCAACCATTCCTGAATCTGACTACCAGCACATGCTCAGTCTGATTAAACAAGTTGGCTACGATATCAGTGAAATTCAGCGTGTTCCCCAGGACTGGTCTGGACAACCACCAAAAGCAAGATAATTGCTATTCAACATATACACTAGCGAATCGCATCTATCGGTATGTCATCTACGCGAGCAACAACAACGGCATATAAATCCTCAGTAGCTGCCAAAGTGACCTCTTGAACTTGTTCAGCAGATAGTTTCTTGCCATTATTCATGCATAAGGCCCTAGTCGCCGTTGCTTCTGCAACAATCGTCACATGATAACCACGATTAAACCCACCATGCGCGGTTGAGTTGACACACATATGTGTCATAAAACCGGCAAGGATAATATTCTCAATACCACGTTTCCTGAGCGCTTCGTCTAGAGATGTTTGGATAAAGGAATTAGGAAAACTTTTTACGATGACATATTCACCATCGATGGGTGCGACTTCATCTGCAATGGCGCCGAGCCGACTATTTAAGTCATATGGCGAGCCTTTGCCCCCATCATGTTGTATATGGAAAACGGGGATACCATGCTCACGGGCCAATTCAAGTAATTTTTTAACGTTTTGCAGAGCCGCTTCAACGTTATCTAACTTCATCACACCTTCCCTGTAGGTATTCTGGCAATCAATAAGGATTAACGCAGATTCACTTAGTGCTGAAGCCTGATGCCCTATTCCAACGATATCACGTAATGTCGTCATAACCGCTCTCCTTTAATGGCAAAAATTGACAATACCATATATCCCTTACTCAGATAATGTTCTGACTTGCATAAATTTTTGCAGTCGCTATTATTCCGCAGCAAGCCAAGATATATCATTAAACAGGAGAAAAAATGGCCTCATCTCTTACCCAAAAGACAAATCGTTTTGCGGCTGTTTTTCTTAACATAAAACAAAATAAATTATTTGAATCGATTGTCGTGGCTGTCATCCTTTTTTCAGCGTTAATGATCGGTGCAAAAACCTACAACATTCCGCCTAATTTGCTAACCGTAATTGTGTGGCTGGATTATGCCATCACTGTGTTTTTTCTTATTGAGATTAGTATTCGCTTTTTTGCCGAAACCAGGAAAATCGCGTTTTTTAAAAGTGGCTGGAATATTTTTGACACCATTATCGTTGTTGTCAGCCTTATCCCGATAGAAGACAGTGAACTCGCTCTAGTAGGACGTTTAATCAGAATATTTCGTGTGTTACGTATGGTATCTGTCATCCCTGAACTACGAACATTACTTAATTCTTTACTACGTGCCCTGCCGCAACTCGGTTATGTCGCTCTTCTGATGTTTATCATTGTTTATATTTATGCGGCTGTAGGAACCACTTTTTTCGCCAGCGTCAATAAAACCTTATGGGGAGATATTGCTATTTCGATGCTAACGCTGTTCCGTATCATGACGTTTGAGGACTGGACAGATGTGATGTACGAAACAATGGCAGTCTATCCATTGAGTTGGATTTTCTATATCAGTTTCATCTTCCTAAACGCCTTTGCTTTTCTGAATATGCTTATCGGCATTGTGGTCAACGTGATGGAAAAAGAGAACGCCGAACAGTGGCAAAGAGAGCATGCCGGTGAAACGACTATTCAAGACTTATCTGATCAAATAGAAGAGTTAAAGCAACTTATCACTAAGCAGAAATAAAAAAGGGAGCTTTCGCTCCCTTTTTATAATATTGAATACAACTAGGCTTTAAGTGCACGTAACATCCATGCTGTTTTTTCATGAACACGCATGCGGTCAGACACCAGCGATGCAGAAGATTCATCATCTGCTTCTTGGGCAAGCTTTAATACTTTACGGCAAGTTTTAACAACTTGCTCATGACCATGAGTCAACAGACCGACCATTTCTTTTGCTTCTGGCACGCCTTCCACTTCTTTAATTGAACTCAGTTCAGCGAACGATTTATAGGTGCCTGGAGCGGCAACATCCAGAGTCCGTATGCGCTCCGCAATATCATCCACGGCTACAGCAAGTTCTGTGTATTGTTCTTCGAACATCAGATGTAATTCACGGAATTGTGGTCCAGTGACATTCCAGTGGAAGTTATGTGTTTGTAAATAAAGAGTGTATGAATCTGCCAACAGGTTTTTTAAACCTTCAGCAATATCTTGTCTATCCTGCTTATTGATACCGATATCAATGGTACTCATTAATGAGCCTCCTTATTATTTAGTGGACATATATAGTCACTATGAACGCTGATTCGTTCATATCGATTAAATATAATTACATCATAATGATTGTATAAGAAATGTGAAACAGTTTATTTCCATGAAAATAATAGATAAAAACGATGATTAAATTATCGACTTTTCCAATCAATGTCATTTAACTAAGTTGTTGTACAAAGCTACACAGGTTAATGATAATCATTCTCAACTAAACAGGAGAATGATCATGACTAAAACGTTAAGCTTTGCAGTTGTCCATTTCAGCGTTGCATTTACCGTTGGTTATGTAATGACGGGTAGCGTATTAGTTGGCGGCACAATGGCGTTAATTGAACCCGCAATCAATACTGTTGCGTTCTATATGCATGAAAAAGTATGGACAGCCATTAAGCAAGATAGTGCAGAGAGAAACCCAGTCATTCAATAGTCAGAGAAAGACATAATGAGAAAGACGACTATATCGTCAACATACTTAAAGGCCTATATGTGAAGCTTCAACTTCATACGGATATTTTTAAAGCGTTTTTCACACTTGGATTGACGGCATTTGGTGGCCCGGTAGCGCATATCGCTTATTTTCGACAGGCTTTTGTTGAAAATAGGCGCTGGCTTTCTGATGAGGATTTCACCCAACTGCTTGCTGTCAGTCAAACGTTACCTGGGCCAGCGAGTAGTCAGTTGGGGTTTGCCATTGGTCTGTATCGTGGTGGCATATTAGGCGCTATCAATGCCTTCATCGCATTTACTTTACCCTCAGCATTAGCGTTGATTCTGTTTGCAACGTATGTCGTTGCAATAGCATCGCCACTAAAAGATACCGTATTACATGGTTTGCAACTTGTGGCGCTTCCTGTTGTGGCCGACGCCGTCTGGAAAATGTCACGTCAACTTTGTCCAGATTTAAATAGAAGAATCATAGCCGGTCTGAGCCTGCTATTTTTATTGCTAGTGGCTTTCAGTTTTAGCCAGTTCATTGTCATGGGATTCGGTGCTATCGCCGGATTATATCTGCTGCAGCCCAATACAAAAAGTCAAACCTTTTCACTCAACCTGCCCTATGGAAAAAAAACGGCTAGCTTATTTTTTGCCCTGTTTATTTTGTTGTTTTTTATCCCCTTACTGAATATTGACCAGCCGTTATTTCATTTTATTACTATTTTTTATCAGGCAGGTGCCACTGTGTTCGGCGGCGGTCATGTGGTACTGCCATTATTAGAAAACAAAATTGTTTTTACTGGTCTGATTTCATCAGAACAATTTTTAGCAGGCTACGGTGCTGCACAAGCCGTACCCGGACCGTTGTTTACTATTTCGGCATATCTCGGAGCACTGTTACCAGGAGAAAGTGGTGGTGTTACTGGTGCTGTTATTTCCTTGTGCATATTATTTCTGCCAGGATTTTTATTAATTCTGGCAGTACTGCCTTTCTGGCAGTCTCTGCAAACTAACGCCGTCCTACAAAAGTCGCTGTTAGGTATTAATGCCGCTATGGTTGGTTTATTGGCAGCTGCACTCTATCAACCAATATGGCAACATGTTATTGAATCCTATACCGATATCATTATCGCTTTAACGGGCTTTGTATTATTGAATATTTTTCGTCTATCGCCCGTTATTATTGTTTTATGGTGTCTAGCTGGCAGTATTATCACGAGTTTATTATGAATTCACCGCACATCAGAAAAGCTGAGCAAAAAGATATTAGCAACATCACTGATTTACTCATCCGCTGTGCTGAGAATATGCACCAACAAGGTATGCCGCATTGGCTGGGCGTTTATGATAATGAAGCAGTTCAACAGAACCTGTTAACAAAGCAGGTCTATGTGCTGGAAAAAGATGAACAGATTCTGGGCTGTATTGCTATGGGCACAGAAAAAGCCAGCTATTATGATGACTGTTGGCCAGAAGCTCCGGACGCAGAGATCTATATTACGCAACTAGCCGTTTCACCTGAAAAGCAAGGCGCTGGTTATGGCAAACAGTTGCTAAAGTTTTGCCTTAAGCAAGTTCATGATAAAACAGTGCAATTAGATGCGGTCGATCATTATCCTGCCTTACTCAAGTTCTATAAAAATCTGGGGTTTCAGATCATTGCCACAGGTGTAGGCTTAGGTGATAAACGTCATTTGTTTACCTACTCAGCAAACGCAACGACCTAAACCGGAACTCCTACACTGAATCTCAGTCATTCAACTAAAAGATGATGGAGAAAAAATGGTCTACGCGCTACAAGAACATACTGTGTCATGCCCTTACTGTGGTGAAATTATTTCGGTAGTGATTGATGGCTCTGTCGAGTCGCAAGAGTATATCGAGGACTGTGAAGTATGCTGTCGTCCCATTACATTTAATGTGGAAGTGGATCAAACAGGTATTTATGTGCAGACCGCACATGAGAATGAATAATCACTGTTAGCACTCAAGCTAAATAATAACAAACCTTATTTGATATTCATTCTTACCTGAACTAACATGCTGACTTAGCCTCCAAGGCAAGTCAGATGTCGTTTCACTTATCCTTAACTGCAATCAAACAAAGACCATAGTTTCTTCATGCGAAAATTCTGGATTGAGTTTCACCGAATCAGTGGTCTGATTTTATTTATTCCGCTATTTTTACAAAGTATTAGTGGCACCATTATTGTGTTTGATCACGCCATTGATGAATGGTTAAATCCACAGCTGGTGCTGGATGACGGCATATCAGCCCCACCCGCCCCCATTGCTGAAGTGATGTATGCAGCCTTACATGCCTTGCCAGATGTAGCCCATATCAATTCACTACGGACCCCACGCAATGATAAGGCCATGTATACCGCTTTTGTGGAGATGAATTCACAATCCCCTCTTCATGGAAAAACCATTGAAGTCATGATTAATCCGTATACGGCTGATGTGGTCAGTGTGCGGGCATGGGGAAGCTACTTTACCTCAATGATCTACCTGTTTCACTTTACGTTTTTGCTAGGCGACAAAATGGAGTTAGTATTAGGTTTACTGGCTATGCTGATGCTAGTCAATGTTATTGTGGGTGTTTATTATGGCTGGCCCCGTAGTAAAAAAGCTTGGAACTGGTTACTGGCTCGCACACAAAAATCAAGCTCAACAATTGCACGTTTGCGTCGTACCCATATTGCTTTAGGACTGATTTCACTGCCCGTGTTTATTATCTTAATTATCACTGGCATCAGTTTGATCTTCCCGGATCAAACAAAATGGTTGCTCAACCGTCCAGCAAAAGCCTCGCCTGACGTAGACTGGCTGAGTAATCATCCGATTCAGCCTGATAATTGGCTCATCAGTGCCAAACAGTATTGGCCAGAGAAACAATGGCAACGAATTATTCCACCAAGCAGTCAGAGCCCAAGTGTTGAAATCCGCTTAAATGCAGATAATGACCCACGCAAAACCTCAGGAAGTTTCGTCTTGTGGCTGAACCCACAGACCAATGAGATACTCGCCGAGCAAAGCTACGATACGATGAGTCTCAGACAAAAAACCGCCTTCTGGTTATTCCCTTTACACAGCGGTGAGGCCTTTGATTTGACGGGTCGTATTATTGTCTTCATCACCGGTATCTTCACCGCTGTGTTAAGTGTTGCTGGCGGCTGCTTATGGTACCGACGTAAATTTAAACGCCAGCACCAAAAACGCTTTATTTGATCCAGACTTGTTTAGTATTCACAAACTCTTTAATACCATGTGGCCCCAGCTCACGCCCATAACCAGACTTTTTAATGCCACCACTCGGTAAACGAGGATCCGTCTTCACAATACCATTTATGGCTACCTGTCCTGCATTAATCTTCATGGCAAGATCTTTGGCCAGTTCAATATTATCCGTCCAGACACCCGCACCTAGACCGAACTCCGTGTCATTCGCAAGCACTAAGGCATGTTCAGCGGACTCCGCCTTGATGGCACACATCACCGGACCAAAGGTTTCTTCTCTGAAGGCCGTCATATCCGCTGTGACATCCGCCAGAAAAGTGACCGGATAGGCAAAACCATTCCCATCTGGTATCTCACCACCTAATAGGCAACTAGCACCGGCATTAATGGTTTCAGTGACTTGACGATGCAAATTATCCCTTAAATCAGCACGTGCGATCGGCCCTATATCCGTTGATTCTTCTAAAGGGTCCCCCATGGTTAATTTTTGCAAACGTGTTTTTAATTTATCAATAAACTCGTCATAAACAGGGGCTTCAATAATAATGCGCTTAGCAGCGATACAGGACTGTCCAGCATTAATAATACGCGACAGAGTCGCCACGTCTGCGGCGGCATCCAAGTCAGCATCCGCCAGCACAATCAACGGATCACTGCCACCCAGTTCCAGTACGGAGGGTTTAATTTCAGAAGCTGCCATTGAAGCGACTTTAGCCCCTGCTCCTGCCGACCCCGTAAATGAAATAGCCACAATATCAGGATGACGAATGGCTTTTTCTACTAAGGGTGTCTCAACCGGCAAATTCACCATCACCCCTACTGGAGCACCGGCTTCCTCAAATACCTGCTCGATTGCCTGAGCACAGCCCGGTACATTCGGATCATGTTTCATCACACAAGTATTGCCGGCCATCAAGGCAGGAGCGAGATAGCGGAACGCTAACCAGAGAGGGGCATTCCACGGTAAGATGCCCAACAAGGTGCCAAGTGGCTGATAACAAACATAGCTCTCAGATGCATCAGATGGCAGTTTTTCATCACTTAAATACGCCTCAGCATGTTCAGCGTAATATTCTGCACACCAGGCCGCTTTTTCCACTTCCGGCCCACCTTCTTTTACCGGCTTTCCCATTTCTTCTGCCATCAGTTTACTGAGTAATGGCTTATTTCTACGCAGTGAAGCAGCGACTGATTTTAAAATCTCTGCCCGTTGCTGAATAGGCATAGTGCGCCAGGAGTCAAAGGCATTGACCGCTTTGGCTATCGTGATATTAACGCCTTGTTCATTTAACGCTTCGTACTTAAGAATCTCTTGTCCAGTATATGGATTCGTTGCAGTTAACATCTCCACCTCATTTCGATTGTTTAGCTTTCGGTTTTGCTTTATCGCTTGTCTCAGCCTGACGTGCCTCACTGATATCCACTAAAGTTTTATCGGCTTGTTCAGGCTTAACGGTGAAATCGCGATCCATGGTGAAAAAGGATTTACAGCCATCTTCGGTCACATAGATCGTGTCAGATATGCCACAGGTTTTGTCCCCATCCACACCCCACATCCATGGAATGATATGAAAGGTCATTCCTTCTTCCAGAATGGCAGATTCCCCTTGCTTCAGACTGCAGATATAGCCTTCATCCCAGCTTGGAGGAAAAGCAATGCCAATGGAATAACCTGACCGCGTGATGAGACGGGCACCAATGTCATTGTCTGAAATAATATTACGTACCATATTATCGACATCGGACACGGTCATCCCTGGCTGCACGGTTTCATGTACAGCACTTAACGCTTTTTTCATAGTTTCTTGCGCTTTGTACATTGAGTCCGATAATTCGCCCAGCACCACGGTTCGCATCATCGCCGTGTGATAGCGTCGATAACAGCCACCCACTTCAAGAAAGACATGTTCTTCAGGCTTGACTGTGCGTCCTTCCCACGTAGCATGACCAATCATCGTGCGTGGGCCCGATGTGACATACGGCATAACTGCTGGTGGTTCGCCCCCTGCTTTAAACATAGCTGAACTGATAGCCGCGCCAATATCATTTTCGGTGACACCCGCCTTAGCCGCCTCCAGACCGGCTTTCATGCCAGCCTCAGTGGCTTTAGCGGCACGATGCATTAACTCAATCTCTGCTGCAGATTTTCTGATGCGCCCCTGCTCCACAATGCCAAAACAATCCAGTAATTTGCCATCGGTTAATGTGGTGTGAATAAAGTCCTGTTGATAAGCAGGGAAGAAATAACTGTTGCGCTCATAGCCAATGCGTTTGTCTGACAAACCAAACTCTCGCAAGGCATCTACCAGCATTTGAATGGCATCTCCGGTGTCAGGATAAGGCCGGGTCCGTTCTACCCAGGTACGGGCAATAATATTGGACTCTTCCATCGCCCGGGTAATCATGAAAGGTTCCTGCTCTAACGGCACGACTAAGGCTTGAAAGAAGGAATATCCCGTGGTCTGATAATCCGTCATATACATAATATTTTCTGGATCAGTTATCACCACAGCATCTAAGTGACGTTGAGCAATTCTGACGCGTAATTCACTCAGGCGACGTTCATATTCCTCAAAGGGAAAGGTCATATCATCACGTTGTCTCATGCCGCTTCCTCCATGACTTTGTATGTGGTCTGTACCAGAACATCTAAACCAGCCTGCAGATCCTCTTCAGGTATGGTCAAAGGAGGAATAAGCTTGACTACACGTCCGCCAGTGCCGCAACTGGCAATCAATAATCCGGCTTTGAAGCATTCATCAACAATCGCTTTGGCGCGTTCACCCGTCGTCACATCCAGACCGATAATCATGCCCTTACCACGTATCTGCACCTGCTCGAATTTTTCTTCCAGTGGTGCCAATGCCTGATTCATTTTCTCAGCTTTTTGTTTGACCTCAGCCATCAAATCGTCATTTTCAAAATAGGTCAGCGCTTCCTTACCGGCAACAAAAGACAGGCTCTGGCCACGGAAGGTACCAGTGTGTTCACCCGGTGCCCAATATTCATCCACTTCTGGTTTTATGAGATTCATCGCCATCGGCGTTCCCATGCCGCCAAGTCCTTTCGCCATACAAATGATGTCAGGATCGATATCCATATCATCAAAACTAAAGAAAGACCCGGTTCGGCCCATGCCAACCTGTATATCATCAATAATCAGCAGAGAACCTACTTCCCTAGCTAGTTTTGCTAACTCCTGAAGCCATTCTTTGGAGGCAACATTGACACCACCTTCCGCCTGAATCGTTTCAAGTAAAAATGCCGCAGGCGGAGTCACACCACTCGATGTATCCAGATACAGCGAACGCAAGTGTTCTAACACCGACATGCCACAGCCTGATTCACAGCCTTGACATGTTTTTTCACAGCCAAAGGGATAATGTGAGACGTGATTTAGCGGGACACCAGCAGCACCACGAAAATAACGATTTGCCGTTGCAGCCAGAGAGCCCAACGTCATGCCATGAAAGCCACGAGTAAAAGCGACTATTTCCTGCCGTGAAGTTACGCGTCTTGCCAGCTTCATGGCTGCTTCCACCGCATTGGTGCCGGTAGGCCCAACAAACTGCATTTTGTGAGTCATACCCCGTGGTTTAAGAATCGTTTTTTCGAACTTCTCCATAAACTCACGTTTTGCTGTTGTTTGCATATCCAGCGCGTGAGTCACGCCGCCTGATTGAATATAGTCCACCACAGCCGAAGTCATCCGCTCATTATTGTGACCAAAATTCAAGACACCGGCACCGGCAAAGAAATCGATATATTCATTCCCCTCTTCATCGGTTTGCCTAGCATTACTGGCTTTATCAAAAACCACAGGATAAACACGACAATACGCACGGATACCGGACTCACGTTGTTCAAATATACTCATTCATTACCTCCTGGTTAGTGATATCCACTGCTATAACAGCGAATGATGTAGTCAGTTATTCAGGCAAAGGCGCACCGACCAAACGCGTATAAAGACGGGTAACTAAAGGAATTAGTTGATCATTAAAGTCATATAAAGGACTGTGACATACCGATTGATGATCAGGACCATCATCCGCACCAATCAAGGCAAATGCGCCGGGGATTTTATTCAGGTAGTAGCTGAAGTCCTCAGATGCCATGATAGGCACTAAGGAGTCTGTATCCATTCCTGCCAGCCCATGATCCGCCTGCCACTGGGCACGCAGATTCGAAGCCTGATGAGCATGATTGATAGTGGCTTCATAGCGGGGGTAGATATTGACCTCACAGTCCACACCATAACTCGCAGCTGTCTGTTGGCTTATCTCGGTAATTAGACGATTGATCAGATCACGCGTTTTTTGGTCAGGAACGCGAATACTTCCACCTAATACCGCCTTATCAGGGATCACGGTGGCCGCACTCGGGGCTTCGATAGATGAGACATTGACCACCGCTGCCTGTTGCGGTGAAAGATGACGACTAATGATCTGCTGAAGTGCCATAGTGACGGCACTGGCTGCCAACACAGGATCACGACAAAGTTCAGGCTGACTGGCATGTCCACCTTTACCAGTTAAAGTAATACTAAACGTACCATTCCCGCACATGACGATGTCATCTGGGCAAATAAGCTTGCCAAAAGACATCGCAGGCCAGTTATGCCAGCCATAAATTTCATCAATGCCCTGCAAAGCGCCGTCATCGATCATCTTTTTGGCGCCATGGCCGCCCTCTTCTGCTGGCTGAAACAGTAAGGTCACTGGACCTGGTAATTTATCTTCTACCGACTTTAACCAGGCGGCTGTTGCCAGTAATGTTGCTGTGTGACCATCATGACCACAGGCATGCATGCAACCTGTATTCTGAGATACCCAACTATGCTGTGTTTTTTCTGTAATAGGCAGCGCATCCATGTCAGCGCGCAGTGCGATATGCGGTTTGCTATCACCGTGAGGGTTCAGTCTTGCTAAAGTGCCCAGCTCAGCACAAGACTCCCAGAGAATACCCAGTAAATCTAATTGTTTGCGGATCAATTCAGCTGTTTGCACTTCTTGCCAACCCAGCTCCGGTTGACTGTGCAAGTGTCGACGCAGTTGCTGCGCATGACTGATCGCTTGTTGCCAGATGGTAGCCATCTTGCTCCTTTGCGTTTTTTATTGACTCAAAACAGTGCATGTTTTGATGAAACGAAAGTATCTAAGCACCTGAATAGGTAATTTATGCTGTCAATTACAATACTTTCAAACTCTGACAAAGATAAAGCAAGCGTTGTTCCAATATTTCCAATAACGCTTTTTATCTGAATTCAACACAAACTAGACGACTGGTCTAATATATGAAATGATAATAGCCATGACACAGACAAATAAAACACGAACCACAGACACAAGACAACAGATCTTAACGACAGCACAGCAGATTATCCTTGGGAAAGGCTTTTCTGCCGTGGGTCTGAATGAAATATTAAAAGCCGCTAATGTGCCAAAGGGATCGTTTTATCACTATTTCGAATCCAAGGAACAGTTTGGCAACGCGCTGCTAGAGCATTATTTTGCTCAATATATAACGACCGTGGATAAACAGTTAAAAACGGATAAGCGTCCGGCTGTTGAACGTCTGCTCGCCTACTTTGAGCAGTGGAAAGCCAATCAATGTGATGACACCAGCATGGACCGATGCCTTGTGGTGAAGTTAAGTGGTGAAGTAACAGATCTATCAGAAGCGATGCGGTTAACACTTAAACAAGGCACGCAACAGGTCATTGAACGACTCTCCGTTTGTGTTCAGGAAGCGATAGATAAACGCGAAATCAATGCTAATTATGATGCTAAAACAGTCACACAAGAGATCTATTATCTATGGGTAGGCGCGACGCTGATGACTAAAGTCAATCACACACCCGCTGCGCTTGAAATCGCTATGAAAGCGACACAAAACAGACTGGGTTTGACTGACAATAACGAGTGACCTGCTCTATTTATCCAAAATAAAGACGACTGGTCTAATAAACTATTTTTAAGGTGGTACGGCAATGAATAATTTTAATTTTTATAATCCGACACGTATTGTTTTTGGTGAAGGTCAGGTTGCACAACTCGATGAGCTTGTGCCGAAAGATGCGCGTGTTTTAGTGTTGTTTGGTGGACAAAGTGCACGAAAAAACGGCACCCTAGACGAAGTCATTACTGCCCTTGGTAATCGTCATATAGAAGAGTTTGGCGGTATCGAAGCTAATCCTGGTTACAGTACCTTGATGCGTGCGGTTGAGCAGATTCGTCAAAATAAGTTGGATTATCTGTTAGCTGTTGGGGGTGGTTCTGTCATAGATGGCACCAAGTTTGTTGCTGCAGCTGTGCAGTGTGATGGTGACCCATGGCAGGAAATCTTAGTGAATCACGCCACAAATATTCGCCAGGCATTACCGTTTGGTTCAGTGCTTACCCTCCCCGCTACTGGCTCAGAAATGAATGCCAACTCCGTGATCACACGTTACGAAACACAAGAAAAACTGGCATTCAGCAGTAAGCTCGTCTATCCAGTATTTTCTATTTTAGATCCGACCAAAGCCTATACTTTGCCACCACGACAACTGGCGAATGGTGTAGTGGATGCCTTCACGCACATCATGGAGCAATATCTGACTTATCCGGTTAATGCCATGGTGCAGGATCGATTCGCAGAGGGATTATTGCAGACACTCATTGAGATTGGTCCTAAGCTGCTTGAGTCGCCTAATGATTACGATCTGCAGGCCAATTTCATGTGGACAGCGACATTAGCGTTAAACGGCTTGATTGGTGCCGGAGTTCCTCAGGATTGGGCAACTCACATGATCGGTCATGAAATCACCGCACTACATGGGCTGGATCACGCACAAACATTGGCGATTTTATTGCCCACAGTACTGCAGGAACAACGCGAGAAAAAATCCGCCAAATTACTACAGTATGCCGAGCGTGTCTGGGGACTCAACGAAGGCACTGACGACACTAAAATAAACATGGCGATCACAAAAACTCGCGATTTTTTTGAACGAATGGGTGTGAAAACACATCTGAGTGATTACCAGATTAATGCTGATGCTATTCCAGTGATGATCAAACAACTGGCTGAACATGGTCTGACCCAGCTTGGCGAACATAATGATATCGACCTCAAAAAAAGCCAACAAATTCTGCAAGCAAGCCTATAAATAAAGGAGCGCTTTATGACAAAAACAGTTCAATTTTCTCAGGTAGGTGAACCATCCGTTTTATCAATTATTGATGAAACCGTCCCAGCCCCTTCTGCTGATGAAGTACAGATCCAAGTCCATGCTATTGGTCTTAACCGTGCTGAGGCAATGTTCCGCCGTGGCCAATATCTTGAAACACCTGAACTCCCTGCCCGTATAGGCTATGAATGTTCAGGAACCGTTACCGCCGTCGGTGACAACGTCAAACATATCAAAGTTGGTGATGCCGTCAGTACCATTCCCAACTTTTCAATGAACCAATATGGTGCTTATGCAGAAGTCACCAATATGCCAGTTACCGCTGTCACTCATCACCCGGAGAATTTAAGCTGGCAGCAAGCGACATCAGTGTGGATGCAATATTTAACAGCGTATGGTGCCTTGATTGATATTGCCAAAATGCAAGCCAGTGATTATGTATTAATCCCAGCCGCATCCAGTAGTGTCGGCATTGCTGCCATACAATTATGTAACCTGATTGGTGCCACACCTATTGCGATGACCCGAACAGCTGAAAAGGTAGAACAACTCCATCAGTTAGGGGCTAAGCACGTGATTATCAGTGAACAAGATGATGTGGTAGATGCGGTGATGGCGATCACTGAAGGCCGTGGTGTCAATATCGTTTTCGATCCTGTTGCCGGCCCGATGTTAAACACCTTAGCTGAAGCCTGCGCACCATTAGCAATGATCTTTCAATATGGCGCATTAAGTGCTGACCCCACCCCTTATCCACTGTTCCCCGCATTACAGAAAGGGCTCACAATTCGGGGGTACACGCTATTTGAATTCACCAGCGCTCCAGAACGTTTAAACAAAGCTAAAGAAAAAATCTTTGACTGGTTGAAGCATTCGCAGCTAAGCCCGGTTATCGCTAAAACATTTGAATTTGACGATATTGTCGCGGCCCATAGCTATCTGGAAGCCAATAATCAGTTAGGCAAAATTGTTATTACACTTTGAACTTAGGGATGCACTATGACAGCAATGAATCAACAATCTCAGTCGCTTTTATCACCTATTGAACTGGGTTCCATCAGCTTGAAAAACCGCGTGATAATGGCACCGCTTACGCGTAACCGTGCAGGTGAAGGTTTAGCCCCCACAGATATGAATGTTGAGTATTACCGTCAGCGAGCTTCAGCAGGGCTGATTATCAGTGAAGCCACATTAATCTCGGCTCAAGGTATTGGTTATCCGAATACACCAGGCATATACAGCAAAGCCCAGATTGAAGGCTGGAAAAAAGTCACCAAAGCGGTCCATGCAGAAGGTGGCAAGATTGTTTTGCAAATATGGCACTGTGGTCGAGTCTCACATTCATCTATGTTACCCGGTGGTATGAAACCACAAGCCCCATCAGCCATTAAACCTGCTGGTGAAGTGTATACCTACGAGGGTATGAAACCTTATGAAACACCACAGGAAATGACAAAGGATGAAATCAAGCAGACAATCGATGATTTCAGAACTGCCGCTTATAACGCCTTAACAGCAGGCTTTGATGGTGTCGAAGTGCATTCTGCCAATGGCTATCTGCTTGACCAATTTTTACGTGATGGCAGTAATCAGCGAACGGATGAATATGGTGGCAGTATTGAAAACCGCGCCCGTCTGACCCTAGAAGTCGTTGATGAAGTTTGCAAAATCTGGGGTTCAGACCGTGTTGGTATTCGTTTGTCTCCGTTGCAACCTTTTAATGATATGAAAGACAGTCAGCCCGAAAAAACCTTTGAGTACATTATCAAGGCGCTAAACAAGTTTAACCTGGCGTATTTACATATCACTGAAATGGGCGCTGAAAATCCAGGCGCTGCGGGCCCCGAGTTTGATTTAGGCCTATGTCGTGAGTGGTATCAGGGAACGTATATGACAAACAGTGAATATAATTTTGATACTGCCAATGTAGCGATCCAAAGTGGCGATGCTGACTGTATATCCTTCGGTAAGTTATTCATTGCCAACCCGGATTTAGTTGAACGTTTCTCTACTCGCGCCCCATTGAATACACCTGACAGCGATAGCTTTTATGGTGGTGATGAACATGGTTATATCGATTATCCCTTTCTCACTGAAAAATAACGATATGTAGAAACCAGCACAAACCCCGTTTTATTAGGCAAGCACCATGAGTATCAGTGACGTATCGTGTCCTGATACCACTCAAGCAGCGTATCGATTCTCTGTGATTCAATAATCGATACGCTGCACAGCAGGAAAATACATACTAAAGGAGGATGTATGACACTTAAGACAATAACACAGCTTATGCTAGCCGGTTCGTTAGGACTGATGGGACAGGCTGCATTTGCTGACCGAGCCGATGCGGAAGAAAATCTACACAAGCTCAAGCTGCCAGAAGGCTTTCATATTAATGTTTATGCCGAAGTCGAAGGTGCGCGTCAAATGGCCTTAGGCCAGTCAACAGGCACAGTATTTGTTGGCACACGCGGTAATAATGTCTTTGCGGTAGTCGATAAAAACAAAGATCGTAAAGCCGATAAAGTGGTGAAGATTCTTGATGATTTAAAAGTCGGTAATGGTGTAGCGGTGCATCAAGGCAACCTTTATGTTGCTGAGCAAAACCGTATTGCCATTTACCCCGCTCCGGGTTTCGATCTCAACTTACCATTTAAACAAATGCGTGAGGTTATTTACGATAAGCTACCGGATAAAGCACACCATGGCTGGCGCTATATTGCTTTTGGCCCTGATAACAAGCTTTATGTCACCGTAGGTGCCCCCTGTAATATCTGTAATCCTCAGGGTATTGAAGCCAGCATTATTCGCATGAATGCCGATGGCAGTGATGCTGAAATATATGCCAAAGGTATCAGAAACTCAGTGGGTATGGACTTCCAGCCCGACACTGGCACCCTGTATTTCACTGATAATAACGTCGATATGATGGGTGATGATAATCCACCGGGTGAACTCAATGCCGCACCTAAAGCCGGTATGCACTTTGGTTTCCCTTATTATGCGGGTGGCAAAGCGCAACATCCTGACTGGAAAGACAAACAAGCACCACAAGACGTCACGTTCCCTGTCCAGGAATTCCAGGCACATACCGCAAGTCTGGGTCTCAAATTCTATACAGGTGATATGTTTCCAGCTGACTACAAAGGCGATGCCATTATTGCTCAGCATGGTTCATGGAATAGAACGAGTCCTGTGGGTTACCAGTTAATGCGTGTCACATTTGATGATAATCATCAGGTGACAGGTCATGAAGTCTTTATCGATGGTTGGTTGCAGAATGGTGAGGCCTGGGGACGTCCGACCGATGTATTACAACTTGCCGATGGTTCCTTACTGATTTCTGATGATTATAACGATGTGATTTACCGTGTTAGTTATGGCGATGACAACGCATCTTCAACTGATGCCACGTCTCAATCAAATAGCAAAACAATCACTGATCTGCAGATGCCTGAATCAGCCATTGCAGCACCAGATGGTCGTGTATTTGTCACTGAAATTGGTGAGTTTGGTAAAGCCGGTGACGGTAAAGTCACGGTTATCGATAAGTCCGGACAAAAAACAACGCTGGCTACAGGCTTAAATGATCCCAAAGGCATCGATTTATGGAATAACGAACTGTATATCGCTGATGTCGATCATGTCGTTAAAGTAGATATGAAAGGTGATATCACAGTTATCGCCAAAGCCAAGGATTTTCCCGGAAAACCTGTCTTTCTGAATGATATGGAAATTGATGGTAACGGTACCTTATATGTCTCTGATAGCGGCACTGATGATGGAGAAAATGCCGGCATTTATCAAATTACTCAAGCAGGTAAAGTGAGCGAAATTTTGGATGATAAATCGGCTATTAAACGTCCTAATGGGTTGCTGATGGACGGTAATGACACGCTGTTAGTTGCTGACTTTGGCACAGGTGACTTGTATCGTGCGAATATCAGCTCGGGTAAAACTGAAGCACTGAACAAAGGCTTTGGTGGTGCTGATGGTCTGGTCAGAGACAGCAAAGGCTATCTGTATGTGAGTGATTGGCAAAATGGTAAGGTGTGGCAGTTAGTTGAACCTAAAGCAACACCACAATTACTCAGTGATGACTTTGTCTCTGCTGCTGACATTAGTCTCTCAGCAGATGGTCAGTACCTGATAGTGCCGGATATGAAAGGCAGTAAAATAGTCTATTTACCCATACAGTAATACACTAAAAAATGCCCGGTGTTATTCACCGGGCATTCTAAAATCCGGTGATCACACTTTGTGTCTCTGACGTCTTGAATGTGGGTTGTTTGAAAAAGTTATAACTGTTTTTGTTGTGTGATTTGACTTCATACATCGCAAGATCAGCGTACTTGAGTAATGTCTCAATATTATCAGCATTGAATGGATAGAGCGCGATGCCAATGCTAGCACTGATAGTCACACTCATATCAGACTGACATTCGATTGGTTGCTGTAATATATTTAACAGTTTTTCTGCAATACTGCTCGCTTCTGATAAATCCGTGGTTAATCTGGCAAAAACAACAAATTCATCGCCTCCCCAACGTATCGCAATATCTTCAGCACGAATTGAACCTAATAATCGATTTGCAACCGCTATAAGCACTCTGTCTCCTGCTTCATGGCCAAATTGATCATTAACAGGTTTAAACCCATCCAAATCAATCATAAACAGGCCATATGAAAACCGCTTAGAGTCCGAAGATGAGATAAGTTGTTCAATTTTATTCTCACCTGCACCGCGATTATACAAATTGGTTAAGGCATCGACTTCAGCCTGCCCCTTTAACTTTTCTTCCCGATTGCGACGCTCTGAAATATCTTGCAAGACAATTTCAAAAGACGACGTCTTATCATCGTCTGTCATGACCGAAATAAGGCAGTATAACCACCTCGTTTGTGACCCCTCCTCAACTTTTATATCAACTGCTCGTGACTCACCACTCGATAAAACTTCAGCGGCAGCTGATTCCAAGCGACTTTTTTCTTCATCAAATAGTGCAAAAAAGGAAAGGGAGTCTTGCTTTGAAATCTTCTGAAAACATTCATCACCAATAATCTGTTTGAAAGACGGGTTATGTAGCCTCATTTTGCCATCAATATCGACAATGGCGATACCGTGACTGGACTGTTCGAAAATATCTCTGAATCGGTTTTCTAACGCTTCCACTTCAAGTCGAAGCGTTCTTTCAAGATTAATATTCTCCTCGACCGAATTTAATAACTCATTTATATCGTGGGTTAATAAACCAATTTCATCGTATTGGTGAGACTGAGTTGGAATAATTCGCTCTTCACTGCCAATCCGAATACCATGCAAACGACTGGCAAGCCGTTTTATTTCAGTTATCAACTGTGTATTTAATAAGAAAATAATAAGTGTGATCAAAACAAACGTCTGAACAGAAATTAATATAACGTGATTGATAGCGGCCTTTCTCGCATCCGACTTAATCAAAGCGACATTCGGCACAAGATTTAATTTACCAACCATTTCACCGCTTGAAAAAGGAGATTCCAAATCAAACTTCATTGTTTGAGCGCCATCAGGTACCGTACCACGTAAAGCTAGCGATTCCTGCGTTGACTTTAACTCCACAGCTTTGACTAAATCACTGCCTGCAATCCCCTCAACGACTTCTTTAGCCAGTGTCAGATCATCTAAATAAGCAGCGATTGCAGCTGTATGAGATACGGCATGAGCGAGTTGTCGGATATTTTTCTGACTTTGAGCAAACTCTTTTGAATAGGTATAACTGTAAAACAAATATCCTGTTGATAATGCAGACACAACACCAGCCAGGATCAATATGAATGCTAATCGAGTGGCAATACTTGTGCGAAGCTTAGTCAACATAACCCAGGACTTTTAATGAGTCATTCACCTTATCAGCCTCAATATAGCCGATTGCATTAGAATCTTTTTCTAACCACTTTATCATCTCATCATCACTGACTTCCTTAGGTAAAGCAAATCGACCAGAAAATAAGAGTCGGGCGCGGTAGGAATTGATTTCATTGAGTGTTTTATTAACCAGATTTTGATAAAAATCTCTTCTCGCTGGAGACGCAATCTCCTGATCTAGTAACACTATTCTTTGTCCGGTCGAATAAAATTTTGTCCGCCCCATAAAAATATCAACAATCTGCTGCTTACTCAGCGCGGCTAGTGGATTGTTTTTATTTGCAACCACAGCAATCTCTCCTGAGGCTGCTAAGGATGGCACCAGCGATAAACACAATATTGCTAATACTAATATCGTCTTCATCAGAATATAAAGTCCACGGTCAGACTGAATACGTTAAAAATATGCTGTTTATCTATTTGGTTTTTTTGTTCAAAGATAAAGTCGCCATACTTCTCAACCCAGGTACGATCCCATTGCGCTTTTAATGAAACCGTTTGCGAAACATCCCAACGAGCGCCGATACCAAGCGTACTTTGGTCAGCATAAATGCCATTTGACGCAGCCTGAGCGATTGATTGTAATCGTTGATATGATGTAATGAATGCAGGTGCAGGTGGTATGGTTTCTCGACTACCCAGCGTGGTAAATTTGCTGACAATAAAATAGGGGGTCACAGCACCAAACCGATGCCCCACACTCAAATAAGCAGAAGCGTATTTATCATGCGTACTTGTTTCTGCCTTAACAACGCTCAATTCACTTTGAACAAGCCAGTCGTCTTTATCATAGCTGAGTCCCGCGGTAACATATCTCAGCCAGGTATCATTAATCGAAAAACCCGCGATAGAAGCCGCTTCGGGCCAGCCAAACTTGGATGCTTGTATTAACGCATCGTCAAATGCAGCGGCAGGATCGTCTTTGTCATTAATTCTGGCTTGTGAGTAAAGAAGTCTTAATAACCAGGTCTGATTTTCCCAGCGCAGCCCTGCCCCAAAGTTCGGCTCAAACTTTATCTTTTTTGCCTCACCATTACTGTCATAAGGAAAGTTGCTTCGACCCGCCCATACAGACGAGGTCAACACACCATCCCCTAATCTGAAGTGATGGCTTAATTTTGCGCCATCGTAGGATTCACCCGCTAGCTGGCCATAAAACGCGACGGGCAAATGCGTCCATAAACGAGCAAAACCAACATTTTTATATTCTGATGACATGAAGACATCATTCGGTAAACGACCAAACCCAATTTCAAAACGATTATCAAAATGATAGGTAAAAAAAGCTGATTTAAGGGTGTTGTTAAATGACTGCTCAGGTCTGTCTATGAAAACAAATTGTGTGGTGAAATTTAACTGCTGGTTGAAAATGTAATCAATTTGCAGGCCAAGGTTAGACTCGGTTGCTGAATCAAATCCATGCCCACTGCCCTCTTGTTCGATGGAGTTGCGATAGAGAATATTATCGCTGTCATTGTAGATGAGGCCTAATGTGCCGTAACCATTCACAGACAAGCCCTCAATACCCGTATCTAAGGCCTCACATCGAAATGGTAACGTCAATAACAATCCGATTAATAAAAAACTGTGTTTAACATTTAGCAAGCCAACACCCACGCTCATGACAAAATCCACATGGATTATATAGATATTTTCCTGCATTTTGTTGTTCTTAAATGAATTATCCCCCTTTATTCAGGCGTTTCGCACTTACTCACAGTTTCTGTGGAAAACAATGTGGATAACTTTCTGGTAAATCTGTAAGTGATTCTTTTACGACAAACTTTACATGATGGTTAATTTTTAACCATTGCAAAAAAAGCGTGAAGATTGTTGATATAGCTACATCTATAAAATTCATAAATCTCATCGTCAATCTAAAGTTTTATTCACTTTACTCACAAAAACGGTGGATAAGCATGTGGATAAGTTTCTGGTAAAGCTGTAAGTGACTCTTTTATGACAAGCTTTATGACATGGTTAAATTTTAACCAAGAGCCAGTTTTCGGATGATGAGAGAAAAGACAAAAGCTTTATGAATGATACGAAGATAATTATCTCGAATAATTTATACACATTACCCACAATTTCAGTGGATAAGCATGTGGATAAGTTTCTGGTAAATCTGTAAGTGACTCTTTTCTGACGAGCTTTAAATGGTGGTCAATATTTAACCACTGCTATCGAATAAAAGCTTGACAAACCCTGTAAAGCAGACAAAAAAAGACAAGATCAAACTGTCAACAAGGCCTTTTCACGACCCAATAAAATTTGTTTACGTTCTACACCCCATCGATAGCCTGACAGCGTGCCGTTTTTATTAACAATCCGATGACAAGGTACCAGCAAAGCCAATGAATTTGCGGCACAAGCATTGGCGACAGCTCTCACAGCCGAGGGTTTTCCCAGCATGTTTGCCAGCTCGGTATAGGTTCTGGTTTGCCCAACAGGAACTTGCTGTAAGGTCATCCATACTGATTTTTGAAACGTCGTTCCTTCCATTTCAATCGGTAAATCTAACTCACCTTTTGGTGACTCGATATAGTTTAATATCCGGATTAAATAGCTGGTTAGTAAAGTATCATTTTGCTGTTGTTTTGCATGTGGATATTTTTCTTGGAGATGCTCAACCAAAAGGTCGGGGTCATCAGCCAATGCAACAAAGCATATAGCTCTGTTATTTCTAGCCACCAGTAGACAACCTAGGCTGGAAATCCCTAATTCATAAAACACCATGAACTTGTCCTCCCTACTGAATGCATTTTTCATATACCATATAAACGATTGAACTTAATCGTATTCAAAACTGCCAAAAGTTAATTGAATACTGAGGAGTAAACCATTGAGAACCTTTCGCCTCTTGTCGTTATTATTTTTATGCCCTGCTGTATTTGCTGGCAACATCAGCTCTCAATATAGCGGAGACAGTTTACAAAAATTATATGCTGAGCTTCATTATTTACGTGAAGTAGGTATCGAAATTCATCAAAAATATGATCTCAAAAAAAATCCGGATCAACTCCGTTTTTGTAAAGGTGAGTATGGCTATATTTCTACACGGGCCAAGTCCACAATAGGCATTGCCAACCGCTTACCCAGTCCGCATAAAGAAGAATATATTGCTGCTGGCTGGAAAGCATATGAATGTAGTCAGTGTACTGGTAACATTGAAGCTTGTGACGCCGTCCCACCTGCACTGGAAACCATAAAAGCAGAATTTAAAGAAAAACAAAACGCGACTGAATAAACTAGTGAAAACATTAACGACACATTTGCTACTGCTTTGCATGACACTGATGATGACATTGTCATCATGGTCAGCGCACGCAGACAAAGCAGAAATGCGTTCAGATATGTCTCACTCTTCGTCGCATCATGTTCAATCTTCTGATACTCAGAAACACTGTGCAGAAACGTCATCAAAAGAGTGTCCGCATTGTATGAATATGGATCATTGTCAATCCAGTCATCACAGCTGTTTCAACACTGTCACACTGCCAACGAAGTCTTATCTTTCCATTAATCAGCCTCTTTTTATTCTGCTGACCATGAGTCAGATTGAAGCAAAACCAACAGAGCAACACAGCTCCCTGTTCAGGCCCCCCATAAGCTTATAACACCTATCTCCTCATTTCCGTGAGGCCACAGCACATCTGTGCTTATATCATTATTAATGATTGGTGAAGCTTATGAAGCAATGGAATACAACCATTACCGCGTGGTTAATTTTTTTACCACTGATTTTCCTCATACCATCCGCTTATGCGGCTGAAGATACCAAAGAGCGCGTTGAGCAGGTACACGCTGTTTTAACGCTGGATACAGCCATAGCCTTGGCTGAGCAGTCCAACCCAGGTCTTGCCCAGCGTCAGGCTCAGGCTGAAGCAATGTCTGCGCTGCCCTCACAGCTTGGCAGCCTGCCGGATCCCATGATCAGTATGGGCCTGGTTAACCTGCCTACGGATAGCCTGAACACATCACAAGAAGCTATGACTCAGTGGCAATTAGGCATTAGTCAGGAGATTCCATTTCCAGGCAAGTTAGCACTGAAACAACAAGCGGCCACTGAACGTGCCAGTGCCAGCGCGTTTATGACGACAGAGTATAAACAGCAGCTAATTAAATCTATAACAAGCTACTGGTGGCAATTGTTTTATCTGGAAAAGACGTTGACGATAATTTCCAGCAATAAAACGTTGCTTAAACAATTTATCGATATTGCTGAAACAAAATATCGTGTCGGACATGGTCTGCAGCAGGATGTGCTGCTGGCTCAACTGGAATTATCCAAACTCCTAAACCGTGAGATTGAGTTAAACAGTCAACGTGAACAGTTGGTTATCACACTCAACACCTTACTTAGCAGACCTACGCATACGCCCATTCAGCTTCCGGCCTCTCAGTATATTGATACCACTCTCCCTGATATTAAATCTGCTGCAGAAATTCTCCATCTCGCGAAACAAAACAGGCCGTTTCTACAACAGCAAAAACACCTGATTGCTGCAGCAGCAGAAGATAAAGCCTTAGCTGAAAAAAACATGCTACCTGATTTCAACGTTTCGGCAGCTTATGGTCTCAGACAAGGCAATAACCTGGATGGCTCTGATCGTAGTGACATGCTGTCATTGCAAGTCGGAATTAACGTGCCGTTATTTGCCGACAAAAAACAAAAAATGGCCATTTCACAAAAAAACAGTGAATTAAAACAACAACAGTTCGCCTATCAGGATAGCTGGAATCAGGTTCAAGCAGAGATTGCTAATTACATGACGCAATATGAGCAGGCACGTCAGCAATATAGTTTATTAAATACAGGCATCCTACCTCAGGCCCGACAAACCATAGCGTCAATGCTATCGGGTTATCAGGTGAATAAAGTCGACTTTCTTAACCTGATAAGAGCACAAATCACACTTTATGACTACGAAACACAATTATGGCTTAGCGTAAAAACTGCAAAAACGGCATTAGCTAATCTCGAGGCCAGTGTAGGTAAGGACACTTTTTATGAATAAAACAACGTCTATATTTATCAGTTTAATCAGCGGATTATTGATTGGCACTGGCGGTTTAATGGCATATCAGCACTTGACCAGCCCACCAGCCGTGACAGCAGAAACCACACAAAAACCGGCCAAACCATTGTATTACCGTAATCCAATGAACCCGGAAGTCACGTCGCCAGTTCCTGCTAAAGACCACATGGGAATGGACTATATACCGGTTTATGAAGACGAGACCTCTGCACCAGAAAAAGCTGGTACGGTTAAAATTGATCCGGTCACCGAACAGAATATCGGTGTTCGTACCGCAACTGCCAAACTTTCCAGCTTATCGCACCTTATTCGTACAGTCGGTAAGGTGACCTATGATGAAGAGCGCATATCTAAACTTCATCCCAAAACTGAGGGATGGGTTGAAAAGCTTTTTGTTGATAAGACCGGTACTCAGGTCAATAAAAACACGATGTTATTGAGTGTCTATTCGCCACAACTGGTCACCAGCTCACAGGAATATCTGCTGGCGATCAGCAGTGCAAAAACGCTGGAAAACAGTCCTTTCGATGATATCCGTCGCAGTGCAGAGCAAATGGTCGTTTCAGCACGGGAACGCCTGGCATTGCTGGATGTGCCAGAGCATCAAATTCACGATATGGTGAAAACAGGCAATATACCTAAAGCGCTGCATATTCATTCTCCGTTTAATGGCACAGTGATTAATATCGGCGCCCGTGAAGGCCAGTATGTCACACCACAAACTGAGTTATATATGCTGGCCGATCTCAGTAAAGTCTGGGTTATAGCACAGGTGTATGAGTCTGATCTGCCCTGGGTCAGTGAAAATGATGCCGTCGATATGCAATTAACCGCCATTCCCGGAAAAACCTTTAAAGGCACACTTTCTTATATATATCCCTATGCTGAAGCTGCAACCAGAACCATTAAAGTGCGTATGGCATTTGATAATCCGGATTTGCTATTAAAACCGGACATGTTTGCCAATGTCACCATTCATACCAAAAATCAGCCTGAAGCCATTACGGTACCGACTGAAGCCATTATTCGCTCAGGTGATAAAGAGCAGGTATTTATTATGAGAGCAGCGGGCCAGTTTGAACCGCGTAAGGTCACTACCGGATTAAGTGCCGATGGCAGGACGCAAATCCTGAACGGAGTGAAAGTGGGTGACGAGGTGGTAACGTCTAGTCAGTTCTTGATTGATTCTGAGTCTAAACTTAATGAAACGACTGAGAAAATGCGGGCAATTGACGCCCCCGCTTCTGAAGAAATGCAAGATCATCAACAAAACATGCTCGGACAGGACATGCTAGCACCCGCATCATCTTCGTCAATGACCATGCCAGAGATGGAGCATCATCACCATGATTAAGTCCATCATCGATCTGGCATTACGTGAAAAGCTACTGGTTTTACTGGCAGCAAGCTTTCTGGTCGCCGCCGGTATCTGGAGTCTGAAAAATGTTTCTCTGGATGCCATTCCGGACCTGTCTGATGTTCAGGTGATTGTCTTTACACAATATCCGGGACAAGCACCACAAGTCGTTGAGGATCAAGTGACATATCCTTTAACGACAGCCATGTTAGCCGTGCCTAAAGCAAAGTCTGTACGCGGCTATTCCTTTTTTGGTCTGTCGTTTGTTTACATTATTTTTGAAGACAATACTGATATGTATTGGGCTAGGTCACGGGTACTGGAATATCTGAATTATGTCAGTAACCGCCTGCCAGAAGGTGTATCGCCAAGTCTTGGACCCGATGCAACCGGAGTTGGCTGGGTGTATGAATATGCGTTAGTCGATACAAGTGGTCGTCATGACTTAGCACAACTGCGTTCCATACAGGACTGGTATTTACGTTATCCACTGCAAACCGTAGATGGCGTGGCAGAAGTGGCTTCGATCGGCGGTTATGTCAAACAATATCAAATCGAAGTGGATCCCAATGCCCTGCTGAATTACCACATTCCATTATCCAAAGTGAAAACAGCCATCCAGCGTTCGAATAGTGATGTTGGCGGTAAATTAATTGAAATGGCAGAAACCGAATATATGGTGCGTGGATTGGGTTACATCCAGTCACTTGATGATATTCGTTCCATTGCCGTCAGTGTGACTGAAGATGGCACCCCAATTCGTCTGGCCGATATTGCTAATATTCACTACGGGCCTGACTTACGTCGTGGACTTGCCGAGCTGAATGGTGAAGGTGAAGTCGCCGGCGGTATTGTGGTCATGCGTTATGGCGAAAATGCACTCAGCACCATTAATAATGTGAAGAAGAAGCTTAAGGAACTGGAAAAAAGTCTGCCAGAAGGTGTTGAAATACAGGCGGTTTATGACCGCAGTGATTTGATTCATCGTGGTGTGAATAATCTGAAACATAAGCTGCTGGAAGAATCGCTGATTGTCAGCTTGATTTGTATTGTTTTTCTGTTCCATGCCCGCTCTGCACTGGTCGCGATTGTTACCTTACCTATTGGCATATTGATGGCATTTATTGTGATGCACTGGCAAGGCATTAATGCCAATATCATGTCACTTGGCGGCATTGCGATTGCGATAGGTGCGATGATTGATGGTGCCATCGTGATGATTGAAAATGCACACAAACATCTGGAAAAAGCCGCAACTGACTTAGGCAGAAAACTCTCTTCTTCTGAACGCTGGCAAGCAATAGCGGATGCTTCTAAAGAAGTAGGACCGGCTTTATTTTTCTCGCTTCTGATTATCACGGTGTCCTTTCTGCCGGTATTCACGCTTCAGGCTCAGGAAGGTCGTTTATTCAGCCCATTGGCTTTCACCAAAACCTATGCGATGGCAGCAGCAGCTATATTGGCCATTAGTTTAGTACCCGTTCTAATGGGCTTACTCATTCGCGGTAATATTCTTGCCGAAGAAAAAAACCCTTTAAATCGCTTATTACATGGACTTCATCGGCCGGTGCTGAAGTTTTGCATTCGTTACCGCTTTTCCGTACTGCTCATCACAGCACTGCTGTTAGCTGTCAGCATCATTCCGATACAACGAACAGGTAGCGAGTTTATGCCACCACTCGATGAAGGTGATATTTTGTATATGCCGACGACCTACCCCGGCCTGTCCATCTCTAAAGCGCGGGAGTTAGTTCAGCAAACGGATAAGATTCTCACTACCTTTCCAGAAGTGGCGTCGGTATTTGGCAAAGCAGGTCGCGCTGAAACCGCCACGGATCCTGCCCCGTTATCCATGTTCGAAACGACCATTCGTTTAAAACCCCGTGAACAATGGCCTGATCCGGCCAAAACCACGCGTGAGCTGATGAATGAGCTGGATGACGCCATCCAGTTTCCAGGCCTGACCAACAGCTGGACAATGCCCATTAAAACACGGCTGGATATGTTATCTACCGGCATTAAAACCCCCGTCGGTATTAAAATCAGTGGCCCCAGTTTAACCGAGCTCAATATACTGACGGCCCAAGTTGAACAGTTGGTTAAGACCTTACCGGAAACCTTATCGGCGTTTGGAGATAAGGCCACGGGGGGATATTTTGTTGATATCAACATCAACAGAGATGAAATTGCGCGTTATGGATTGCATATCGCCGATGTACAAGATGTTATCCAGACAGCCATTGGCGGCATGAATGTCACCTATACGGTTGAAGGCCTGGAGCGATATCCCGTCAATTTGCGTTATCCACGGGATATGCGTGATAACTTAAATGAGCTTAAACGCACCCTGATATCCGCGCCAACGGGGGCTCAGATACCCTTATCGCAGCTGGCAGATTTGAGTCTCAAACGCGGTGCCCCAGTCATCAAGACAGAAAACTCACGGCCCAATGCCTGGGTCTATATTGATATAAAATCCGATGATATCGGCGGCTATGTAGAGAAAGCACGTCAATTGATTGATGAAAAGGTATCGCTGCCACCGGGTTATACCCTCAGTTGGTCAGGGCAGTTTGAGTATATGCAACGGGCAGCAGAGCGACTTAAATTAGTGATTCCTCTGACACTGTTACTTATCTTTTTATTGTTATACCTCAACTTCCGTAATATTCGGTCACCGCTTATCGTGATGCTGTCGATTCCGTTTGCCAGCATTGGCGGTTTATGGTTGCTCTATTGGCTTGGATTTAACTTCTCTGTTGCCGTTGCTGTCGGTTTTATTGCACTAGCTGGCGTTGCTGCTGAGATTGGTGTGTTAGTTCTAACCTTTATCGATCAGAAGATAGATGAAGTCAGGAAACAGAACCCACAACAACAACTCACCAAAGAGGCTATCTGGCAAGCTGTGTTTTCAGGCAGTGCAGAAAGAGTCCGTCCAGTTGCCATGACCGCTATCGCCATTACCGCTGGCCTGCTGCCCATTTTATGGAGTCATGGTACCGGCAGTGATGTGATGCAGCGCATTGCTGCGCCTATGGTAGGCGGAATGATTTCCGTTACCGTATTAGCGCTGTTTGTTTTACCGTTAATTTATGGTCTGGTTTTACAGTTTATTGAGCATCGAAAATAGATGTGTAATGCAAACATAAATCAGACATTAAACGCCGCCAGTATTGCACAAGGTTTGCTTTCGCCGCCTGCGGCACAGTTACCCGCCAGGCGTTTAAGACTGTCACGGGCTTGCTGCATTTCGGCTATTTTGGCATCCAACTCATGTAATCGTCGCATGGCGAGCTGGAAGGCACGATGATGGTCTTGTGTCGAGTCGAGCCCGATCAGCTCTTTAATTTCACGCAAAGTAAACCCGGCTTCCTGGGCTTTGCGAATGAATTTAAGGCGGCGAAGATCCTGCATGCCATATCGTCGAATACCTCCATTAGCTACAGGTATATCAAGCAGACCTTTACGTTGATAATAACGGACGGTTTCCACCGTCACATCGACTTGTTTAGCGAATTGTCCAATGGTCCAACTGTCTTTTTTCATAAGGCTCTTGACTCTGTACTATGGTACGTACTCTATAGTCTAAACAACTCAATCATCATAATCACTACAGTGATAAACCATTGGGTGAATAACAGCGTTATCATATTGATAAAGCAAACTATTTCAGGAGAAGACAATGACGACTGATCCCGTATGCGGTATGCAGGTTGATGAAAAAACAGCGAAATACCAAACCAGCCATAAGCATAAAAATTACGTCTTTTGTTCTCAACACTGCTTAAATAATTTTAAGGCTGACCCACAGTTTTATCTTAATAAACCTGAAACAGATTCAGCTAAAAGCTGTTGCAGTGGCAAACATGATCATCAGCCTAATCCTGATAATCACCCGCATGCTCAATCCGGCGCTAAAGGCGACTATATTTGCCCTATGTGTGAAGGTGTACGTAATGATGGTCCCGGCAGCTGCCCGAAATGTGGCATGGCTTTAGAACCTGAAAATCCCGTTTCTTCTAGTCAAAAAACCCAATACACCTGCCCTATGCATCCAGAAATCCAACAAGATGAGCCGGGGGATTGTCCAATCTGTGGTATGGCACTGGAAGCAACAACAGTTGAAGTCGAACCGGATAACAGCGAATACAAAGACATGCTGAAACGCTTCATCGTTGGTGGTTTATTAGCGTTACCTGTGTTTTTTATTGCCATGTTACTAGAGATGGCACCATCACTGTTTCCAGTAGATACCAGTATCCAACAATGGCATTGGGCAGAATTCATACTCGCCACACCTGTTGTATTCTGGGCTGGCTGGCCATTTCTGGTGCGTGCTGTGCAATCAGTAAAAACTGGCCACTTAAATATGTTCACCCTGATCGGACTTGGCGTGAGTGTCGCCTGGACATACAGCATCATTGCATTGCTCTTTCCTGGCGTATTTCCAGTCAGCATGCAACACGACGGTGTGGTAGCCGTTTACTTTGAAGCTGCCGCCGTCATTACGGTGTTAGTACTGTTGGGTCAAGTATTAGAATTGAGGGCTCGCAGCCAAACCAATACTGCCATCAAACTATTAATGGATTTGGCGCCAAAAACAGCACGAAAAGTCACCGACTGTGGCCATGAAAAAGATATCCCACTGGATCAAGTCAAAGTGGGTGACAAATTACGGATTCGTCCTGGTGAGAAAATTCCTGTTGATGGCTTGGTCATCGAAGGCGAAAGTCACATTGATGAATCCATGGTCACAGGCGAAGCCATGCCGGTGAATAAAAAAGTCGATGACAAACTGGTCGGTGGCACAGTCAACGGCACTGGTAGTTTGTTAATGCAGGCTGAAAAAGTGGGTAGTGACACCCTGCTCTCACAAATCGTGAAAATGGTCGCTGAAGCACAGCGTTCCCGGGCACCAATACAAAAACTGGTAGATAAAGTCGCAGGCTATTTTGTACCGACTGTGATTGCAGTGGCCGTTATTACGTTTATTGTCTGGTTTGTAGTCGGTCCCGATCCAAAACTGGCACATGCTTTAATCAATGCTGTGGCAGTATTAATCATTGCCTGCCCTTGTGCTCTGGGTTTGGCGACGCCGATGTCAATTATGGTGGGCACCGGCCGTGGTGCAGCTCATGGTGTGTTGATTAAAAATGCAGAAGCCTTAGAGAGTATGGAAAAAATCGACACGCTAGTTGTCGATAAAACCGGCACCTTAACTCAAGGTAAACCTGAGCTTTCTGTTATCGAAGCCGTTGTTGGCTTTGAAAAAAATGCTTTATTGCAGTGGGCTGCCAGCCTGGAGCAACATAGCGAACATCCGCTGGCAACCGCATTAATTGCGGCAGCAAAAAAACAAAATCTATCACTTGCTGAAGCCAAACAGTTTCAGTCACATACCGGTCAGGGAATCAGCGGCAGCGTTGATGGTAAATCTATTTTGTTTGGCAATAAAGCCTTGATGCAAGCCAATAAGGTTGATGTCAGTGGGCTTGAATCACGAGCAGAAGCATTACGTCAGCAAGGTGACAGCGTGATGTTACTGGCTGTAGACGGTCAAGCAGCTGGACTAGTTGCCGTCGCAGATCCGATTAAAGACACCACCAAAGCCGCTATTGATGCCTTGCATAAAGAAGGTATCCGTATTGTGATGCTGACCGGTGACAATCATGTCACAGCCAATGCTGTGGCAAAACAGCTGAACATTGATGAAGTGCATGCTGATGTGCAACCGGAACAGAAAAATCAGCATATTAAAGATTTGCAAAGTCAGGGACGTATTGTCGCAATGGCTGGTGATGGTATCAACGATGCGCCAGCACTGGCTCAGGCAAACATTGGTATAGCGATGGGCACAGGCACCGATGTCGCTGTTGAAAGCGCTGGCATGACTCTAGTGAAAGGTGATTTAAGAGGTATTTATCAGGCGCTCAAACTGAGTCGGGCCACCATGAAAAATATCCGACAAAACCTGTTCTTTGCCTTTATTTATAACTCGCTGGGTGTGCCCGTGGCCGCCGGGATTTTATATCCATTTTTTGGATTATTGCTTTCGCCGATGGTGGCAGCCGCCGCGATGAGTCTCAGCTCAGTATCCGTTATTGGCAATGCTTTACGCTTACGCCGGTTAAAGTTATAAGCTTTTCAGAAGCTTAAACTTGTTCTTCTTTAAAGCAGAGTCATGGTCTTGTGGCTCTGCTTTTTATATCTCATGTGACCAATTACCTCTCATCATGCGTACTCATGTTAATCTCTGCCATGTAGACAAGCTTAACCACAATAAAATGATATAACTCAGCGCTTATGGAGAGAATTATGCGATTAGAATCACTCGCCTTACATCACGGTTATGAATCTGAACCGACGACTAAATCAGCTGCCGTTCCTATCTACCAAACGACCTCATATACGTTTGACGATACTCAGCACGGCGCTGATTTATTTGACCTGAAAGTTCCGGGCAATATTTACACACGAATTATGAACCCAACCAATGACGTGCTGGAAAAACGTCTTGCCGAGATGGAAGGCGGTATTGCTGGTCTGGCCGTGGCATCCGGCATGTCAGCGATTACCTATGCTATCCAGGCGATTGCGGAAGCAGGTGACAATATTGTCAGCAGCACTCAACTCTATGGTGGTAGCTTCAACCTGTTTGCACATACCTTCCCGCGACAAGGGATTACGGTGCGTATGGCCTCTTTTGACGATTACGACAAAATCGAAAGCCTGATTGACGAGAAAACCAAAGCCTTATTCTGTGAATCAATTGGTAACCCTGCCGGTAATATCGTTGATATACAGCGTTGGTCGGCGGTCATGGCACAACAGTTGGCGGCATGATTGTCGACTCAGGTCGTTTTGACTGGGTGGCGAATAAAGATCGTTTCCCGATGCTTAACGAACCTGATCCTTCTTACCATGGCGTGGTCTATACAGAAGCATTAGGGCCTGCCGCCTATATTGGTCGTTGTCGTGTCATTCCGCTGCGTAATACGGGTTCAGCCTTGTCTCCTCACAGTGCCTTTTTATTAATGCAGGGTCTTGAAACCTTGGGTTTAAGAATGGAACGTCACTGTGAGAATGCACTGAAAGTCGCTAATTATTTGCAACAACACCCTAAAGTGGAATGGGTCAATTACGCGGCTTTAGAAAACAGCCCCTATCATGCGGTCTGCCAGAAAATTACCAAAGGTCAGGCTTCCGGTATTCTCAGCTTTGGCATCACCGGAGGCAAAGAAGCAGGTGCCCGCTTTATTGATGCTTTGCAGATGATTTTACGTCTGGTCAATATTGGTGATGCAAAATCACTGGCCTGCCACCCTGCTACCACCACTCATCGTCAGTTAAACCCGGAAGAGCTGGCCACCGCAGGCGTATCAGAAGACTTAGTGCGGATTTCGGTCGGGATTGAACATATTGACGACATTATTGCTGATATCGCTCAGGCACTGGAAAAAGCATAAAACAGCTTTATTTATCTCAACCTGATCTCACGGTCAGGTTGAGCATATTATTTTTTATTGCCACTCGCCACGCTTATAATGGCATCTCATTAAGTTGAGAGCGCTCTCCGTGCCATAGCCAACGCCTATCAAAAAAATGACTAAACGCTCACCTGACAAAGGTTTACATCCTAGAAACCTTCATAATCACGGTTATGACTTTCTTGGGTTGATAGCCAGTCATCGCCCCATAGACGCTTTTGTATTCACCAATGATTTTGGTCATTTATCTATCGACTACAGTGATGCTGAGGCCGTCAAACAGCTTAATGCCGCTCTGCTGGCACATCATTATCAAATCAAGGACTGGTCTATCCCCGATGGTGCCTTGTGCCCGCCGATTCCTGGACGCGTCGACTATATCCACTACATAGCTGATTTATTAGGTGTTTCAGAGCGTACTAGCGATATCAGAATGCTCGATATAGGTATTGGCGCCAATGGCATTTATTCTCTGTTAGCCAGTCGGTGTTATGGCTGGCAATGTGTGGGCAGTGATATCAATGAAACGTCACTCAACAATGTCGCCGCTATACTCGATAAAAACACAACATTACAAACACAGGTGACACTGCGTCACCAGCCAAATCCACATCACATATTTGAAGGCATCATTAAGCAAGGTGAGCGATTTGATGTGAGCGTGTGTAATCCGCCTTTTCATGCTTCTGCTGAAGAAGCATTAAAAACGCATCAACAAAAACTACATAATTTAAAGCTAAAAACCAATAAGCCTACATTGAATTTTGGCGGTTCAGCCGCCGAATTATGGTGCAATGGCGGTGAAAAACTGTTTATCAAAAAGATGATTCGTGAGAGTCAGGCATTTGCCGAGCAATGTCGCTGGTTTACCAGTCTGGTCTCAAAAATTGAGAACGTAAAACCGGCAATTAAGTTAATTCAAAAACTGGACGCCACTGAGGTAAAACAAATTGATATGTATCAAGGTAACAAAATCACACGTATCCTCGCCTGGACATTTAATTAAAACGGTCAGCAGTCGCTAACGAACCTTCACTAAGTTGCGACCAGCCGCTTTCGCCTCGTACATGGCTTCATCCACCTTGTTTATGGCATCGTCAACACTATAGGCGGGATCAAGGGATGTCACACCAATCGAGGCCGTGACTTGTAATGTGTTACCTTCTTTATCGTAAATAATCTGCTGTTCTGCAACCATGCTGCGAATACGCTCTGCCACATGTTCGGCTTGTTCTAATGTGGTATTGGGCATGCAAATCAGGAACTCTTCGCCACCATAGCGATACAGCTGATCATAAGGTCTCAATACGTGCTGTAAACACGCGACCGTTTTAATCAATACCTCATCGCCGACTGAGTGCCCGTAGTTATCATTCACCTGTTTAAAGTGGTCCAGATCAAGCATAGCCAATGCACTGGGTTGCAGGCTTCGCTTTGCCATAGCATGTTCTTTATTTAACTCAGCCTGCATACCGGCACGGGTCTGAGCCCCCGTTAAAGGATCTAAGTTTTGTACCAAGTTGGCGAATTCATGACGTAATGCTTGGAATTGTGTGCGCATTTTTTCCAGGTCATGGTTAAATTCATCAAACATAGTGACTGGTATCGCTTGTTCAGACACAACAAGTTCGATAAGTTGTTTAGCGCTTTTATGCATATTCTCATGGGCATGCCCTAACGACACAAAGGTGGGATGGTCCTGAATCAGCTCGATATGTGAGGTGTACAACCACTCACCAAATTCACATGACTTATGTGCATCATTTTTGAGATCTTTTTCATCAGGTACCACGCGCGACACTAACACCCGCAAAAGCCGTTGATACCATTGTTGATGACTGTCTATCGCTTTATCAATTTCATCAATAACGAAGCGTAATTGTTGGTGAATCACCGTTGTCATGCCTGCCCATCCGATTGGTAATGAATATAGAGTCGACGATGTCAGACTCTCATTTGACTATTCCATATTAGCGTTTGCTAAACAAGCCTTATTTGATTTATCCAATCATCACACGTTGGATACGTTCTGCGGCGTCTATCAGCAATGACTCATCTCTTGTATAGGCAAAACGACAATGTGACTCAGCTTGATGATGACCAAAATCCAAACCTGGTGTGATAGCGACACCGGCTTGATTTAGCAGGTACCGGGATAAAGCCATACTATCGGGTATCTGCTCATTTAGCAGTACTGAACAATCTGCATAAAGATAAAAAGCACCTTGAGGTGTGATGGGAATGGAAAAGCCAATATCTTTCAATAATGGCAGCAAGGTATTTCGGCGGCGCTCAAAGGCTTGGCGACGTTGTTCTAATATCGCTAAAGTATTAGGCTGAAACGCCGCCAGTGCAGCATATTGCGACATAGTCATTGGCGCAAGAAACAGGTTTTGGGCTAATTTATCCATCACCTCGGTATAGCCTTCCGGCACCACTAACCAGCCCAAACGCCACCCCGTCATACCAAAGAATTTCGAAAAGCTGTTGACGACAAACACTTGATCACTCACCGATAAGGCCGTGGGCGCGTGAAAGCCATCATAGGTAAGGCCATGATAAATCTCATCAACGACGAGATGCCCTGATTTGCTGGCGACAGCAGCAGCTAACTCCTTGAGGTCTGGTTGGGTTAACACCGTGCCTGTTGGATTAGATGGTGAAGCGACTAAAGCCATCGCGGTATTATCATCCCAATATTGCTCAATATGCTGAGCGGTGAGTTGGTATTGGTTATTCGCATCAACCGGAATACTAGTGACGCGTCCTTCAACAAATCTGGCAAAGTGTTTATTGCAGGGATAACCGGGATCCGCCAACAACACCTGCTTCTGTTTCTCGAGTAACGCTCCCATTACCAAAAGTAATGCGCCTGATGCGCCTGGTGTGACAATAATTCGCTCAGCATTGACCTTTACCTCATACTGCTGTTCATACCAATCGGCAATTGCTTCTCTTAATTCAGGCAAACCACATGCTGGGGTGTAATGCGTCTTACCTTGCTTTAATGCATGCATGCCGGCTTCGATAATCGGTTGAGGTGTGTCAAAGTCGGGCTCACCCACTTCCATATGAATGATGTTCTGTCCTGCCGCTTCCAGCTGTTTAGCCTGAGACAAAATATCCATAACGTGGAAGGGAGAAATTGCGTTTGCGCGACTGGCGACTTTTTTGGTCATGCCGTATCCGTTTGAGTTTTAAGGTGAAATAATTGGCGGCTAGTTTAGCAAATTCAGCTGGTTTAACAGCAGCTATTGAAAAGGCTTGCCAATGCCCATACATAGGCGTACTAATCTACTGTTGAAAAAGATAGACAGGTGCGCGTTTCGGTGCCATGCTCTCTGGTTTTTAATCAGACTGATGTCGAGACGAAGAGAAAAAGTGATGGTTTTTTATTGTTAAATAATCAATTATCACCACACCCGTTCATCGACGTTAATTTTAATTTTGCACAAGCTGGGCGCTTCTGGTATAGATTCGCCCTTGGTTTTAGAAAGTATGAGGTTTCAAGATGGAAAACACTCAAGTCGACACTAAGATTACTCCTTACCAGGAGGAAGCAGGCGAAGAGTATATGAACGATGCTCAAGTTGAGCACTTTCGTCAGATTTTAGAAAACTGGAGAGCACAGCTTCGTGCTGAGGTCGACCGCACCGTTCATCACATGCAAGATGAAGCGGCCAACTTCCCCGATCCAAATGATCGCGCCACACAGGAAGAAGAATTCACACTTGAGTTACGCACACGTGACCGTGAACGTAAATTAATCAAGAAGATTGATGAGTCACTGGTGGACTTAGAAAAAGGTGACTACGGTTTCTGTGAGTCATGTGGTACTGAAATCGGTATTCGTCGTTTAGAAGCTCGACCAACAGCAACGCTATGCATCGATTGTAAAACTCTGGACGAAATCAGAGAAAAGAACCGCATCTGATTCGTCTGTTATAAGGCGTTGTTTCAAAGCATCAGGATTGATGCTTTAAGACCTCATACGCATAAAAAAGCCCCGATATCGGGGCTTTTTTGTATCGTCTGTTTCAACCTCTAATCATTAGATGGCTCATAGGTATAAAGTAAATCTACACCACTTTCAGTGCCCGATTCTGCTTTTAACGCCCAGATTTTACTTAGCTGATATCGAAGCTCCACACTACTGACTGAATCAAACACGCCAATCCCGTAGCTTAGATAGAGTTTTGGTGATAAATATTTACCAATCGTCAGCGCTGCATTTTCTTTACTATCACCGGTAATAGCAAACTCATCCAGACCAAACGTGTTAGCAATATCGTCACCAATCATCGCCCCATTTTGTAGGCCAATACCTGTCGCCGCTGAGGCCAATAGCGCCGCATCGGTGGCGCTGGCTTGCTCAATCGGTTTGCCTAAAATCAAATAAGATAAAATATCATCCTGACTCATATCAGGATCAGAAAATAACGTTGCCTGAGGTGCACTCACATTACCTTCAATATACAGGCCTGCAGTCACCTCTTTTGTTTCTCGTACTGCTTTAATATCCAGCTCAGGATTATCAATAGGACCAGAAAAACGAATTTTGCCATTGTCGACTTTCAACAACTGTCCATAGGCAATATAGCTTCCGTCTTTAATCGTTATCTGGCCATTACCTAGCATGACATCATTTGGGTTACCTGACACCTGCAAATTACCAGTCAAGCGTCCCTGAAATCCCATAGCTTTGATCTGAACTTTGTCACCAAGACTGACCGTGATATCCAACTGAGTTTGTGAGGAACTCGCCTGTTCCGTTTGGGTATCTGAAATGACCTTCACATCAGTACTGGGGCTCACTGATGAGTTAAACCGAGTCGGTTCAATCTGGGCGCGTGGAATCGATACTTTCCCTGTGACTTTGGTGGCTTCCGGAGTCACTGTAATCGTCATATCGGGCTCAGCAATAACCAGTGCTTCAGGTGTGTTCATCACTTCAAGCTGTGACCCTGATACATTTGCAGTCAGCGCCCAGCCTGAGTTCTGTAGCACATATTCACCTGTGACATTGAGCTGCCCTTCACCGGATTCAGCCGTTAAGGTCATCTGAACCTTGTCAAGGTTACCGTTTATATCCGCTTGGATATTTTTCACAATAATTCCGGCATCCACCACGCTTACCTGTCCATTAGCCAACTTCGCTTTACCATCAATCTCTGGTTGCTCTATGGTTCCGCTAATACCGATATTGACATCCAGCTCGCCTTGCAAGCCTTCAATGGCCGGATGTGAAAATTGTAATGCTGACATATCCGCGATATGGGTAGTGATCTTACCTTTTAGTGCTGCCTGGTTTGGGTCGGCCATTAAAGCCTCTGCACTGGCTGTTGCTATGTCTGCATTGATGGCTGATACACCCTCTATTTGAGGTTCAATGTGCAGCTGTGCTGTGGTCTGAGTCTCATCTAACTGATACTCAATAAAGGTATTTTTCAGCGTAACGGCTTGCTTTTGTTGAAGGTCTGACTGATTAAGCTGAACAGAACCATTTTCTAGAGAAATTTTGCCTGCCCCCGTCATATTATTGTGCTTATCTGCTGCCAGGTTAAAGCGGCCTTTTAACTGTCCTTGCAGCTGCTCAAGTTCCACGGCTAGTGGCTCAAACAAAGTCAAAGGTAAATCCGCAAACTCGCCTGATACTTGCCACTGTTCTTGAGAATGTATTGCAGCCAAACAGAGATTTCCTTTTTCAGACTGCCAGCAGTGACGGGGAATATCTTGCTGTTGCGCACTGAGTTGAAGCTCACCTTTTTCTCTCAGTTGCCAAACACCCGCCTGTTCATTACCAAAACTGAATTGACTGAACTGTCCTGTCCATATTTCCTTGTTCAGCTGTCCGTCTGCTGCTAAATCGAGATTGATCATGTTTGAGTCAACATTAAGCTGTATTTGGTGAGACTGTTGTTTTCCTTGCACAGCAAGCTCAAGACGGTTAATGAGTTGATCGGATAGCATCAGTCCAGTAACAAGAATGTGGCTATTGATATTGGCATTAGTTTGCAGACTGACATCAATATTGCCTGAGAGTGTCTCTACTTTTGTTGTTTCAAAGGCAAGGGCTTGGCCATTAATCTCCGCCAAAATACGTGGTTGTTCGACACTACCTGTTAACTCGCCTTCACCGCTCAGTTGTCCTTGCAAGCCAGGATACAGATCTTGTAGGTCAGGTGAGCTTAATGTCCAGTCAATATCCAGGATGTCATTTTGAAGCTGTCCATTTAAACTCATCTGTGAATCACCTGAGTTTGCTTTGAGGGTATCAATCCAGACATCTTCAGCTTGGGTGCGTAGTTTGGCTTCAATCGCCAGCGGTTTCTGTCTCAGTGTGCCTGATAATCTCAGCGACTCTAATTCGACGGCTAGTTGCTTATTTTTCTGGCTGACTTTTAACGGTACCTGACCGGATAAGTTACCTGGCCATTCTGGCACAATAATCCCAGGGTTGAGCTGTGTTAATGTCAGCTCACCATTCACTAAGGATTCACCCACCCAGGCTAACCGGCCTTGATATTCAACTTTACCCTGCCCCAACTCAACATATAATTGACTTTGCTCAAACCCTATATCGGTTTGTCCATCACCTGAGGCTTTTACCTTCATGGCGACCTCATTTACCGATAAATCAGTTTCTGAGCGTAATGTCATGCTGCTGGTATTGCCTGCTAAACTTAATCGACCTTCCCTTATATCAATAGCTAATTCACTAAGCGAGTCAGGTATGGTGATATCACGCCAATGGGCCTCAAGATCATAAGTGATTGGGGTTGATGACCAGTCAATATGACCTGCCGTATCGATATTTCCCCCCAGACCTTGCATCTCGAGTTGTTCGATTTCAAGCGATGAATCATTGCCTTCCAGCTTTGCCGTGATCGCCACGGGCTCATTCTGGTAACTTGTTACCGTATCCAGCGTAGCTTCGTAATGCTTTAATGAACCGGTTAGCATGACTTCGCCTTGCTCACTTTTTATCAACACATCGTCGCCTTGTAATGGCCACTGAAGTTGTTGCCATACCGCCTTAAGATCAAAGGCTATATCAGGTGTATTAGTATTGACCTTGCCTGCGACGGTAATGATTTTTTCGTTATCAGGGCTCGCTGTAAGCTCGATATCCCAGTCAGCCATATCGTCAGTGTTAGCTTGAATAGCTAGATCAATAGCTGGCAATTCCGGCTGTTTCGCCGTCAATTGCAGCGAGCTCGTCATGCTAGACAGCGTGCCTTTAGCATGAAGCTTGACCTTGTTTAGTTCTAATGGCTGCTCAGGCACAAGTTGACTGACATCAACTACATCGGCAGAGACTGTTAATATCCAGTGCAACGAAGAGGTCAGGTCATTAACAACCAGTTTCTGCTCGGATTTAACGGGCTGCTGAACATGCTGAGTGAGTACCAGTTGTTGTTGATTGCCGTTTATATTGCCATCGATGATGACAGTTTCAGCTAAGACATCCGAGATTTGTGCCTGATACGCCAAATCGACCGCATGTTCTGCTGTTAAGCCTATACGCCCTTTCAACTCTAGCTGTCCATCTTCGCGTTCGATGTATAGTTTTTTGATAATGACATCATCTGCTATGGTTTCAAGCTCAAGCTGGACATCTTCCAACAACGTATTGCTTGCTTCAGTTTGAGCAACAGTGACATTTTTAACACTAAGCGTTTCCAGCTTAATGCTCAAAGGTAAATGGATATCCGGCAGTGTGAACTCAGAACTAGACTGTTCCGTCTCCTGGCTTTGTTCTGATGTGCTCAAGATCACACCATCCACAGCCACTTGTTGAATGAATAACTGGCGTTTTAATAAAGCTGATGGCTGCCATTGCAATACCACACTCTTAATCTGAACGGCGGTTCCCTGCTCTGGTTGATAACGAACATCAGATAAAGACAACTTGCCGAATAATTGGCCATTAGCTTCTTTTACATTCAGCGCCGGCACAAATGTTTGAACGATATTGAGTGATGCTTTCAGACCTGACTGAGTCGTCAAAAGCCACCCCATACTGAGAATAATGGCCACAAAAATAACAATAACACCAATAAGAATAGGCTTACGCATGTTTATAAATCCGGGCCAATAACGATGTGTAATGCAATGGGCTCATCCTTATCTGAGAGTCCCTTTGCTAAATCAACACGAATTAAACCGACAGGTGAACGCCAGCGAACACCGACACCAACGCTGTATTCAATTGGATCACTAAAACTATTAAAAGCGTTACCAAAATCAGAAAAGACAGCCCCGCCCCAGTCTTTAAGAAACATATGTTCGAGTTCCACACTACCTACCGCAAGATAGCGTCCCCCCACAACGTCACCATCAGAGTTTTCAGGCCCAAGAGATTGGTAGTCAAAACCGCGAATACTGTTATCGCCACCAGTAAAAAAGCGCAACGAACTCGGCAGCCTGTCAAAGTCGCTCACCTGAGTCGCACCAACCGATCCTCGTGTAATAAAACGGCTATTCTCACCAAACGACTGAATGAACTTACCTCTGACGACGATCTGACCGAATGTAATATCTGATAATACGGCTTCTGATGCGCCAGACAGACTCAAAGATAAACGAGCCCCGTGTTTTGTGTAGATAGTATTGTCAGCCCAGGTTCTACTCCAAGACATGCCTGGAATAAGTAGTAGTGTCGATTCACTCTCATCAGAAATATCAAAATTTTCCTGTAATACTTTGAGAGAGCCTGTCTCGTCCCAACCCCACCTATCACGTTTGTAATAGCCACCAACAGCGAAGGATTCACTTTCACTAGTATCTGTATCTTGCTGTTTAAATTCAGTATTCACACCCACCGTATTAATGGTTTCACTCCAGAAAGGCATGACATAATCAGCACTGACTGTGTTGGTGACTTGTGATAATCGGGCATTCGCTTCGAGCCGGTGTCCTCGCTTGTTCACGTAACGGTTTTCCCAGCCAAGACTTAATCTTGCACCAGTGTCAGTACCGTATCCCAACCCCGCGGTATAAAGTTGTCGAGGTTTTTCTTCCAGGCTGATATCCATAGGCACTGAACCATCATCACGCTCAGCACGATTGGTTTTTACTGAAACAGAATCAAAATAACCACTGTCACTAAGATTCTTTCTTAGCGTTAATGCTTTTGTATTCAGATAGGGTTCACCTTCGGTATATGGGACTAACTTCTCCAGTAATGGCTCACCAACTACCGTGTCTGGAAACAATGTTTGACCAAAGCGGTATCGAACACCTGAATCATAATGAAGATACACGTTGGCGATGTTTTTTGGCACATCGACCTCAACCTCTGATTGTGTCAATTTGCCATCAAAATAACCTCGACTGATACCCAGCGTTAATATCGATTTTTTTGCAGCTTCGTATTTTTGGTGATTAAGCTGCTGGCCTGGCTCTAAGGCAAACGACTTTTTGAGTTTTATAAATTCTGGATCCTCAGCAGCCTCTCCTATAAAAGATAGATCAACCAGAGATAGCTTGACTGGCTCACCAAGAGCAATGGTATAAATGGCTTGCCAGTTGTCTTTGTCATGATGTAATTCAGCGTTGATGTCTGGCTGGTAATAACCAAATACCGTAAGCATTGTGCGCAACTCTTCAATTGCTGAGGTATGCAGTTTTTCCAGATAACGTTGATTTAAACGATCACTGTCTTTTTGTTTTTCAATTGAGAGGCCGTTGAGTAAGGTCTTACTCAAAGCTTCATCTACACCGTTGATTTTTACAGTTAATTTAATAGGATCAGAGAGCGATACTGAACTAAAAAATATCAGTATAAATATGAATAATAGTCTGTAAAGAGAGGCTATTGCAGGCAAAATAATCTCGGGTTGAAAGTAAGATAGACAGCTATTATGACAGCAGAATAATGACTTGCCGATGATAAATTGAGATAGGCGTTTTACTTTTTATTGATGAACTTCTGACGATAAACGCTTGGCGCACAGCCAAAAAAACCGGTAAAGCGACGACTAAAGTGACTTAAATCACTAAAACCAAAACTATAACAAGCATCCGTCACACTTTTACCAGCCTGCATGGCTTCTGCTGCTGCTTTTAAACGAATTTGCTGCTGAAACTCACCCGGCGTACAACCCAATTGCTTTTTAAACTCTACATACAGTCGGCTCCGACTCATACAGGCCTTACGACATAACTGATCCACATCCAGAGGATGAGCAATATTCTGCTCCAAATAATGAATCGCTGCTGTCACACCTGTCGCATCGGGAGATTGCTGGCAATAACTTAATAGGACATCACGCCCTTGTTCCCTGAGTAGTCTAATCACCAGCTCAGTAACACTGAGATCCAACATAATCTCTTTATCTGGATCATTGCGAGTGTACAAAGCCACCATTTTTTCCAGCAAATGCTGAGTATCACCCGTGTGATGTTTATGAATGATTTTGGGCTGATATTCCCACTCGTGATTAGGAGCATCAAGCACAATGAGATCTCGCATACGCTCTGACAGTTTTTCAATTCTGTCTTTTGATATCTCTATGGTCAGACAGGTTGTGGGATCGGTTTCATTGGCATCCGGAAAATCAATTTCCACAATTTCACCTGGAGGAACAACATAAGACTCATGCGGCAAAAACAGTTCACCGTCATTCTTATGCGGGCTATGCATGACTTTTCGACCACTTACCATGCCACAGTAGAGCAATTGCTGCGCTTCCAGCCCAACTCGGCTTACGGCACGATAGGTATCGTAAATGCTCAGCTCTGACTCAGGGCCAGCAAACTGAACTTTATTTTCAGTCAATAATTGTCGTTTTTCACGCCGTTTTACCAGCGAGAGTTTCTCAATTTTCATTCAGACATCTTATACCAAATTAGAAAATAATTTTGGAATGCTTCTGGACTCTCAGTCAAGTGATTGAGATTTTCAGTCAAGCACACTTGCCAGTCATGGAATTATCCTGTATCTTTATGTTCAGACTATAACCATAAGCAAAGAGAGAAAGACTATGATCTATGCAAAACCCGGTACTGAAGGCGCTGTCGTCAGTTTTGAATCGCGTTATGAAAACTTCATTGGTGGCAAATGGGTTGCGCCAGTGAAAGGTCAATATTTCACGAATACCACGCCTGTAACAGGTGAAGTGATTTGTGAAATTCCAGAATCAACTGCAGAAGATATTGACTTGGCATTAGATGCTGCCCATGCGGCGAAAGATGCTTGGGGTAAAACGTCTGTTCAACAACGTTCTAATATTCTGTTAAAAATTGCCGATCGCATTGAAGAAAATCTTGAAATGCTTGCCGTGGCTGAAACCTGGGATAACGGTAAAGCCGTTCGTGAAACATTAAATGCCGATATCCCACTCGCTGCAGACCACTTCCGTTATTTTGCTGGCTGTATCCGTGCACAGGAAGGTACTCTGGGAGAAATCGACGAAGACACCGTCGCCTATCACTTCCATGAACCTTTGGGCGTTGTAGGCCAAATCATTCCCTGGAACTTCCCGCTACTGATGGCGGCATGGAAACTGGCTCCAGCGCTTGCTGCTGGTAACTGCGTGGTCATGAAACCGGCAGAATCCACACCTGTTTCCATCCTGAAACTGATGGAAGTCATTGGTGACTTGCTCCCACCAGGTGTACTCAACATCGTCAATGGTATGGGCCGCGTGGCTGGTGAGGCACTGGCTTCCAGTCCTCGTATTGCCAAAATCGCCTTTACCGGTTCAACCCCTGTCGGTTCGCACATCATGAAACGTGCTGCCGAAAATATCATTCCTTCCACAACCGAACTGGGTGGTAAATCACCGAATATCTTCTTCGAAGACATCATGCAGCAGGAAGAAGACTACATTAATAAATGTGCAGAAGGCATGGTACTGGCCTTCTTCAACCAGGGTGAAGTCTGCACCTGCCCATCACGTGCCATTATTCAGGAAAGCATCTATGACGACTTTATCAAGATCGTCATTGACCGAGCCCAGAAAATCAAACGTGGCAACCCGCTTGATACCGACGTTCAAGTCGGCGCCCAGGCTTCCCAGATGCAATTCGACAAAATCATGAGTTATGTCGAAATTGGCAAACAGGAAGGTGCGGAAATTCTGATGGGTGGCGCGGTTGAGCAACTGGGACCCGAGTTCGATAACGGCTACTACATTCAACCGACCCTGATGAAGGGCCACAACAAGATGCGGATCTTCCAGGAAGAAATCTTTGGCCCCGTCGTTTCAGTTACTACCTTCAAGGATGAAGCCGAAGCGCTGGAAATCGCCAATGACACCGAGTTTGGTCTTGGCGCCGGAGTCTGGACCCGTGACATGAATCTGGCTTACCGTATGGGTCGAGGCATTCAGGCCGGTCGCGTATGGACCAACTGTTATCATCACTATCCGGCTCATGCTGCTTTTGGTGGTTACAAAAAATCGGGGGTTGGCCGGGAAACCCACAAAATGGTGCTGGAACATTATCAACAAACTAAAAACTTGTTGGTTAGCTATAGCACTAGCCCACTCGGTTTCTTCTAGAAGCCTGTTCACTCCCAAAACTCTCCCTCAATACAAATTGAGGGAGAGTTTTTTATGTCTGCTTAACACACATTCATAATCACTGTATTGTGTTAATTTAGCTAAAAAATAATTACAAAGGTGTCGCATATGGCTCAAGATAATATCGAATCAACCTTACATGAAGACCGTCAATTTCCACCAAGTGAAGCCTTTCTGAAAACGGCATCATTACTCTCTGAACAACTCGATGCGTTATACAAAAAAGCGGAACAAGATCACGAAGCATTTTGGGCTGAGATAGCGCGCCAGGAAATCGATTGGAAACAGCCTTTCACCCAAACTCTAGACGATACTAATGCCCCGCATTACCGCTGGTTTCCGGATGGCAAGCTCAACGTCTCTTATAACTGTCTGGATCGTCAACTTGAAAAAAATGCGGATAAAACAGCCGTCATTTTTGAAGGTGAAAAAGGCGATGTAGAACATATTAGCTATCGCGAACTTCACCGTCGTGTCAGCATCTTTGCCAATGCATTGAAAACACAAGATATTGGTAAAGGTGATCGTGTCGTTATCTATATGCCCATGATTACTGAAGCTGTAATCGCTATGCAAGCCTGTGCTCGTATCGGTGCTATTCACTCGGTCGTATTCGGCGGATTCTCAGCATCATCGTTAAAAGACCGTATTGAAGATACACAAGCTAAACTCCTCATCACAGCTGATGGTGGCTTTCGTGGCGGTAAAACAGTTGAATTGAAAAAAACCGCTGATCAAGCTTTAGAAGCTGGCTGCCCAAGTGTCGATAAAGTCATTGTTTATCAAAGAACTAAACATGACGTTCCTATGCAATCAGGAAGAGACATCTGGTGGTCTGATGCTACAGCAGATCAGCCTGAAGAATGTGAACCAGAATGGATGGACGCAGCCGACCCACTATTCCTTCTTTACACTTCAGGTTCTACTGGCAAGCCTAAAGGCATCCAGCATAGTTGTGGTGGTTATCTGTTAAATGCCATTACCACCATGCGTTGGGTTTTTGATATTCAAGCAACAGATGTTTTCTGGTGTACAGCTGATGTCGGCTGGATTACCGGTCATACTTATGTGGCTTATGGCCCGCTTGCTACAGGTGCCACACAAGTTATCTATGAAGGCGTGCCAACCGTTCCTGATGCCGGCCGTTTCTGGGATATCTGTCAGCGTCATGGCGTCACCATTTTCTATACAGCTCCCACGGCTATTCGTGCATTAATGAAAGTCGGAGATGAAATCCCAAACAGTTATGACTTATCTAAGTTACGACTATTAGGCACCGTCGGCGAGCCGATTAATCCTGAAGCCTGGATGTGGTATCACAATGTCATTGGTCAAGGACGTTGCCCAATTGTTGATACCTGGTGGCAAACTGAGACGGGCGCTCATATGATTGCCCCCGTACCAGGCGTTACTCATGCTAAACCTGGCTCTTGTACTCGTCCACTTCCAGGGATTGATGCCGCTATCGTCAATGATGAGGGCGAAGAAATTACCACAGCCAATCAAGGTGGTTATCTAGTCATTCGTAAGCCTTGGCCTTCGATGATTCAAACTATCTGGGGTGATGATCAACGATATAAAGACACTTACTGGCCTTATTTCGGCGGTAAATATTATTTAGCCGGTGATAGCGCCAGACGTGATGATAATGGCTTCTTCTGGATTATGGGTCGTATTGATGACGTGTTGAATGTATCTGGTCATCGACTGGGTACCATGGAAATTGAGTCCGCTTTGGTGGCTCATCCACTCGTAGCAGAAGCCGCTGTCGTTGGTCGGCCACATGATGTGAAAGGTGAAGCAGTATTTGCCTATGTTGTACTAAAAGGCGATCGCCCTGAAGGCGGCGAAGATGAAGAGCTAACGAAAGAACTGCGTAACTGGGTGGGTGAACAAATTGGACCTATCGCTAAACCTGATGATATCCGTTACTCAGATAATTTACCTAAGACTCGCTCCGGTAAAATCATGCGTCGTTTACTAAGAACCATTGCCAAAGGTGAAGAAATCACCCAAGACACATCCACGTTGGAAAATGAGTCTATCTTGTTGCAACTGCAAGGTAAGGCTTAATGGCACAACAGGACGCTCGTTCTGAATCTCAACGATTAGATAAATGGTTATGGGCCGCGCGTTTTTATAAAACGCGTGGTCTCGCTGTTGAAGCCATTTCAGGCGGTAAAGTCCACGTCAATGGACAACGTGTTAAACCCAGTCGAACAGTTCGCATTGAAGACACGCTGACCATTTCCAAACCACCCTACGAATTTGAAGTGATTATTCAGGGGTTAAATCTGCAACGTCGCCCCGCTTCCGAAGCGGAACAGCTTTATGAAGAAACACCTCAAAGCCGTGATAAACGCGAATTATTGCGGGAACAAATAAAAAACGAACCGCTGGGTTTCCGACAACAGAAAGGTCGGCCCAGTAAACGTGATCGTCGTAATATCATCAAATTTACCCGTGACTCTTAATAGTTATGTCAGACCAAGACTTCATCCTTAGCTCGATTAAAAAAACACAGAAAGATGTCTTTAAATTAGCAATAGAAATGCAAAAAAAAGCCTCTGAAGTCGGGTTTGACTGGCCAGACCCTCAAGGCGTACTGGATAAGATCCACGAAGAAATTGATGAACTAGATCAGGAGATCAAACAAGATTCTGACAAATCAGTTCTTTTAGCTGAATTAGGCGACATCTTATTTGCCTGCTGCAATCTGGCAAGACATTTGGACATTAATCCTGCAGATGCTCTTTCCAGCAGTAATGACAAGTTTTACCGTCGATTTAATTATGTAGAAACAGCGGTCACAGCACAGGGTAAACAGTTTGAAGATTTTTCACTCGAAGCGTTAGATGCTCTGTGGGACTCAGCTAAACAACTAGAGCGATCTGAAGATTTAGACTAGCCGCCCGTAACGCTCATATGACGGAAAATAATTGGCTGAGCCTTGATATCAAAATCATGACCTTTAGGTTTAATCTCCATTGAATCCACAATGGCCTGTTTCAACTGCTGCATATCCCCAGGATGACGCCGTATAACATCACGTAAATCCATAGAGTGCTCCTGGCCAAGACATAATAACAAACGCCCTTCTGTCGTCACCCTGACACGATTACAGCTATCACAGAAGTTATGACTGTGTGGTGAGATAAAACCAATTTTGCTTGTCGTGCCAGCTACCTGATAATAACGTGATGGACCGCCAGTAGAAGCGATACTGGCTTGTAAATCGAATACGGTTTTTAACGTGGCTAATACCTCATCGCTGGAACAATAACTTTCTTCACGAGCATGCGAGACATGGCCTAAAGGCATTTCTTCAATGTAGGAAATATCCAGATCGTTATCAATAGCAAACTGGGCTAAATCAATGATTTCATCTTCATTGCGCCCTTTCATGATGACAGCGTTTAATTTAATACGCTTAAAGTTAGCTTTTTTTGCTGCGGCGATGCCCGTCAGAACCGTGTCCAGATCACCAGTTCTTGTTAATGCCTTAAATTTTTCAGCATTTAAAGAGTCCAGACTGATATTGATACGATCTAAGCCCGAATCGGCTAAGGTCTGAGCATACTTTTCCAGCTTGGAGCCGTTGGTGGTTAATGTCAGCTCTTTCAGCGAGGTCGAGCCCTTAAGCTGACCTAGTTCATTAAAGAGCCAATCGACATCACGTCTTACCAAAGGCTCTCCCCCCGTGATACGCACTTTCTCCACGCCGAGTTCACAGAAAGCACGCAGCAGAAAAACGATTTCTTCCAGGGTAAGTAATTGTTGGCGAGGCATGAATGTCATTTCTTCATCCATGCAATAGACACAACGAAAATCACATCTGTCCGTAATAGACATACGCACATACGTCACCTTACGTCCAAAGCGATCAATCAATTGTGTGGGTAATTTAGCCATGCTGTTTATTTACTCTTTTTGCTCTCTTTATCGACCTGACATGATGTTTGACATGTAGATAATCCAAACACCCCGTAAGCAAGACAACGACCAGTGAATGCGTTTATTAATAAACCAACTCCCAACAGCCACCACCAATTACTGTCATAGATGGCGTAGGCTATTATAACTGTGCCGATAATAATTCGACACCAACGATCCCAATTAGCCAGATTTTTCTTCACCATTCCACCATAAAAATAAACCCCGCAGTGCGGGGTTTATTAGAAAGTAAATGAACCAGATAGTTCAATTAGTCATCGCCAGAGAAGGCACCAATTAATTGCAGCAAGCTGACAAACAAGTTGTAGATACTGACATACAGTGTGATGGTCGCCATGATGTAGTTGGTTTCACCACCATTAACGATTTGGCTTGTTTCGAAAAGAATCAGACCCGCCATCAATAATACAAACATCGCTGACACAGCTAGGGACAGACCTGGCATTTCAAAAAAGAACGCGGCTAAGCTGGCTAGAAAAGCAACCAGAATACCAACGAATAAGAAGCCGCCCATAAAGCTGAAGTCTTTTTCACTTTTTACAGCATAAGCCGATAAAGCGATAAAGATAATGCCTGTACCACCAAGAGCTTGCATCACAATTTGTGGGCCGTTAGGTAAACCTAAGTAGGCATTGACAATCGGACCTAGCGTTAAGCCCATAAAACCTGTCAGAGCAAAAACAGATACGATGCCCCAGGCACTGTTACGAAGTTTAGTAGTTAAGAAAAGTAATCCAAAATACCCAACCAAAGTAATGATGATGCCAGGATGTGGCAGGTTGAGAGCCATTGATACTCCAGCAGTCATGGCACTAAATAATAGTGTCATGGCTAATAAACTATACGTATTACGTAAAAGTTTATTGGTTTGAACCGCAGACTGCTGCGAACGAACAACAGTTGATTCAGCGTTATAATTCATCAGTTTTCTCCGTGTTTTTTCCAGTTGATGAAAAGCTTACATTAATGACACCTATCCTACTCGATAAGTTCTAAATGGCAATAGATATTATCTATCTACAAATAATTTTATTTTTACGGTTGTGTTACCGAACCATTATCTGTATTATTTCGCCTCTCTGGAGAGTTGACAGAGCGGTTGAATGTACCGGTCTTGAAAACCGGCGTGGTTTAACGACCACCCAGGGTTCGAATCCCTGACTCTCCGCCATACATTAAAAGCCCCTTTTCGAAGGGGCTTTTTTGTTTCAGCTCAATGCTTTCAGGAATCCACTCTAATTTAGTATGGATGGTTTTCCCGGGATAGAGCCTCCGGCCTTAACTTTTAGCTGTCCAGCAATAGAAACTGCCTTTAAATCTTCAAAATTACAGCTTATCTCCTACTTATTCTGCTAAACCTGATATAGATCAGTTATACAGATAAATCAGATTGACCGACTCTGTTACGAACAATTAAGCTTGAACTAAGTTACTAGCTCGAGTCCAGCATGATTGATACATCGGAACTACCCACTTCCATCCCCTCCCTGAAATTAAAGTGTGTCGCTATCGATACCTACAAAGAAAACGTCGCTTATTTACATCGGAACTGTGGACTTTATCGTAGCGAAGGCTTTCAGGCGTTGAGTAAAATAGAAATCCACACGGCTAATAGCACTCAGCCTGTTATCGCCGTGCTCAATGTCGTTGATGATGCTTCTATTACTGATATCGATGAATTAGGTCTAAGTGAGCAAGTCTATGAACAATTAGGCATCCCGGAAGGCTCAGAAGTCTTTATTAATCATGCTACCCCGCCTGAATCACTGAAATCTGTTCATAAAAAAATAGCCGGTGAAAAACTCGATTATCAGCAGTATTTACATATTATTCAGGACATCGTGAATAACCGTTATTCGAAAATCGAAACAGCGGCGTTTATCGTAGGTTGTGCTGAAACAGGCATGGAGCGCGATGAAATATTGCATCTGACCCATGCCATGGTAGATACCGGTGAACGGATCGACTGGGGCGAAGATCTGGTCTGTGATAAACACTGTATTGGTGGTATCCCTGGCAATCGTACCACTATGTTACTCGTGCCCATCATTGCTGCTCACGGCATGTTGATGCCTAAAACATCCAGCCGGGCGATCACTTCACCTGCTGGTACCGCAGATACCATGGAAGTCTTAGCCAACGTCGATCTGTCTCTGCGACGTTTGCATGAAATCGTTAGTCAACAACGTGCCTTCCTGGCATGGGGCGGTACGGCAAAACTTGCGCCGGCTGATGATGTGTTGATTTCCGTTGAACGCCCGCTATCTATGGACTCAACCGGGCAAATGATCGCCTCGATACTTTCTAAGAAAATTGCTGCAGGCGCCACACATTTACTGATTGATATACCGATTGGGCCTTCAGCAAAAGTACATACCCATATGGAAGCGCTTAAGTTACGCAAACTGTTTGAGTATGTGGGTGACAATATGGGATTACATTTAGAAGTGGTCATCACCGATGGCAGTCAACCGATAGGTAGAGGCATCGGTCCTGTTTTAGAAACGCAGGATGTGATGAAAATTCTTGGGAATGAACCTAACGCCCCCATCGATTTAAAAGAGAAAGCCTTACAGTTGGCCGGCAGAATTATCGAATTTGATCCCGATGTCAGAGGCGGTCAAGGTTACGCTGTTGCCAGAGATATTCTTGAATCAGGCCGAGCACTCACAAAAATGAATGCCATTATCAATGCTCAGGGACGCAACAACACCCCCATACAGGTTGGCAAGCTCCAGTATGATATTTGTGCAGAAGACACGGGTATCGTAAAAGCGATTGATAATCTGAAAATTGCTTCCATTGCACGCTTGGCCGGTGCACCGATGGATAAAGGCGCAGGGATTTATTTACATAAAAAAGTCGGAGATAAAGTCAAAAAAGGTGAGGCATTATTTACCATTTATGCCGAGTTTAATGCTGATTTTACCTTTGCCAAAAATGCCGCACTCCTAGATAACAGCTACCAGATTGATAAACTATGAGCACAAAACTTCCCCTGCTAATTAGCTTTTCAGACTATCAGCAACAGGCCAAAGTCCTGGCTATGGTATGTGGAATACCATACGAAACCATTCAACTTCATCACTTTCCGGATGGTGAAAGCCAGTTAATCTTACCGGTCGACTTACCTGAAACAGTGATTGTTTGCAGAAGCCTCAACGACCCCAACAGTAAGTTGATTGAATTGATGCTGACGGCACAATCATTACGCCAGAATGGTGTAGAACGCATTATTCTGGTGGCACCTTATCTTTGCTATATGCGACAAGATAAAGCCTTTCATCCGGGAGAAGTCGTCAGTCAAACCATTATTGGTCGATTCCTGGCCGGTTTATTTGATGCTGTGATTACAGTAGACACGCATTTGCATCGCATCTCTGAACTACGCGAAGCCATTCCTATAGAAAATGCTGTTAATATCAATGCTACTCAGCCGATGGCAAACTTTATCGAGACCCGTTTTAACAATCCACTGTTATTAGGGCCTGATGGCGAATCAGAGCAATGGGTAAAAGAAATCGCGACACATTTTGGCTTTGATTATGCCGTAGCACAGAAACAACGTTTGGGTGATCATAAAGTGCTTGTCACTTTGCCTGAACGCGCCTATTCCGGACGCGATATTATTATTGTTGATGATGTGGCCAGTACCGGGAAAACACTGTTGGAAGCAGCTAAACAGCTGATGCCATATCAACCGGCCTCAGTCAGTATTCTGGTCAGTCATGCCTTGTTTATGGATGATGCAATAGAACAACTGAATGCGGCAGGCATCCAACATATCTATAGTTGTGACAGTATTCCACATCCGACCAATACAGTGAGCTTAGCCAATTTGCTCGCCAACGCTTTACAGGACGTCTTGCGCCACTAGCTTCAACACACCACATAAATGGAGGGTTAGAAATTGACATCGTTATTCCAAAAAGCCACGGACGATTTTTCCCTTCAGCCTGTTGATGACACTTTCCGTTTATTAAATGTTGATAGTAAAAATGGCCTGTCTGAAACCGATGTGCGGCAACGACAGATAGATTACGGTCTGAATCAAATCATCAATCAGGAAGAATCCACACTGCAGCGGATTTTGAAACGCTTCTGGGGCCCTATTCCCTGGATGATTGAAATTGCCGCCATATTATCTGCAGTCGTTGGTAAGTGGGGAGACTTCATCATTATCAGCGTCCTACTTGTTATCAATGCCGGGCTCGACTTTTTCCAGGAACATCGTGCCCTTAATGCCCTCAATGCCTTAAAAAGCCAGCTAGATACACAAGTGCGCGTATTACGTGATGGCAAGTTTCAATCAGTTCGCTCACAAGAACTCGTACCCGGCGATATTATTCGTCTGCGAATGGGAGATTTAGTCCCTGCTGATGTGCAATTAGTCACGGGTGACTATTTATCTATAGATGAATCCTCACTGACTGGCGAATCCTTACCTGTCAGCAAAAGAAGTACCGATGTTGCCTATGCCAACACCATCATTCGACAAGGCGAAATGGATGCCATTGTGGTCAATACCGGCCAGCAAACACGATTTAATAATGTTGTCAGTTTAGTTGCTTCGGCCTCCGAGAATGAACACAGCCACTTTCAAAAGATGGTGTTACAAATTGGTCACTTCTTGATTCTGTTATCTCTGGCAATGGTGACATTGATTGTTATCACAGGCTTATCGCGCCATGAAGATATGCTTGAATTGGCCCGCTTTGCCTTGGTGTTATTAGTCGCTGCAATTCCGGTTGCTTTACCGGCCGTTTTGTCTGTCACCATGGCTGTGGGTGCTTATAAGTTGGCAAAACACAAAGCCATCGTCACCAAATTAACCGCTATTGAAGAGCTGGCTGGCGTCGATATTTTTTGTTCCGATAAAACAGGCACGCTGACCAAAAATGAAATGCAGGTGATGGACATTCTGCCATTCAATGGCACCCGTGAGGCAGCACTTATGCGAGCGGCCGTTTTAGCATCACGCTCAGAAAATACGGACCCCATCGAAATTCCATTATTTCGCTACATCAAAGATAATTTTGCAGACAGTGACTGGTCACAATGGCAACAAACCCACTTCACTTCATTTGACCCAAGCCGAAAATTTACCTCAGCATCGGTCAATAAAGCTGACGAAAAAATGGAGGTGTTTAAAGGTGCACCACAAGTGATTATGGCCATGGTCACTAACCTTACCGATAACGATATCACGTCACTCAATCAACAAATTAATCTTCTTGCCAGTAAAGGTTATCGCACATTAGCTGTGGCTCAACAGCGTGAGAATCAACCACATGAGTTCCTTGGCCTCATTCCGCTCATCGATCCGCCCCGGGATGATTCAAAGCAAGTGATTGATGAAATGCGAGAGCGAGGTGTCGAAGTAAAAATGATCACTGGCGATAATATCGCTATCGCTCGTGAAATTGGTCATATGCTTGGGTTAAACAAACGTGCGGTTCAGTCCAAACAAATCACCGGCAAGTCTGGACAGGAAATTAAAGAACTCGCATCCGGTCTGGCTCAGGCGATATATAAACGACTCAATCCGGACGTGTCATTCAAACAGGCAAAACAGTTTGCTGATGAGGTAATGACCGATCTGGAAAGCATTTACGATACCAGCTTATTAGAAACAGAGTTTATTCACACACACGAGTCTGCTCTGCTCGACATGCTGGAATCCATCGAAATTTTTGCCGAGGTCTTGCCAGAAGATAAATACATGATCGTCGAAGCTTTACAAAAATCAGATCATATTGTTGGCATGACGGGTGATGGCGTGAATGATGCGCCGGCACTGAGAAAAGCAGATTGCGGTTTTGCCGTATCCAATGCCACAGATGCAGCAAGAGCAGCAGCAGATATTATTCTCACCGCACCGGGCCTATCCGTCATTAATCAGGCCATAGAACAGGCACGCTTTACCTTTGAACGCATGAAAAGCTACGCGACATTCCGTATCGCAGAAACGATTCGTATCATTTTGTTCATGACCTTGAGCATTCTGCTATTCGAGTTTTACCCTATCACTGCCTTAATGATTATTTTATTGGCACTGCTCAATGATCTGCCTATTCTGACCATTGCTTACGATAATACCTATCAGTCGCCCACACCAGTGAGGTGGAATATGCATGAATTATTTATTATTTCATCTGCGCTTGGGCTTGCTGGTGTTTGTGCGTCTTTTTTACTGTATTTATTCCTGCGCGAACAGAATTTAGATAACGATACAATACAAACCCTTATCTTTCTGAAACTGCTTATTGCTGGTCACAGTACGATTTTTGTCACACGCAATAATGGTTGGTTCTGGCAAAAGCCTTGGCCATCTCCCCTATTATTAGCCGCGACATTGGGCACTGAAATTCTCGGTACCTTGATGGCAGTGAACGGCATCTTTATTACCGCTGTAAGTTGGCAATATGCCGGATTTATGTGGTTATATGCCTTAGTCTGGTTTGTTATCGATAATGCCATCAAAATCGGTATTCAACACTCGCTATTTAATCACTCCCCAACTAAAACAAAACTCACTGCATGAATATTATTCGTAAATGGCGCACACTCAGAGTACTAAAACACTATCCGATACCCTTTGATTTGTGGCTTGCAGTCACTAAGCATTTACCCCTTATACAGGCAAGATCCGTATCCGAACGTGCCCGCATACGTTTGTTGGCCACACTGTTTATTCATAAAAAGACATTTACCGGGGCTGCAGGGTTAACGGTCACACCAGAAATGGCCGTCACTGTTGCTGCCCAGGCCTGTGTAGCTATCTTGCATTTAGGACTCAATACTTACGATGGTTGGATAGAAGTCATTCTCTACCCGGGCGCATTTCAGATTAAACGCGATGTGACAGATGAAAATGGCGTCGTTCATAGACAAACACAGGGCTTAAGTGGCGAGTCATGGTCACGGGGTCCCGTCATTTTTTCCTGGCAAGACATCAAACATGACAGTCAGCAACCCTACCGAGGTCATCATGTTGTTATTCATGAATTCGCTCATAAATTAGATATGTTGTCTGGTCGGGCTAATGGTATGCCGCCATTACACCCGGATATGTCGTTACCGGAATGGACTGAGACATTAACTGCTGCCTGGCAGGGTTTATTACGTGACTTGGCGGCACATAAACACACCTATCTGGATCCTTATGCTGCGACTAATCCGGCTGAATTTTTTGCGGTATTAAGTGAATACTTTTTTACTATGCCAGAAGCGTTGAAACAACATAATGCCCTTTTATTTAAGCAGTTAGAGGCTTATTACCGACAATCACCACCCGATTTAGAAGAATTTCATAATAGACAGCATGCATCAGCTAATGAATGAATAACAGAAACTGTTTCTAAAAGCGCTAGTCGTATATTTAACATGCTGACAAGGACGATGTTATGCAAGAAATTATTGGAACACTACTGTTAATGGCCGTTAACTTTAGTCAGTATGATATGCCAGAACAACACCCCTTAATTGAAGCCGTTAATCATCAGCAGTTAATAGATACTTTATGTGAGGGTAAAGAATGTAATGCTCTGGCTTATTATGACGATAAAAAAAATACGATTTTTTATGATGATAAGCTGACTAAAGATAGCATGATTGCTCAAGGATATATCGTTCATGAAATGGTGCATTTCCTTCAATATCAGCATGATGCCGTTATTGAAGAGCCAGACTGCAAACAACGAATGCTACTCGAACGTGAAGCCTACCAGGTTCAGCAACGTTTTTTACGTTCTCATCACATAATGACCTATGATGTGGATATGGCCATTCGTTTATTAAGTGGCGTTTGCAGTCGCTGATAATGAGATGACAGTTGTTATAAACAATTTGATAGGGATATACTCGGCTTTTTAAGAAATTAACCCTGTTATTTATAAATTGTATTAACTCCATACCAACGAGTTAATCGCTCATGTTTAAATAACGTTTTTCTACTCCAGTTACGGATGTCTATGTTTTCTAACAAACGGCTCTATTTATTAGGCATAGTCAGTATCAGCCTGGTGAGCATAGTTACCAGCACAGAAGCGTCGTTAGATTTGTTAGCAGGTGTCGAGGCCGGTATTGATACCGACACGGCGATGACAACACATGACCTGCAACAAACACAGAAAATTCTGTCGACAGAAACCATTGGTAAAAGCCACTTTTGGAAAAATGAAGTGACTGGCACAGCTTATGAAATCATCATTGACCATCATTACTCGTATGGTCACTACCCATGTCTGGCCTATGATCTTGTCATCAAAAAAGACGATCAAACTGAGACAAAATCATTGGATGCCTGCAAAAACAGCAATGGCCAATGGATATCCATCACCTCAGGTGCTACAGCCCTCTAAGGTGCTTTAGCGATAAATACACCACGTTTGGGAGCCTGATACCCTTCTATTGTTTTTGTAAGATCATTCGGGTCAAGAAAGTCTTTCAGTGACTCAAATGTCATCCATTCAGTGCTTCGTTGCTCATCGAGTGACGTGACATTTTCATCGACGCAACGCACCTCTTTAAAACCGCATTTTTTTAACCACACCATCATGGTCTCGCTACTGGGGATGAACCAGACATTTCGCATCTTGGCATAACGTGACTCTGGAATCAGACTCATGCCCTCAGGGCCATCAATAATCAGCGTTTCCAACACCAACTCACCACCCGGCTTCAGGCAATCACGTAACTCCATAAGATGAGTTAACGGGGAGCGCCGGTGATATAACACCCCCATGGAAAATACGGTATCAAACCAGGCCAGTTTTTCCGGCATATGCTCTATACCGATAGGAACAACGAAGTGTTTATTATTGGCGATATAACGTTGCATGACATGATATTGCATGGTGAAAACCAGCGTTGGATCAATGCCCATGACAAACTCAGCCCCCTCGCCTAACATTCTCCAGCCGTGATAACCATTGCCACCACCCACATCTAATACGCGTCGGCCAGCTAATGGACTGATATGCGGTAATACCCTGTCCCATTTCCAGTCAGATCGCCACTCCGTATTAATGTGAATATCAAAAAACTGATAAGGACCTTTACGCCAGGGATGAAACGCTTTCAAACAAGTTTTCAGCTCGTCAACATCAACGCCATTCAAATCTTTTTGCTGACCGATTCTGACTTCTGACTGTAACTCGACCTGACTGGGCGTGATCATCGGTAATGCTGCAAGTGCGTCTTGCCATAAAGGCATTTTGCCGTGCGTTTCTTCAGCTAATTTCTGATTGATTTGTTGTTCTAATGTCTGACGCCAACCCTGTAATCCAGCGGCATCGAGATATTCATATAAAGGCTGGTATATCACTTTATGGCAACCATCGAGACAAAGTTAAAACATTGATACCATTTTTCAGTAAAACCAAATCCGGCAGCACGTAAACGCTGCTGATGTTGTTCTAGTGACTCAGGTATTAACACATTTTCAAGGGCTGTTCTTTTCTGACTAATTTCCATATCGCTATACCCATTCGCCCGCTTGAAATCATGATGGGCATCAATATGAAACTGGTTAATGTTGGTATCAGCAAATGCCAATTTCTCTGACAGAATTAATATGCCACCGGGTTTTAAACCCTTATAAATTTGATTGATTAATGTCTGGCGTTGCGCCAATGGAATAAACTGTAAGGTGAAATTCATTACCACTACGGAAGCATTTTCAATGACCGTATCAGCGATATCTTCACAAACCAGTTGAACACCAATATCAGAGGCCTTGTCGGCCAGCAATATGTGATGTGCTTTTTCAATCATGGCAGGCGAGTTATCAACGGCAATAATCTGGCAATTCTGTTTTTTTATCCGCTGCCGCATCGATAAAGTCACGGCACCAAGTGAACAGCCCAAATCATAACAATGGCTATTATCTACAGCATACTTTGCCGCAAGAATGCCGATGTTAGATATCAGTGTTGCATAGCCAGGTACCGAACGCTGAATCATATCAGGGAAGACATCGACCACTTTTTCATCAAAACGGAAATCCACCATTTGTTCTAATGGTGCAGCGTAGATAGTGTCTTGCTTTTTCACCATCACTGTTCACCTTTTTTCTTGGCGACATTATCGCGAAGGTAAACGGGCATAGCCTGTTCCGCAGCTAAAGTATGACCATTTTCAATCTGCTTTACAGCCAGTTTTGCAATGGCAGCAGCTGTCGGTAACAGCTGATTATCCATGCCATGAATTTGACCGGAGAACTTTGTTGTCATAGACGTTTCATACTCTTTCCAACCACTACCGGCAGCAAAAAAAGATGAATCATTGTCCAAGCAAATCAGCTCAGGCAAACATACTCTTTCCTCTCCTGTTAACTCAGCCAGACCATCAACAGATTGATATGTAGCGCTGTAGACTTCCTGCATACGTGCATCCATTGCCACGGCAATATAATTAGCACCATGTTCATCAATTGCACGCTGCGCGACGGCGGCTAAGGTTGAAACGGGTACGACTGGCAATTTAGACGCAAAAGCAATTCCCTGAGCGACACTGACACCAACGCGAACGCCGGTAAATGAACCAGGCCCGCGGCCAAAAGCAATACAATCCATATCAGCAAGGCCACAATCCGCCTGGGACAAAATCTCATCCAGCATACCTAGTATTTTTTCTGAATGACCTCGTTGAGTTAGAAGCGATTGTTCAAACAGTTCACCATTTTTTAAGATGGCGACAGAACACATTTCTGTGCAGGTATCGAGTGCGAGAATATTCATAGGTGCTTAATTAGCCGGTCATTTGAGTGTCACAATCGCGCATTATAATGCATACAATCAGATTCAACGGAGTAAATCATGGCTTTATTCATTGATGCGATTTATGTATTACGCGAAATTGGCAAACTGATATTTGTCATCGTCACCTCCCCGTTTGCCTTTGTTGCTGGCTTGTTGACGCTTATCGGAAGCAACTAGAATTTTCATTCAATTCAATCTGTTATAGCATAGCTATTGTCAAACTTTTCTGGAGGTTGGCAATGGCTATACAACATTTACAAGCATTGGAATTGGCCGCACAAGGCGATTGGAACGGTGCTCACAGACTCATTCAAAACTATGAAGATAGTTTTGCCTGCATGATTCATGGTTATCTTCATTATGTTGAAGGCGACAAAGGAAATGCTGCTTACTGGTACCAACGCGCGGGACGTTCTGTACCAGCAAGCAGCTTATCTGAAGAATTTGACAGGCTTTATAACCTCGCCAAACAAATCTGACTTATTGTTTAATGCCTTCAATCGACAAAGTTAAATACACTACCTGTGATGATGGACCTAACATATCAACATTAATGCCGTAGTCAGAAATAGTAAATTCAGTTTCACCAACAAAACCGGCACGGTAACCACCCCATGGATCGGCGCCTTCTCCTACTTTTTGGACAGGGAAGCTCAATTCATGGGTCACGCCGTGTAAGGTAAAGTCACCCGTGACCATTAAACTGCCATCATCCTGCTGTTTAAATGAAGTAGATTTGAAGCTGGCCTTAGGAAATTTATCCGTTTCCAGAAAGCGTTCACGTAGATGTTTATCACGCTCGGCAAAGTTAGTATCAACACTGGTCACATCAATATCTACATCCACTTTTGATGCTTCCGGTTTTTCTGCATCATAAGAAAACGTGCCAGAAAAATCATTAAAACGTCCACTCATCCAGCTGTAGCCTAAATGCTGAATACGGAAATCAATAAAAGCGTGGGCTTTTTCAGTATCAATCACATAATCTGCCGCATAAGCAGGCATTATCGCTGACAATCCTAATAGTGATGTTGCTAAAAGCGTCTGTCTCATTTTTTTCTCCTGGTTTTATTTGATGCCAAGCATCTGCTTGAGCGTTGAGTCTCTATCGATAAAGTGATGTTTAATTGCAGCCAGAGCATGGACTGTTGCCATCGCAATCAGAAAATACGCAGCCCATAAATGAATTGCCCCCGCCGGATCTACCCAAGCGGGTTTGTTTGAAATGATTGCGGGAATCGTGAACCAATCAAAAACAGAGAGGCCATCACCTTTAGCTGTGACCATGACATAGCCACTGATAACAATAATCAACGCCACGATATTCATGGCTTGATGTGTAATTTTTGCAACGAGATGTTGCCAATAAGGAATAGAGGAAATGGCAGCAGGAGGCTGACGAAACAGGCTCCAAGCCCAGCGCGAAACAATCAGTATGGCCGTTACAACGCCAATACCTTTATGCCACCAGGGAGCCTGATAATACCAATCATCGTAGTAACCAAGATCGACCATCCACAGGCCAGATGCAAACAGGCCAATAATAAAAACTGCGACTAGCCAATGAAGAAAAATCGATAAAAAGTCATAACGAGAACTCTGCTTCGATTTCATTAATGTCCCTATTAAAAATTGGTGATAGGCACATTGACCACGGTCAATTAAAAATGTTTCTCAAATAATAATATTTTTTATTAGCGCTGACGTCTTTTGGCTTTGACTTTGGTTTTTCCCGGTCTTGTATGCTGAGTGCGAAAACTTTGTACATTTTTTGCCTTACGCGTAACACGGCGGCCTTCACCATTTTCTCCGGTGCCAGCAGGCTGCCAACTGGGGATCAAATGTTTTTTGCCATTACCGATCAAATCTGCACGCCCCATGTTTTTTAATGCTTCACGTAACATTGGCCAGTTTTCAGGATCGTGATAACGAAGAAAAGCTTTGTGCAATCGACGCACTTTCAACCCTTTCGGGACTTCAATATCACCACCGTTACGTCTTACTTTATGCAAGGTGTTCTTGCCCGAGTGATACATGGCCGCAGCGGCTGACATTGGCGAAGGTAAATAGGCCTGAACCTGATCGGCTCTAAAACCATTGCGTTTCAACCAAAGTGCCAGATTCATCATATCCTTATCCGTTGTGCCTGGATGTGCAGCGATAAAATATGGAATCAAATACTGCTCTTTACCTGCTTCTTTCGAATATTTATCAAACATCTGTTTGAATTTATCGTAAGTGCCGATGCCGGGTTTCATCATTTGTTGCAGCGGACCTTCTTCAGTATGCTCCGGTGCAATTTTGAGATAGCCGCCCACATGATGCGTCACCAACTCTTTGACATACTCTGGTGATAAAACCGCCAGGTCATATCGCAAACCTGAAGCAATCAAAATCTTTTTAATGCCGGGTAATGATCTGGCGCGCTTGTATAGACTAATCAAAGGCGTGTGATCAGTATTCAGATTTTTACACACGCCCGGGAATACACACGACAAACGACGACAACTAGCCTCAATTTGAGGATCATTACAGGCTAGACGATACATATTGGCCGTTGGACCACCCAAATCAGAAATCACACCGGTAAAACCGGGTGTTGTATCACGGATCGCTTCTACTTCTCTGATGATGGAGTCTTCAGAACGACTCTGAATAATACGTCCTTCATGTTCGGTAATAGAACAGAATGTACAGCCACCAAAACAGCCGCGCATGATGTTGACGGAAAAACGGATCATATCGTAGGCGGGAATGGTCATCTTGCCATAACCACTATGCGGTACACGGCTATAAGGTAAATCAAACACAGCATCCATTTCGGCTGTGGTTAACGGTATCGGCGGTGGGTTTAACCAGACATCCTGATTGCCATGTTGCTGTACTAGAGCCAGCGCGTTACCGGGGTTGGTTTCCAGATGCAAAATACGTGAAGTATGGGCATAGGTAACCGGATCATCTTTCACTGCATTGTAGGCAGGCAACCGTATTACAGTACGTTCAGCATTTCGCGGTGAAACCCGATGAATTTTAATAACATTGGTATTTTCAGCCGGTTTATTTTGTTCTGTTTTGGCTTTTTCATCTGCACAACTTTCTTCAGTTTGCATCTGATAAGGATCAATAGGCGGATTGAGTTTCCCCGGAGTATCCACCAAAGTAGAATCTTTCTCCCACCAGCCCGGACGCTGTTCATGCTTTTTGGTATAGGCGGTGCCACGAATGTCGGTCAAATCACTGACAGGTTCACCTGCAGCGAGACGATGAGCAATTTCCACCACTTGTCTTTCGCCATTGCCGTAAACCAAAAGATCAGCTTTAGAATCCATAATGACACTGCGGCGGACTTTCTCAGACCAGTAGTCATAATGGGCAATACGGCGCAAGCTGGCTTCAATACCACCGATAATCACGGGCACGCCTTTGTAGGCTTCCTGACAACGTTGGCTGTAAACCACGACGCTTCTATCAGGTCGTTTTCCGCCTGAACCACCTGCGGTGTATGCATCATTACTGCGTATCTTACGGTCAGAAGTATAACGGTTGACCATAGAATCCATATTACCGCCAGTGACGCCAAAGAACAGATTCGGTTTACCTAGTTTGGTGAAATCGTCGGTGCCGGTCCAATCGGGCTGAGAAATAATACCAACGCGAAAACCATGTGATTCTAATAAACGCCCTATCAGCGCCATACCAAAACTCGGATGGTCTACATAGGCGTCACCCGTCACAATGATAATGTCACAAGAGTCCCAGCCCAGCGCATCCATTTCCTCTCGGGTCATAGGTAATTCGGGCGCGATACCAAAACGGTGTGCCCAGAATTTACGGTAGGAAAACAGATCAGGCGCGGATTGCATGTGGACCCCAGAAGAATAAAAGCGATAAACGTTGATATTCTAGCAAATTCAGATGCATATCCGACAATTTTAATCAGGTTTTATTCCATGATTTTGACTTCTGTGCCCACGCCGACAAACTTCAATATCTCATCAATTTCTTTATTTCTGAGCGCAATACAGCCTTGAGTCCAGTTCGCCATCTGATGAATCTCAAGTTTGTCTTTGGTTTCAACACCAATGCCATGAATACCGATCACACCACCGAGCGCAGTATTTTGTGGCGGAATACCACCAAAAATATGCGCATCAAGAATTCTGCGATATTGCGATTTTTTAATATGTCCGGCTTTCAAACCATTGATCGCATCCCTGACACTGGGATAGTCAAGTTGTAAAAACAAATGGAATCGGTCACTGTCTTTAATATCAACGATATGATAAATACCCATTGGCGTGCGCCGATCGCCTTCCATCTGTTTTGCTTTTCTGCCACCACTACCTATTGCGGCATGATATGAACGAATGACTTTATCGTTTTTTTCAATCAGTAATTTGTTTTCAGATCGTTTAATCACAATCTTGTATGCATCATCAGCCCAGCTCACTTGTTGATATAAAAACAGAGTCAACAATACCGGCAAAACCCACTTGTTCATGAAACCTCTATACGCTAATGACTGACTGATAACCCCTCTCACACAAAGCCAATATTAAATCGCGAATAAACGATGAATAAAGTTTCGGTTTTGTCTGATGAGATTTTGTAATGATCGTGGTAAGTTAATTTGATACACCATTTCTAAACTATTGACTTGCTGGCGCAATTTTTTCAGATACGCATTTTCCACATTAAACTTGGTGGCTAAAGCAATGACATTGCCCTTATTCTCAACCGGCAGAATCATAGCACGCTGTTGAAAGCTCTCATTAATTCTTTCCATGGTTGAGTTAAACAAGGCACGTTCACTTCCCCACAGATTAATACTTAACACACCATTGTCTGTCAGAATGCCTGAACAGGCATCAAAAAAAGCCTGAACGCCAACACTGGCTGCCATGCCATTTTGATCATAGGCATCAACCAGAATCAGATCATAGCTAAAATCCGTTTGATAAAAACATTGATTGACATAAAGATAACCATCACCAAGGTTGATATTTAAGTTGGGGTTATCAATCGGAACCTGGAAAAAAGACTGTGCCACATCCACAACGTCGCGACGATATTCCACGACATCGACATAACAATCAGGGAAATGGTGCAATAGAAACTTGACCAATGAACCGCCACCCAGCCCGATAACTAAGACTCGTTGAGGATTGGGATTCAGTAACAAACACCCCATCATTGCTTGTGTGTAACTCAGCTCCAGATAGTGCGGCTGATTAAGCCGCATTGAACTCTGTCTGGGAAAAGTCCCAAAATGCAAGGAGCGGATATTGCCACTGTCTACCACCTCAATTAAACCATCATCAGATACGGCTTGATGGATGAGACTGCCATCACCATAAATGCGCATTAAGCATCATCCTCGGCGATAAAGTGTTTGTGTAGCCAACCACGAACGATGCCAAGAACATTGGCTTCAGCGCCATAGAAGCTGGGACTGATCGTGATGATTTTTCGTTGTTCATAATTGTTCACATTGGCTTTTCTCATATTCGCTTTGCGTTGAACCGCTTTTATATCTGTTTGTAATGGTCTCTCAGCTATCAGATCGAGTATTACTTTTACTTTAGGTGGTTCAGTCAACTCAATATCCGTATTAATCCACACGATGCCTACCTCACCGCTTGCCATTGAAAAACTCTCATTTGCCAGATTGGCTGCTTCACCAAACCCAATAATGGCCGTCGGTCCATCCTGTTTTTCTGCCAGATAACTCATAGCTGCAGCAATGCGTGCTTCATTACTGACTATATAAGGTGTGTTCTCAGTGTCTGATTGTTCACCATCACCTTCAGCAGTTTGGTTCTCTGCGTCGTCTGCTGCTGCCTCTGTCGGCTCCTCACTCTGTTCTGTTGCTGTTTCAGTTTCTGCCGCTGCTGGCTGCTCTGCATCATCGCTATCGTCAGAACTCGTATTAGCAGCATCAGTGTCAGTTGTTTTTTCTGAATTCGATGTTGCGAGGTACAGATTAGGAGTGAGTTCATAGTGTAAAGCGACTGTCATGGTTGACCAGCCAGCTTTGCTTAAGCCCATCCTGAGGGTGCGAACAATGCCATCGCTATCGATATCCTGACCACGTCCGTGCAGAATCAATACTTTCCCTGCTGATTTACCCAGACTATCCGGCATGTATGTGGCATCTATCGATTGCTCACTGACGGTCAGCGCAACATAGCCTTCCACATTACCCTGCTCACGTAACATAATCGGTGAATTTTCTTCGGCGACCGTCTCATTATTATCAGCCCCGGCAGGGGTTTCTGTTTCATCAGCAGCTTGGGCGTGAGCCAGATAAACTGTCATTAACAACAAAGCGATAAATTTCAACCGTTTTCGCAAGTCTAACTCCATCTCATTATTTTCAGGTCCAGTATAATCTCAGCCTATTGATTTCAAAAGCTGAAAAAAGAAAGCCGATACGGTAAAGTATCAGGTTTACATCACGTTTTTATTATTCGATTTTAAGAGAGACAATCATGGCTGAATTCAAAATTGCCCCTTCAATCCTGTCTGCAGACTTTGCTCGTTTGGGTGAAGAAGTAGATAACGTTCTTGCTTCAGGTGCGGATATTGTGCACTTTGACGTAATGGATAACCACTATGTACCGAACCTGACAATTGGTCCATTGGTATGTGATGCACTGCGCAAACATGGTGTCACCCATGAAATTGACGTGCATTTAATGGTCAAACCCGTTGATCGCATCATCCCTGACTTTGCTCAAGCTGGCGCAACATTTATTACTTTCCATCCAGAAGCCTCAGAACATATTGACCGTAGTCTGCAATTAGTGAAAGCCGAAGGTTGTAAAACCGGTTTAGTATTTAATCCAGCCACACCACTTTCTCTAGCTGAACACGTTTTAGATAAAGTAGATCGTATTCTGCTGATGTCAGTTAACCCTGGCTTTGGCGGTCAGAAATTCATTCCTCATACGCTGGAAAAACTACGTCAAGCACGCAAAATGATTGATGAAAGTGGTTACGACATTGATTTAGAAATCGATGGTGGCGTTAACGTCAATAACATCCGTGAAATCGCTGAAGCAGGTGCGCGTACCTTTGTGGCTGGTTCTGCTGTATTTGGTGCAGCAAAAGATAGTGATCCTAACCGCTATGAAACAGTGATTGCTGCGCTGCGTGAGGAATTAGCTAAAGCAAACGTTTAATCGCTCAATGAAGTTAGATTTACCTGAGGTTGTTTTTATTGACCTTGATGGCACGCTGGTTGACAGCGTGCCAGATCTAACTTGTGCAACCAATCACATGCTCAGCAGTCTAGGATTGGCAAAAGCAAGCGAAGCTGACGTCAGAAGTTGGGTAGGTAATGGCATTCCCCGACTTATTGAACGAGCACTAACAGGCGAAATGCAACAAAAAGCAGAAACAGCATTACTGCAAAAAGCATTGCCTCTATTCTTAGATTATTATCAGCAGTTCCCCTGTGAAAGCAGTCAGGTTTACCCAGATGTATTCACAGGACTGTCCTGGCTTAAAAAGAAGCAGATTAAACTAGCTTGTGTCACTAACAAGGATGAAACGTTTACTCTGCCTTTGCTTGAAAAGCTTGGTCTGAAAGATTATTTTGACCTTGTGGTGAGTGGTGATACAACGCCACATAAAAAACCACATCCGGCACCATTACTGTATGGTGTTGATTACTTTCGGATTACCTCCGAAAAGGCATTAATGATCGGCGACTCCGTCAATGACGTAAAAGCAGCTAGAGCTGCTGGACTTGCCATTATATGCGTGAGCTACGGTTACAATCACGGTCAGCCAATTTCTGCAGCTGCACCCAATACCGTAATAGATACTTTTGCAGAGCTGGAAAGCTTATTTTAGAAAGAAGCAATGAAACAGTCAGAATTTGATCAACTTGCCACAGAAGGCTACAACCGCATCCCCTTATCAAGGGAAGTTTTAGCAGACTTAGATACACCATTAAGTGCTTATCTCAAATTGGCTGATGCGCCCTATTCCTACCTGTTTGAATCTGTTCAGGGTGGTGAAAAATGGGGTCGTTACTCGATGATTGGCTTACCTTGCCACACAATTGTTCGCGTTCATGATAAAGACATTGTGGTGGAACTGGATGGGCAAGTTGTTGAAACAGCACAAGCCGACGATCCTCTGGCATGGATAGAACAATTCCAGACACGCTATCGTGTTGCAGAAATCGATTCATTACCCAAATTTAATGGTGGTCTTGTCGGTTATTTTGGCTATGACACTGTACGTTATGTTGAATCACGACTAGGTAATGCACCGGACTCCGATCCGCTCGAATGTCCAGATATTCTCTTAATGGTGTCAGACGAGTTAGTCGTGTTTGACAATCTAAGTGGTCGATTGCATTTGATTGTTCACGCAGACCCAAATACAGAAAATGCCTACCGTCAGGCACAACAACGTCTGGACGAGTTAACACAAACGTTGCGTCAGACAGCGATGGACTTCCATCAGAATAAAGCCCATAAACAAGTCAATGAAGAAGACTTTCAGTCTGGCTTTACTGAGAAAGGCTTTACTGATGCTGTCGAAAAGGCAAAACAATACATTAATGACGGCGATATCATGCAAGTGGTGTTGTCTCAGCGCCTGACCATTCCTTACAGTGCGCCTCCGATTGATTTATACCGAGCCTTAAGAACCCTTAACCCTTCACCTTATATGTACTACTTGAATCTTGGTGAGTTTTTTGTGGTGGGTTCATCACCTGAGATTTTGGTTCGCATGGAAGATCAGGAAGTCACTGTTCGTCCGATTGCCGGCACCCGTCCTCGTGGTAAAAACGAAGAAGAAGACATTGCCTTAGAGCAGGATTTATTATCAGATCCTAAAGAGCTTGCTGAGCACTTGATGTTGATTGACCTCGGTCGTAATGATGTTGGCAGAGTCAGTAAAACCGGTACAGTTGAACTCACCGATAAAATGGTCATTGAGCGCTATTCTCATGTCATGCACATTGTGTCTAATGTCACCGGTCAAGTGGTAGACAATATGTCAGCCATTGACGCTTTAAGAGCGACCTTCCCCGCTGGCACAGTGAGTGGTGCTCCTAAAGTACGTGCAATGGAAATTATCGACGAATTAGAACCGGTCAAACGCGGCGTTTATGCTGGTGCAGTTGGCTATTTATCTTGGTCTGGCAATATGGATACGGCCATAGCCATACGCACAGCAGTTATAAAAAATGATCTGCTGCATATCCAGGCGGGTGCCGGTATTGTTTATGACTCCGTGCCGGAAATGGAATGGAAAGAAACGATGAATAAGGCCCGCGCGATCTTTCGTGCTGTTGCCATGGCGGAAGCAGGATTGGAAGCCAATCCTCATGCAGAAAGCTAACCTAGGACTAGATACATGCTGTTAATGATTGATAATTATGACTCTTTTACCTACAACCTGGTGCAATATTTTGCTGAGCTCGGGGAAGACGTCGCCGTTCATCGTAACGATAAAATTACCATTGCTGACATTGAAGCAATGAACCCTGACAAAATTGTTCTATCACCAGGTCCATGTACACCAAATGAAGCTGGTATATCCATGGAAGTTATCAAGCATTTCGCCGGCAAAAAACCAATGCTGGGTGTCTGCTTGGGTCATCAAGCCATTGGACAGGTGTTTGGTGGTGAAGTGATTCATGCCAGCCAAATAATGCATGGGAAAACGTCTAAGGTGTATCACAACAATACGAGTGTATTTAAAGGCCTGAATAACCCTTTAGAAGCCACACGTTATCACTCCTTGGTTGTGAGCAAATATAACTTGCCGGATTGTTTCAATATTACCGCCTGGACCCAAACGGAAGATGGTGAGCTGGATGAAATCATGGGCATTGAACATAAAACGCTGCCAATAGAAGGTGTGCAATTTCATCCAGAATCTATTCTGACCGAACAAGGTCACGAATTACTGAATAACTTTCTGCAAAGATAAGGGCCTTTCATGGATATACAGGCAGCGATCAAGCAGCTCATCCTGCGCCAAGATTTTAGCCACGACCAAATGACTGACGTCATGAATCAAATCATGACCGGTAATGCCACACCAGCACAAATTGGTGGTTTTTTAATTGGTCTGCAAATGAAAGGTGAAACGGTCACAGAAATTGCAGCAGCGGCCGAAGTGATGCGAAGTCTGGCGACCCCTGTTCATATCAAGGGCAAACATGTTGTTGATACCTGCGGTACCGGTGGTGATGGTGCCAGTACCTTTAATGTTTCTACAGCTAGTGCCTTTGTTGCTGCAGCAGCGGGTTGTCAGGTGGCCAAACATGGAAACCGTTCCATCAGTAGTAGTTCGGGTAGTGCCGATGTGCTTGAAGCCGCTGGCGTTAACTTAGAGCTTAGTCCGGAACAGGTAAAACACTGTATCGAAACAGTAGGTGTCGGTTTTATGTTTGCTCAAAAACATCATGGCGCCATGAAACATGCGATTGGACCGCGTCGTGAGATGGGTGTCAGAACTATCTTTAACCTACTTGGCCCGCTCACCAACCCTGCTCAAGCCGCTCATCAGGTCTTAGGTGTGTTTGATAAAAAATGGGTAAAACCGATGGCTGAAGTGTTACAAAAACTCGGCAGCCAACATGTTTTAGTGGTTCATGCTGAAGATGGTCTTGATGAAATCAGTATCGGTGCTGAAACCCATGTCGCTGAGCTCAAAGAGGGTAAAGTGACGACCTACACGATTAAACCGGAAGATTTTGGTCTTCAACAGAATACGATTGAAACCTTAACGGTCAGCAATGCACAGGATAGCCTATCGCTGATCAAAGAAGTCTTCGACGGCAAACCCGGTCCTGCGCGTGATATTGTTGTGTTAAATGCTGGTGCAGCAATTTATGCAGCTGATATCACTGTTTCACTCGCAGAAGGAATTGCTATGGCAGCAGAGCTTATCGACTCGGGTGCCGCTACTCAAAAATTAAATGCCCTTATTGTTACAAGCCGAACTTAATACTATGTCTGAAAATACACCTGATATTTTGCTCAATATCCTACAACGCAAACAGCAGGAAGTCGCTGAACGCTCAGCTAAAATTCCGTTAGCTATCATGCAGCAATTAGCTGAACAAGCTAATCCCGTTCGCGGTTTTGTTGAGTCTATCAGCAAAAAAATGCTTAATAACGAACCGGCCGTGATTGCAGAAATCAAAAAAGCCTCGCCGAGCAAAGGTTTGATAAGAGAAAACTTTATACCTAAAGACATTGCCGTCAGTTACGAGAAAGGTGGGGCCGCCTGTTTGTCCGTCTTAACCGACCGTGATTTTTTTCAGGGTCATGAAGTATATTTACAAGAAGCACGTAATGCCTGCTCCCTGCCAGTGATTCGTAAAGACTTTATTATCGATCCCTATCAGGTATTTGAAGCAAGAGCGATAAGCGCTGACTGTATTCTGTTAATTGTCGCGGCTTTGGATGATAATCAACTAGAAAGTTTAAGTCAGCTCGCGATTCAACTAGGTATGGATGTACTGGTAGAAGTACACGATCTCGAAGAGCTAGAACGCGCTCTGGTATTAAATCTACCTTTGATTGGTATCAACAATCGCGATCTAAGAACTTTTGAAACCTCGCTCGACACCACCCTGTCATTATTGCAACGCATTCCCCAAGGTCATATCGTGATTACCGAAAGCGGCATTCATACTCGTGATGACGTCAAATTAATGCGTGACAATAAGGTCAATGGTTTCTTGGTAGGTGAAGCCTTTATGCGGGCAGATGATCCCGGGACGGAATTAGCCAAGCTTTTTTACTAAAGGTTTTTTATGACGATGTTCTTCATCATAGATGATCATCGTCTTTCCTTTTGCCCATAACAGGCCATTGTCTTGTAACTCTTTTAGTACACGGCCAACCATTTCTCGAGAACACCCAACCATGCGGCTAATTTCCTGGCGTGTGACCTTGATTTGCATGCCATCTGGATGACGCATTGCATCTGGTTGTGCCGCTAGTTCATGTAAAGCCGCCTCGACTCTACCTGCCACATCAAGAAATGCCATATCGGTGGCTTTGCGAGTCGTTGATAACAAACGTTTCGCTAATTGTTCTGCAATGGTAAATAACAGTGTTGGGTAACACTCTTTTAACTGAGTCTTTGAGAGATTCATGATTTGTTGATACGAAATCTCTTCGGTTCGGACATCCGTTCTGGCACGGACAGTGACCATACGCTCACCGACATCGGAAAACATACCAATTTCACCAATAAAATCACCCTGGTTCAGATAAGCGACGATGAGCTCCTCGCCTTCTTCGTTCTCCATACAAACACTCACAGAGCCTTCACGGATGTAATAAAGCGTGTGAGGAGGATCACCAGGACGAACAATGATATTTTTCGCCGGATAGGTTTTTGTGTGACAGCAGCGAAAAAACTCTGCTAATCCTTGCTCAATGGCCTTGTGTCTATGATAGTCCATCTATATATCCAAAATGGGTGAGCGGGCAATAATACAGCATAAACGGGTATAATCCCTTAGCGATTTGATAAATATGTCAAATTTAAAGTGACTTATCAACTTTAGGAAACATTTAAATGAAAGCACGAGTGAAATGGGTCGAAGATGTTTTATTCCTCGGCGAGTCAGGAACAGGTCATACCGTAGTGATGGATGGCCCGGAAGAAGCAGGCGGACATGGCACCGGCATGCGTCCGATGGAGTTATTACTGATGGGTATGGCTGGGTGTACAGCCTTTGATGTCATCGAAATATTGAAGAAGTCTCAACAAGATATTCGCGACTGTGTTATTGAGGCGAATGGCGAAAGAAGCGAAGAAGCGCCAAAGGTTTACACTAATATTCATATTCACTACAAAATCACCGGTAAAAACGTAAAGGCGAATTTTGTTGAGCGTGCTATCAAAATGTCGACAGAGAAATATTGCTCAGCCACCATTATGTTGGCAAAGACAGCAACGGTGACGCATGATTACGAAATCATTGAAGTCGAGTAATAAAGAAAAGAGTAACAGATGTCTGTAAAAAAACGAGTACGGCCAGGCAAAACCGGTGGCATGCGACATGTCGCCCTCTTTGTTGATGATTTGGCTGCATGTGAACATTTCTATACGGAATTACTTGGGATGGAAGTCGAGTGGCGGCCGGATGAACAGAATGTCTATCTGACTTCAGGTAATGACAACCTTGCCCTACATCAGGCAGCTGAACCTGCTGCACCAGCGCATCAACAAAAATTGGATCATATTGGTTTTATTATTCCAGCCATAGAAGAAGTTGACGACTGGTTCGAGTTCTTAACAGCACATGATGTGAGCATTCGAAACCCACCGCGTACTCACAGAGATGGTGCCAGAAGTTTTTACTGTTACGACCCTAGTGGTACTGTAGTCCAAATTATTTATCATCCACCTATCTCATAGATAATGAAAACGTATATTTATAAAAGTCTAAAAAAAGAAGAGTTATATCTTTACATCAGCAAGAAAGATGATTTTTCAGAAGTCCCACAGGCGCTCTATGACTCAATGGGAAAAGAGCCACAGTTCGTTATGGAGCTTGAGTTGTCACCCGAAAAACCACTCGCCCGTGAAGATGTCATCACCGTGATGAAGAATCTGGAAACGCAGGGATATCATGTTCAAATGCCTCCCCGTCCAGAAAAACTCGGCGACTTTATGAATCAGAAAAAACAGCACCTTCACTAGTGCCTGAGTAATTGGCTAAGCTCATACAAGATATCTAATGCTTGTTTTGGGCTTAGTTCATCGGGGTTTATTTGCTCTAGTCGTTTCTCAAGCGGCGAAGATTCTGCTTCTTGGGTAAATAAGTCTTGTTGTGGCTGCGCGTTTGTCGTGTCGACTGAGTAGTGGGTCTGTTCCAGTTGCTTTAATTTGGTTTTGGCGGCTTTAATTACATCAGCAGGCACACCAGCAAGCTGAGCTACCTGAAGACCATAGCTTTGACTGGCGGCCCCTTCTTTCAACTGATGAAGAAAGACAATCTTGTCACCATGTTCGATAGCATCCAGATGCACATTCCTGGCTTGCTCAAATAACTCGGGTAGTTGTGTCATCTCGAAGTAATGTGTCGCAAATAAGGTATAAGCGCCAATATCACGAATCAGTTTTTCAGCACATGACCAAGCTAAAGCTAGACCATCAAAGGTACTGGTTCCACGGCCAATTTCATCCATTAAAACCAAGCTGTGGTGTGTAGCATTGTTGAGGATAGTCGCCGCTTCATTCATTTCCACCATGAAGGTCGAACGACCCGAAGCTAGGTCATCTGATGCCCCGATACGGGTAAAGACTTGATCCACGGGCCCGATAATTGCTTTGCTCGCCGGCACATAACTGCCCATATGTGCCATTAGGACGATCAATGCTGTCTGACGCATATAGGTCGACTTACCACCCATATTGGGACCGGTAATAATTAATGTGGACTGCTCAGCGGTTAATTTCAGATCATTAGCGCAAAAAGCTTGGTTTTGACACACTTCCACAACCGGGTGTCGACCTGCTTCAATATGGATTCCGGCATCATTCACAAACTCCGGGGCGACATAATCCAATGTCTCGGCCCGCTCAGCAAGATTGGCAAGCACATCCAGCTCAGCTAATGACATAGAACATTGTGATAAGGCCATTGATTCTGGTGCCACTTTATCGAACAATTCATCGTAAAGCGCCTTTTCTAAAGCTAATGCTTTTTCGTTCGCACTGAGAACCTGTTCTTCGAAGCGTTTCAGTTCAGGTGTGATGTACCGTTCAGCGTTTTTTAATGTCTGACGCCGAACATATTCATCAGGCAATGTAATATCGTGAGCACGACTCAGTTCGATAAAATAGCCATGCACTTTGTTATAGCCTACTTTGAGGGTATTAACGCCTGTTCTATGGCGTTCTTGTTGTTCAAGTTGATCTAAAAAGCCACTGGCATTTTTATGCAGATCGCGTAAACGATCCAACTCCTCGTTATAACCTGCTTTTATGACCCCACCATCTCTGATGAGAACAGGTGGTTCATCGATAATCGCTTGTTGTAATAGCAGAAGTAATTCACTGAACGTGCCTAACTGTCGATCCAGTTGCCGCAGATGGGTACTTTGCTTCGATTTCAATAACTGATGTAATTCAGGCAACGTTTCTAAAAGACGTCGAATATGCATAAAGTCACGAGGTCTGGCTGTACGAAGCGCCATCCGTGACAAAATACGCTCAATATCTCCCAACGACTTCATCAAAGCATGACAGTCGTTGAAACTATTGTGCTCCAAAAACTCCTGAATCACATGTTGTCTATCAACTAATGTTTTGTGATCACGTATTGGACGCATTAACCAGCGTCTCAACATACGTGCGCCCATCGGTGTCGCGGTCCTGTCCAGTACCGAGATAAGGCTATTTTCAATGCCTCCTGACAGGTTACGTTCAAGTTCAAGATTTTTTCGTGATTGTGGATCCAGTCGAATGCTGTCTTTCGAATACTCAACACTAAGTTGGCGCAAATGAGGCAACGCTGTTCTATGTGTTTCTTGTGCGTAGTTCACTAAACAGCCGGCAGCGCGAATCGCAATATCCAGTCCCTCACAACCAAACCCTTTTAGATCAGTTGTATTAAATTGTTCACATAATCGAGTTTTGGCTGCCTTTAATTCAAAATGCCACTCCGGTAGCTTGCGAAGTTGTTTTTCAAACGCCTCAAACCCCGCCAGTAATGTTTCACTTAATAAAATTTCTGCGGGTTGTAACCTGGCTAATTCGGCTTTTAATAATTCAGCATTATCTAGTTCACTGATAATAAACCGACCGCTGCTAATCTCAGCATAAGCTAATCCATATCGCCCTTTTTCTTCACAAATAGCGAGCAGGAGATTTTCATTGCGGCTGTCCAGCAGTGCTTCTTCCGTCAATGTACCTGGCGTCAGAACTCTTACAACTTGTCGCTCAACAGGACCTTTACTCGTTGCCGGATCACCTATTTGCTCACAAATAGCAACAGACTCACCCAGCTTAATAAGTCTTGATAAATAATTATCTGCCGCATGGTAAGGCACCCCCGCCATAGGAATAGGTGCACCGTTACTGCTGCCACGCGCAGTTAATGTGATATCAAGCAGTTCGGCGGCTTTATGAGCATCGTCAAAAAAGAGCTCATAAAAGTCCCCCATACGATAAAACAGCAAAAATTCCGGATGTTCGGCTTTGATGCGCAGATACTGCTGCATCATTGGAGTATGATTTTGAATTTGAGTCATTTTTATAGTTTATATCATGCAAAATATTTCTGACGCATCACTGCAAGAAAAAATCATTCAAGTCGCTGAAACTTTAAATAAAAAGCATTTAATGTTGGCGACAGCAGAATCATGTACTGGTGGCTGGGTGGCGAAATGTTGCACGGATCTTGCCGGTAGTTCGAGCTGGTTTGAACGAGGTTTCGTCACCTACAGTAACCAGGCTAAACACGAGCAACTCGGCGTCAAGTTAGCTTCACTCGATCAATATGGCGCTGTCAGTCAGTTAGTAGCCGAGGAAATGGCGATAGGTACACTTCGCCATTCGAAAGCCGATATTAGCGTGTCATTAACCGGTATTGCCGGCCCCGGTGGCGGTACAGAAAACAAACCTGTTGGTACAGTATGGATAGCTTGGGCATCTCAAATAGATAAAGTCAGCAGTCAGCTTTTTCAATTCGATGGGGATAGAGAAAGTGTCAGACGACAAGCCGTGTTAGCGGCCTTATCCGGAATCATTAAAAACGCTAGAGACTGACTGCTATCTATGGGATAATCGAAGGATTTATTAAAAACAGCTTCAGAGGTAGTGCAATGGATGACGATAAGAAAAAAGCGCTAGGCGCCGCGCTTGGTCAAATTGAGAAGCAATTTGGTAAAGGCTCTGTTATGCGTCTGGGTGATAATGTCGCAGCTCGTGACGTGTCAGCCGTATCTTCTGGCTCAATTGGGCTAGACGTTGCACTTGGTATAGGTGGTCTTCCTCGTGGTCGTGTTATTGAAATTTACGGACCAGAATCTTCAGGTAAAACTACATTGACGTTGCATGCTATCGCTGAGATGCAAAAAACAGGTGGTACAGCCGCGTTTGTGGATGCTGAACATGCTCTTGATCCTGTTTACGCTGAAAAATTAGGTGTCAATATTGATGACCTGCTGGTTTCTCAGCCTGACACAGGTGAACAAGCCTTAGAAATCACCGATATGCTGGTTCGTTCCGGTGCTGTGGATATCGTAGTGGTAGACTCCGTTGCCGCATTGACGCCAAAAGCTGAAATCGAAGGTGATATGGGTGACAGTCACATGGGGCTTCAGGCTCGTTTAATGTCACAAGCATTACGTAAGCTGACCGCTAACATTAAACGCTCCAATACGCTGGTTATCTTCATCAACCAGATTCGTATGAAAATTGGTGTCATGTTTGGTAACCCTGAAACCACAACAGGTGGTAACGCGCTTAAATTCTATGCCTCTGTACGTTTGGATATCAGACGTATTGGTGCAATCAAAAAAGGTGATGAGATTCTGGGTAACGAAACCCGTGTCAAAGTCGTCAAAAATAAAGTCGCTCCGCCCTTCAAACAGGTTGAATTCGACATCATGTATGGTGAAGGTATTTCACGTGAAGGTGAATTGATTGATTTAGGCGTTCAACAGAATATTGTCGAAAAATCAGGCGCTTGGTATAGCTACAACGGAACACGTATCGGTCAGGGTAAAGATAATGTGCGTGGCTATCTTAAAGAAAACCCAGAAATGTCGGCTGAAATTGAAAGCAAAATACGTGAAACCATGTTGCCTAAAAAGACAGCCAAAAAAGATGATAGCGCTGTTGAGGACGACGTCGAGGCGTGAAGCAATCAGCCAGTGCACGAGCCGTAAGCTATTTAGCCAACCGCGAACATAGTGCTCATGAATTGGCACAAAAGCTCAACAAAGCAGGTTTTGATGCAGAAGAAGTTGAGAAAGTTATTCAACAACTAAAAGAAACAAATCTGCAAAGTGATGTTCGATTTGCTGAAAGCTTTATCCGTTCGAGAGCAAATCGAGGTTATGGTGCGGTTCGCATCAACATGGAATTAAAAGATCGGGGTGTGGCTGCCGACATCATCACCGAATGCATGACCGCGGCAGAAATAGATTGGTTTACGCTTGCCTCAGAAGTACGTTGTAAGCGTTTTGGCGAGGAAATACCTGATGATTATAAAAGCCGAGCAAAACAGCAAAGGTTTTTACAGTATCGGGGATTTACTCATGAACAGATAACGGAAAGTTTTAATTTAACCGACGATGAAAAGTAGCGCAGATATTCGCAAGTTGTTTCTCGACTTTTTCGCAAGTAAAGGTCATGAAGTCGTAGCAAGTAGTCCTCTTGTCCCTGCTAATGACCCCACTCTTCTATTCACCAATGCAGGTATGGTGCAATTTAAGGAAACCTTCTTAGGTCAAGAGACGCGTAAGTACACGCGTGCTGTCACGACACAGCGATGTGTGCGTGCCGGCGGTAAACACAATGACTTGGAAAATGTCGGTTACACCGCTCGCCACCATACGTTCTTTGAAATGCTGGGTAACTTCAGCTTTGGTGATTACTTCAAGCGTGAAGCTATTCAATATGCATGGGAGTTTCTAACAGAAACACTTGGGCTGCCTGCTGAAAAATTGTGGATCACCGTTTTCGAGGAAGATGATGAAGCGGCTGATATCTGGTTAAAAGAAATTGGTGTTTCAGCAGAACGTTTTTCCCGTATTGGCGCAAAAGATAATTTCTGGTCAATGGGTGATACAGGTCCATGTGGCCCATGCTCGGAAATATTCTATGACCACGGTGAAGATGTTGCCGGTGGTCCGCCTGGCACACCAGAAGAAGATGGCGATCGTTATATCGAAATCTGGAATCTGGTCTTCATGCAGTTCAACCGTTCAGCTGATGGTACCTTGACACCGTTGCCAAAACCTTCTGTGGATACGGGCATGGGGCTTGAACGTCTGGCAGCCGTGCTACAACACGTTCATAACAACTACGAAATAGATCTATTCCAACATCTGATCCAAGCGATTCAAAAACTGTCTGGTACAGAAGATCACACTAACTTCTCACTACGCGTTATCGCCGATCATATTCGCTCATGTTCATTCATGGTCACCGATGGTGTTTATCCATCGAATGAAGGCCGTGGTTATGTCTTGCGTCGTATTATCCGTCGCGCGATTCGTCATGGTCATAAGCTCGGACTCAAAGACAACTTTTTCTACAAGCTGGTGCAACCTCTTGTTGATGAAATGGGCGAAGCATTTCCTGAACTTGCCCAATCGCAGGAGCTTGTTGAAAAAGCACTTCAACAAGAAGAAACACGCTTTGCTGACACGCTGGATAATGGGTTAAAAATTCTGGACCAAGCCATTGAAGACATGGGTGATAAAGAGATTCCAGGTGAAACTGTTTTCTTACTCTATGATACATACGGCTTCCCTATCGATCTGACTGCAGATATTGCTCGCGAACGCGGCCTGACAATTGATATCGCTGGTTTTGAACGTGCCATGGAAGCACAACGTAGTCGTGCCCGTAGTGCGAGCCAGTTCTCAGGTGGTTTATCAGACCAAATTACTATTGATAGTAGTACAGAATTTTGTGGTTATGACCTCACTCAACATGACAGCACCATCCTGGCAATCATCGTCAATGGCGAACATGTTGATAGCATTTCTGAAGGTCAAGAAGGGTTAATCGTATTAGACAAGACCCCTTTCTATGCTGAGTCTGGTGGTCAGGTAGGCGATCACGGTGACATCAACGTAGATAACGCGAGCTTCACGGTTACCGATACGCGTAAACAATCTCAAGCATTCACACATATCGGTCGATGTGAACATGGCCGTTTCCAAGTTGGTCAACATGTCACCGCACAGATTGATGAAAATAACCGTCTGGCGACAGCATTAAATCACTCAGCGACGCATTTATTACATGCGGCTTTACGTAAAGTTCTTGGCGAGCATGTGATGCAGAAAGGTTCATTAGTCAATCCACAACGTTTGCGCTTTGACTTTTCACACTTTGAGCCTGTGACACGAGCTCAGCTACGTGAAATCGAACGTTTAGTAAACCAACAAATTCGCCTCAACCACCCTGTTGAAACTCGTTTAATGGCCATAGAAGAAGCGAAGAAAAGCGGCGCAATGGCTTTGTTTGGCGAGAAATACGATGACGAAGTCCGCGTATTGAGCATGAGCGATTTCTCAATCGAACTCTGTGGTGGTACCCACGTTAAACAAACCGGTGACATCGGTATGCTCAAAATTATTTCTGAAGCGGGTATTGCATCGGGTGTGCGTCGTATTGAAGCCGTCACCGGTGAAAAAGCGATTGATTACATAGAGCAAATGGAATCAACCCTCACTGATGTATCTGAGTTACTAAAAGCTAAACCTGCCAATGTACAAGACAAAGCCTCACAGCTGGTACAAAGACAACGTGAGTTAGAAAAAGAACTGGACGTATTAAAAGCCAAATTAGCCAGCAGTGCAGGCAATGATTTAGCAGATTCTGCTACCGACATTAACGGTATCAAAGTATTGGCTTCCACGTTGGAAGGCGCTGATGGTAAATCACTTCGAGACACCGTCGATCAGCTCAAAAATAAGCTTGGCACGGCTGCTATTGTACTCACCGCTGTCCAGGATGAAAAAATTACAATTATTGCTGGCGTTACTAAGGATATTACCGATAAAATCCGCGCCGGAGATCTGGTTGGTCATATAGCTAGTCAGGTTGGTGGTAAAGGTGGCGGTCGTCCTGATATGGCTCAAGGCGGCGGTAATGAACCTCAGAACCTGGCAGCAGCTCTAGCTTCTGTACCAGACTGGGTGACTTCGAAGTTGGAAAACTAAGCATGTCTTTAATTGTTCAAAAATATGGTGGCACATCTGTTGGCTCCGCTGAACGTATCCGCGAAGTAGCCAAAAAGATCATTGATTATCGTAATCAAGGTCATGATTTAGTCGTGGTCGTTTCAGCGATGAGTGGCGAAACAAATCGTTTAATCGATTTAGCCAAACAACTAAGCGATAACCCGCGTGGCCGTGAGTTAGATGTGCTTTTATCAACAGGTGAGCAAGTTACCATTGCACTGCTCAGTTTGACACTTGCTCAAATGGGTATGCCCGCTGTTTCTTATACAGGCAGTCAAGTCCGCATCCTGACTGATAATGCACATAACAAAGCACGGATTATGGAGATTGACGACAAGAATATTCGTCAGGATCTCAATCAGGGCAAAGTGGTGGTGGTTGCAGGATTTCAAGGGTGTGATGAGAATGGTAACATCACCACTCTTGGTCGCGGTGGTAGTGACACAACGGCTGTTGCATTAGCAGCTGCACTAAAAGCGGATGAATGCCAGATATACACCGATGTCGATGGCGTCTATACCACTGATCCCAGAGTTGTTTCTGAAGCACGTCGCCTAGACTCTATTACTTTCGAAGAAATGCTGGAAATGGCCAGCTTAGGTGCAAAAGTTTTGCAAATACGCTCTGTCGAATTTGCGAGTAAATATAACGTCCCATTACGTGTCCTTTCCTCATTTACTGAAGGTGGTGGCACATTAATCGCGGCTGAGGACCCATCAATGGAACAAGCTTTAATTTCAGGTATTGCATTTAATCGTGATGAAGCCAAACTGACTATTCTTGGTGTACCTGATCACCCAGGCATTGCTTCACAAATTCTCGGCCCTATCGCAGCTGAGAACATTGAAGTCGATATGATCATTCAAAATACCGGTCATGACTCGACAACAGACTTTACATTTACTGTTCATCGCAATGACTATCAAGCTGCGTTAACTATCTTACAAAGAACGGCTGAAGAGCTGGGTGCCAGAGAGGTTAATGGTAACGAGAAAATTGCCAAAATCTCTGTTGTCGGTGTAGGCATGCGCTCGCACGCAGGTATTGCCAGCACAATGTTCGGTTCACTAGCAAAAGAAAACATCAATATCAGTATGATATCTACTTCAGAAATCAAAATCTCTGTGGTTATTGATGAGAAATACCTGGAGCTGGGGGTTAGAACATTACATAAGGCATTTAATCTAGAACAAGCACCTGCTTAAAAGCTAAATGCTTGAGTCTCGTCATGTTTTTGAGATGATTTTATCGCTTAGATGTTCTGTTCCTGATAAAATATTATCTGAACAATGGATAAAAAAGTTTTTTTTATAGTCCATGAATAAAGAGGCGAGAAGACCTCTACATAAATGAATAGGACAAAGGCACGAGGCCTGATCAATCGAAAGGAGTCATCATAATTCTCCTGATACCTCGGCCTAATTTTTGAGAGTAAGGGGAAAAAAACATGTTAATACTCACACGTCGTGTTGGCGAATCACTCATCATCGGTGACGATGTTGTTGTAAACGTACTTGGTGTTAAAGGTAATCAGGTAAGAATTGGTGTAGACGCTCCTAAAGACGTCACCGTGCACCGTGAAGAAATCTACGATCGCATTCAGGCTGAAAAAGATCAGCCAAATGTGAGTTAAATTTACAATTATCACTAGCCAAATCGTTATCATCTGATATACTAGGCGGCTTTGATGGAGAGCTGGCCGAGAGGCTGAAGGCGCGCCCCTGCTAAGGGCGTATAGGTTTACCCCTATCGAGGGTTCGAATCCCTCGCTCTCCGCCATAAATTTTATTGATGGCATCATTGGATGCTTGTATAATAAGCGGCTTTAGCGCCCGTAGCTCAGCTGGATAGAGTACCTGGCTACGAACCAGGCGGTCGCACGTTCGAATCGTGCCGGGCGCGCCATTTAAAGTACATAATCAAGCAGTCACCGAGAAATCGGGACTGCTTTTTTATTTCAATAATAGATTTCAGATAGATAGCGCCCGTAGCTCAGCTGGATAGAGTACCTGGCTACGAACCAGGCGGTCGCACGTTCGAATCGTGCCGGGCGCGCCATCTGTCTCTCCACTCCCCCTTCCCCACAATCATCAACCATAATCATTCATGATGGCTTGTTTCAGTCATCTGTTCTGAAAAACTATCTTCTGATGAGATTCACTCTATTAATAAGCGTGAGTTAGAAATATCATTTTTTTAACTCACAGAAATAATCAACCGATAAAAATAAAGGTACTTCTGCTAACTATAGCCTAGGCACCTCTATTATATGAGTATCGAATGGTGAGCAGATCAGATGAAGCTATCGAGCTATCTTGACGCAACCTGCACGACAAGAATTATCTATCCGGATTGATCAGAATTTTTATGTCATCCATCACGACATCAGATGAAAATTGAATAGCAAATTCAGGATGAATCGCATTCTTTATTTTCTCGGCTATCAATTGCGACTGATAACTTTGCTCTACTGTGAAACGTAATAAAGGCACTCTGGCAACTCGTAATACATTATCGAGGAAGTCATCACGGAGTTGTCTTGCAGGCTTGCTATGTGAAGCATCATCGAGTTCTATCGCACATAAAATATCGGCTGTTTTCGTGTCAGTCAGAACAAAATCAACGTGCTTGGACTGAATTTTGTTAAAGGCTTTTTGCCACTCAGATTTAGACTTCGTTTGCTTTACGATGACGATATCAGCCAGTCGCACTTTAGAAGAAATATCATACTGTCCATCGACGGCAAGTTTCAGGCTATGTTGGAATGAGAGTTCTGCCGGAGTGAGTAATGATGGTTGTTTACTGTAGGGATAGTCTGTTGTCTTTTCTGTTTTATCCTTGTCATCCTTCATCAAGGCGAGAAGCAGAACAGCCACTAATATGACAATAAACAATCCAATAAAAACAAATGACATCTTAATATTCCAGCTGAAAAGCTGATCTTAGAATAGATGCTCATCGCTCAGCAATGAATAAAGACATTATTCTACGATCATTTAATAACCATTTGTTTTAAATAAGAATAATTAACTGATGACGTTAATATCCATATCCGGATATTAACGTCTTATTCCAAGCCGCGACAGCAATTAAATGCATGTATACAAAGTCGCTATCAAAAATGCTCTTTTACGATACTTTAAACTGCTTGACCATACTGGTGAGTTTTTCACTCAATTGCGCAATTTCCTGGCTCGCCTGTGATACCTGCTCAGATCCTTCGGCTGTGTTTTCTGACACCTGTTGAATATTATGCACATTGCTATTAATTTCGTTGACCACATGACTTTGCTGCTCGGCTGCGGTCGCAATCAAGGTATTCATCTCAGTGATTGAGCTAACCGAATTGGTAATTTCTTTTAATGAATTAGTGGCATCTACCGCTTTTGACACAAGCCCTTCAATACTCTTCTGATTCAGTGCCATCGAGTTAACAGCATTATCTGATCCTTGCTGCAAAGTAAGGATCAGGTCTTCAATCTCTTTGGTTGAGTCTTGTGTTTTTTGTGCTAAAGAACGCACTTCATCAGCCACAACAGCAAAACCACGCCCTTGATCACCAGCTCGGGCCGCTTCAATAGCTGCATTTAAAGCAAGTAAGTTTGTTTGTTCAGCAATGCTTTTAATTACATCAAGTACGGTACCGATGTTTTCACTATCTGATTTCAGAGTTTTAATGACAGAGGTTGAAGTATTAATTTCTGCTGCAAGGTTATTAATTGAGGCAACAATTTCCTCAACAACTTTACGACCAGACTCCGAGTCTTTATCGCCTTTAATAGCCGCTTCAGAGGCCTTTTCAGCACTAATCGCAACTTCTTGTACGGTTGCTGTCATCTCGGTGATAGCCGATGCGACGTGCACCGTTTCATTTTTTTGTTTAGCAATATTCTTATTGGTTGAAATACTCACCACTGAGGTTTCTTCGGCTGCAGTCGATAATTGCTCTGATGCTTGAGTAATACTAATGACCAAACTCTGAAGTTTTTCGACAAAACGATTAAATGTTTTCCCCATCGCACCTACTTCATCAGCGCTGTCAAAGTTCATCCGTTTTGTTAAATCATTATCCTGAGCCATTGAGGTAAGAACAGCCATCACGCCTTTAATGGGGGTAACGATATTACTAATAATAATTTTTGAGATGAAAATACCAATTATTAGTGAAGCCACTGCCATTGCAATCAGGCTAAATAAACTGGAGCGCTGCACATTCTGAACATTTTTTACTGACCGGTTTGTAATATTATCAATGCTCGCTTGCATGGCTTGTAAGCTTTCAAATAATTTTGCTTCGATATCCTGTAGCTGTGCCTGCTCATCCTTTGATAAATAACCACCGCCCGACATACTTCCACCGCGTTTGATAATCTGAATCGCACTATCAACGTATTTCTGATAATTAGCCTGCTGCTCAACTACTTTAGCTGTATTTTCGTCCAGACTAAGCACATCCGCGTGTAAATCAGCATCAAGTACCTTGCCTTTCGATTTATCCAGGATAGTGACGATGTCTTGCATCGCTTGATTGGTTTGTGCAGTGATATTTTCTATGCTGGTGAAATGCTCTTTGATGATGTTTCTTCTCGCCCCTGATTTGGCATCAATCATCAACTGCTGTAATTCAGCCGCTTTTTTTAATTGAAGCTGACTCGCTTCAGACACATTTTTTTCAAGTGGCAGTGACATCTCATGAATAACAGAAAATTCCTCTGAAATATTATTCATTTTGAAGATAGCAAAAGCAGAGATGATCACTTGGGTTATGCCAAGAATAATAACCACACTGAAAATCTTTTTCCCGATAGGAAGGTTCTTAATAAACTGCATTCCAGCTCCAGCCTCAGTCAAATTTAATCGTTAATTATGTCAACCATGAATATTTCATAGTCTATGCAGAGAGTATATCGGCTGAATTTTTTGATAATTAAAATTTTTAATTGCCAACCGCTGATAAACAAGAACATAGCAGTCAATATACTGAAGGCTTCACCTTAAGTTTTTCTTAACGAAATCGATGCAAACTGGCGTTCACCGATCATTTCACTGCATCTACTAGCGATGAGTGATTCTGCTGATAACTGATGGACGCTCCATGCAAAAAAACGATAACAACAGTCTTTTTTCTGATCTTTATTTTATTTTTAGTTCAGCATTTATTTTGATGCTATTACAGACGCTATTGAGAGCAATTCTGTTGTGGCGAAACAATGATCTCAGTGCCGCCATTCCCAACCATGATCTCATTCAAGCTTTTATCACCGGGCTCCGCTTTGACTTAATCGTCACTGTTTATGTACTGCTGCCCTTAATCATTGGTTTGCTATTTAAAAAAGGGTTAAACAACCGCAAAGCCTACACGCTCTGGCTTACCTTTGTGTCCAGTGTGATGATCTTTCTCGCCATTGTAGAGCTCGACTTCTATCATGAATTTCATACACGACTAAACAGCCTGGTATTTGAATATATGAAGGAAGATCCGGCAACGGTGTTAAGCATGATTTGGTATGGCTTTCCTGTTGTCACTTATCTCATCATCATTGGTTTACTTATCACAGCATTGTTTTTTATCTTTACGCTAAACAGCCGAATTAACCAAACTAAATCTACAGATAAAACTCGATACAGCTTAAGAATGACAGCATTCTTTGTGGTCTTGCTGATATCTGTTGTTGCTGCGCGTGGCACATTACGTCAGGGACCACCACTTCGTTGGGGTGATGCCTTCCAGAGTCATTATCTTTTTGCCAATCATTTAGGTTTAAACGGTGTTTATACATTAGCTAAAGCGGTCATTGGTACTAAAAAAGGTGACAACAAATGGCTCAAGAAAATGCCAATAGCTGAAGCCGACAATACTGTGGAACAGATGGTTTTAACGCCATCGGATACACAACTAGACCCAGACTACTCGCCTGTCTTACGTACTTACCATGCCGGTACAGGTGAAAGCAAAAAGCCATTAAATGTTGTGTTCATTCTGATGGAAAGTTTTAGTGGTGAATATGTTGGTGCCTTGGGCCATGACGAAGCTATTACTCCAGAGTTCGACAAACTCGCCAAACAAGGCCTGTTATTTAATCGCTTTTTTTCTAATGGCACACATACTCACCAGGGCATGTTTGCTTCATTAGCCTGTTTTCCTAACCTGCCGCACTATGAGTATTTGATGCAACAACCTGAAGGCAGTAACCATTTTTCAGGTTTGATACAAATGACCGCCGACCGAGACTATCAAAGCATGTATGTTTATAACGGTGATTTTGCCTGGGATAACCAAAAAGGCTTTTTTGGTGCCCAGGGTATGCAACGTTTTATTGGCAGACATGACTTTGTGAATCCTGTTTTCTCCGATCCTACGTGGGGTGTATCGGATCAGGATATGTTCGACCGGGCTGCCGAAGAGTTACAAAAAATGCCTAACGATAAGCCGTTTTTTGCCTTTTTACAGACTTTATCCAATCATACGCCATATGCCTTACCTACCCCACTGCCTGTTGCAAAAGTCACTGGACATGGTGAATTGAATGAGCATCTAACAGCGATGCGTTATGCCGACTGGGCATTAGGTCAGTTTTTTAAAAAAGTGGCCAAATCAGATTATTTTGACAACACATTATTTGTTTTAGTGGGTGATCATGGCTTTAGCACACCCAATCAAGTCACCGATATTGATATGCTCAAATTCCATGTGCCGCTATTAGTGCTTGGTCCAAATGTTGTTAAAAACTATGGACACAGTAATTCAACAGTTGGTGCTCAAGTGGATATCGCACCGACTGTAGCTGGTTTACTGGGTGGAGATACTACTTATAGCTGCTGGGGCCGTGATTTACTGAATATTCATGACGCCGGATTTGCCGTGATCAAACCATCTGGTTCAGATCCGACTACAGCCATCATTGATGATAATAAAGTACTGGTTAAATCAACCGATAATTCCGCCTCGTTGTATCAATATCAGCTATTACCTATAGCATCAGCTAGTGAAATATATGACACGGCAGATACGGAAAAACTGGATCACCGTTTAGACGCCTATATTGAGTCTGCCACATCGACTTTATTACAAGGTAAAGCTGGAGTAAAAACACCAAATAAGGGCATGGCACTGAATGACCAATCCAGCGAATAATTGCCAATTTCCTTATATTTAGTTATGTTGTGCGCTAGTTATTTGCAAAAAGGCTCAATCATAATATGAACATAAGATTCCTGATTATCCCATTGTTGGTGACAACATTTGCAGCTCATGCTGATAGTTCTACATTAGATGCAGCGGTAGGTGGCGGTATTGGTGGTGCTGTAGGCGCTGCCGTTGGCAATGAAGTCGGTGGACGTGAAGGAGCAATGATAGGTGGTGCCATTGGTGCAGCCACGGGTGTAGCCGTCAATACTGATGAATCAGCAGGTCACGGTGAACATCATGAAAAACATTATCATGATGATCATAAAGGTCATTTCTGTCCTCCTGGTCAGGCCAAAAAAGGCAACTGTTAGCTCCCTCAAAAAAGCCGTCATTTCTGACGGCTTTTTTATATGCCTTATTTATTTAGCAAATACTCACGCCATGACCCGAAAGCGGTAATATCCATCGCATCATCTAAACCATAAGATTCACAAATAAAGCCTGTAACCCAACGGCCGTCTGTCACTTCTAACTTACCTAAGCCCAAAGGCGCGGCAATACCTGCCAGAAATGAGCCCAGCGTTGCCGTTGGTATCGACCAGAGCTCAATCTCAATAGCTGTTCCTTGTTTATCTCTTACTAAGCCAGGCCGCATTGGCGGGCCGCCAGCTAGGGCATAAAGCTTATAGGCATTGGCCGTCACCGTTTTCTCTAAAAAGACGCCGCCACGTTCTGTTAATTGATAATTCAGCGGCTGGCCTTGTAAATGCGCACCACACACCGCCAGCGTAATACGATCACCAGTGCCAGCTATTGATGCAGAAGAATCCGGGCATTCAAGCTCTATTGCGCCCAGTGGTAATCGCAGTGATTGCTGCATCAAATTGGCAAAGGTTAATAATCTGGCATCACTGAACGCACGGGAAAACAAGGTCACACCAAAGGGTAAGCCCGAAGTAATGAAGCCGGTCGGAACCGCTATCGCACTGCAATCAAGCAAGTTCATAAAGTTGGTGTAATGACCCAGATTACTATTGAGTTTTATGGGATCAGCCTGAACTTGTTCAATGGTATAGGTTGTTCCGGCAGTAGGCGTGAGAATAAAGTCGTAACACGCAAGCACATCCCTCACCTGCTGTCGGCAAGCTTGTAACTTATATTCGGCTTTAAACAGATCATCTGCACGTGCCTCTTCCTGCGTCGCCAGGATATCCTGAATCACCTGCAACATAGCGTGTCTGTCGACACCTTCTGTTGCCACACGCCGTTCAGCTACCCAAGGGCCTTCATAAAGCAGTCTGGCTGCCGTGAAGAATGGTTCGAAATCGATAATATGTTTCTTACCACCCAAGTTTTCCAGGTGTTTGACCGCTTTCTCAAACTGCTCGGCGTATTCAGCATTACCAAAAAAGTTAAGTTGCTCTGCCTGTGGGACCGCAAAATTAAAGGTGATATTGTCTAACTTGCCGTAATTGCCTTTATTGGTATCGACGTTAGGTCTAGCAAACGCATCATTTTGATCAAATTTCGCAGCCACATTAAACACCGTATTGGCATCATCAGTAGTCAGGCTAAAAATAGACACACAATCCAGGCTGCGACAGGCGGGTACAACACCATCAGTACTCAATAAGCCTTTGGTCGGTTTTAACCCGATCAAATTATTAAATGCGGCTGGTACCCGACCTGAACCAGCGGTATCAGTACCTAATGAGAAACTGACTAAACCTAATGCCACTGCTACTGCGGAACCCGAGCTGGAGCCACCTGAAATATAGTCTTTATCAAAACTGTTATGGCAAGGCCCCCACTTTTCAGGTGAACGCACGCCGACTAAGCCAGTGGCAAATTGATCCAGATTGGTTTTACCCAGTGGAATGGCACCGGCATCAATTAATTGCTGAACAACAAAGGCAGATTTGTCCGGTGTATACGCATACGCCTCGCAACCTGCCGTCACAGGAAATCCCGCTAATTCGATATTATCTTTGATGGCAAAAGGAATCCCATATAACGGCTTATCTACCATATTGCTGTCATCTAAGGCATCCAGATAAGGCTGAAGCTGTTCGAGACTAAATAATTCAATCCAGATATTGTGATCAAGGTATTGCTCACAACGCTCCAGAGCATCTTTAATCACTTGTTTGGGTGTCAGCGTGCCGTCTTTATAAGCTTGTTGTAGCGCGGCAATCGTCATATTTTGTTCTGACATTATTCAACCTCCAGTACTAATAAACGATCGCCCATCCCTACCTGTGAGCCGGGTTTTCTGGAGAGAGAACTGACTTTGCCGGCTTGTGGTGCGGTCACCAGGATTTCCATTTTCATCGCTTCTAAAATCATTAAGGTGTCGCCTTCTTTCACGTCTTGCCCCTCTTCCACTTCAATCTTCCAGATACTGCAATTTAATGGACTATCCACCGAAATAGCATTGTCAGCCAATGGCAATAAGGCTTCATCGACCTCCGCTTGCTGATCACCGCTATCAAAATGTAATAAACCATCACGCTTCCAGCGTTCTAATTCTTCGTTGAACGCCTGCTGGCGTGTCGCGGTAAAGGCATCAATTTCAGCCTGATGTTTTTCGATAAACGCGTTGTAGTCTTTTAAATTGAAACGGGTTTCTTCAATCTTTAATTCATAGTTACCATGAATAAAATCACGACGAATCTGCATTAACTCATCATGGCTGACTTCATAAAAGCGAATTTGGTCAAAAAAGCGTAATAACCAGGGCTGCGTGAACTCTTTGGTTTTCTCGTAACGATTCCACATTTGCAGAGTCCGTCCGATAAACTGATAGCCCCCGGGTCCTTCCATGCCATACACACACAAATAGGAGCCACCGATACCGACCGAGTTTTCTGCTGTCCAGGTTCTGGCCGGGTTATATTTCGTCGTCACCAGACGGTGTCTTGGATCCATCGGCGTCGCTACGGGGGCCCCCAGATAGACATCGCCCAACCCCATCACCAGATAACTGGCATCAAACACGATTTTTTTGACGTCATCAACGGAATCAAGCCCATTGATTCTGCGGATAAACTCAATATTGTCAGGACACCAAGGCGCATTTTGTCTGACCGACTGCATATACTTTTCACTGGCCAGACGACAAGCTTCGTCATCCCAGGAGATCGGAATATGCACAATCCGGGTAGGCAAATCTAAGTCATCCACATGCTGGATATCTTTTTCTGCTTGCTTTAACACGGCCATCAGCTCATCCAGTGATAACACCATGCTGTCATAGTGAACCTGTAGCGAACGGATACCTGGCGTCAGTTCTAAAATGCCCGTCACCGCCTGTTCCTGTAACCACAGCATTAAGGCATGCACTTTAAACCGAAGATTGATATCTAAAGTTTGCTCACCAAACTCCACCAATAGATAATGATCGCCTGCCAGTCGATAAGTGATATCCATACCGGTTGACGCATCTTTGCTGATAGCATGCACAGGTGTATCGATAACCGCAGTATCTACTGACACAACTTGTTGACTGAGGCCATCAATCGCCTGGTTTTGTGCACGTTCTAAGGCGTTCGCTGTTTCAATCGATACCGGCACAAAGCGCACCGTATCACCGGCTTTTAACTGCCCTACCTTCCATAAATCTGCCGTGATAACAGTTGCCGGACAGACAAAACCACCCAGCGAGGGGCCATCTGGGCCCAGAATAATCGGCATATCCCCAGTAAAATCAATAGACCCGACCGCGTAAGCGTTATCGTGAATATTAGAAGGATGTAAGCCAGCTTCACCGCCATCGGTTCTCGCCCACTCCGGTCTTGGGCCAATCAAACGCACACCGGTACGACTGGAGTTGTAGTGTATTTTCCAGTCCGTATTAAAGAACATCTCAATATCACTATCAGTGAAAAAATCCGGTGCGCCATGCGGCCCATACACCACATGAATGTCCCAGTGATGTTGAATTTCAGGCTGACAATCCTGGGCTAGTGTGGCTGTATCAGAAACCGGTTGTTCAGGCAGGATATGTAATACATCACCCGTTTTCAGCGTCCGCCCTACATGACCACCAAATTGGCCTAAAGTGAACGTAGAACGTGAACCTAAATATTCCGGACATTGAATACCACCAGCCACTAATAGATAGGCTCTGGCGCCAGCACCTTTGACCTGTCCTAATTTCAGCTTGTCACCGGCTTTTACTGAAATAACTTGCCATGCGGATTGTGGTTCACCATTTAACTCAATGCTCAGTTCGGCACCCGTCACCACAATGCTGGTTGCGACATTAAAACTCAGCTCAGGACCAGACAAGGTGATCTCCAGCCCCGCGCAGGATTCATCATTAGCTAATAAACGATTGCCAAGACGGAAAGACAAACTGTCGAATGGACCTGATGGTGGAACACCGATATCCCAGTAGCCGACACGTGCAGGGTAATCCTGAATGGTTGTCATCGTGCCTGGAGACAAGATATTGATAGTCGAAGGCTGGTAAACAAAACTATCCAGATAACGTGTAGTGACCGCAGCGTTTAAAAACGCCTCATCTTGTAAAATCTGACCGACATAATCAGCATTGGTCTCAATGCCATAGACCTGCAGTTCATCTAAGGCAGCCAATAATTTCTGATGGGCCAGTTCACGGCTATCAGCATGGCTGATAATTTTCGCCAGCATCGGATCATAAAATGGTGAAACTTCAATACCGGCTTTCACCCAGTAATCGACACGAATCGCGTCACTCTTAGGCCAAATGACTTCTGTCAGTAAGCCCGAAGATGGTTGGAACTGTTTATGCGGATCTTCAGCATAGAGTCTGACCTGAATCGCATGGCCTTTTGGCTCAGGCGCAGTGGCAGGTAACTGCGATTCTTTAGCACCGACTTCCACCATCCAGCGAACCAGATCCACACCATAGACTTCTTCCGTAACCCCATGCTCAACCTGCAAACGGGTATTCACTTCCAGGAAGTAAAACTGTTGATTATCGGCGTCATAGACAAACTCCACCGTGCCGGCACTGCGATAGTGAATCGCTGACATTAATCTGACCGCCACTTCCTGCATATCAGCACGGACATCGTCAGGAATATTCGGTGCTGGTGCTTCTTCAATCACTTTCTGATTACGACGCTGGCTGGAACAGTCCCGATCCCCCAGAGCAAGTACATGGCCTTCACCATCACCCATTACCTGTACTTCGATATGACGAGCACGGGTGATAAATTTCTCCAGAAATACCCCATCATTGGAAAAGTTATTGGCACTCAGATTTTTTACAGAGTTAAACGCCTGACGCAGTGAAGCTTCATCATCACAGCGGTTCATACCGATACCGCCGCCGCCAGCCGTTGATTTCAGCATCACCGGATAGCCAACTTGGCTGGCTTGCTCAACGGCTTCATCAAGTGAGCTTAATAAGCCCGTGCCTGGTAATAACGGTACGTCGTTTTCTTCTGCCAATGCCCGAGCGCTGTGTTTTAAACCAAATGACTCCATCTGCTCTGCTGTGGGGCCAAGGAAGACAATATTATTCTGCTCACATAAACGAGCAAAGCCCGGATTTTCACTCAGAAAACCATAACCAGGATGAATCGCTTCAGCCCCTGTCTGTTTCGCTATATCAATGATAAGTTGTTGATTAAGATAAGTCTCACTGGCACGGCCTTCGCCCAGTGAGTAGCTTTCATCTGCAGCACTGACATGCAATGAGTCACGATCGGCTTCGGCATATATAGCCACTGCCTTAACATTCATCTCATGCAAGGTGCGAGTAATCCGTGTGGCGATGGCGCCCCGGTTAGCAATTAAAACTTTCTTAAACATGATGGGTATTCCTATCTGGGTCGTCCCAGCTAATAAAGCGCTGTTTCAGGTCGTCCCGAAACATAATCCGTATTACCCCCAGATCACCACTTCAACCGGTGTCGGGTTATAAGCATTACATGGGTTATTTAATTGCGGACAGTTAGAGATCAACACAATCACATCCATTTTTGCTGTCATTTCCACATATTTACCCGCTTCAGAAATACCATCTGCAAAGGTCAAATGGCCGTCTTCAGTCACAGGCACATTCATAAAAAAGTTAATGTTATGAGTGATATCACGCTTACTTACACCAAAGTGCTCGTTTTCGGCTACCGCTAGCATCCAGCTATCACGGCATGCGTGCATGGTTTTTTTCTCCAGCGAATAACGCACGGTGTTGGATTCTGTTGCACAGGCACCGCCCAGCGTATCGTGGCGTCCACAAGTATCAGCAGTGATCTCTAACATGGGTCTGCCAAGATTCGACAACAATGTTGTGCCAGCAGTAAGGTAGACATTACCTTGCTCACGAAGGGTATCAATCGCACTATAGCGCTCACTGGGATCCGCTAAACTGTAAAACAAAGTATCAGCGGCCTGATTACCATATAAATCGACAATACGCAGTGTTTGACCCGCTTTCAGTTCATGCATCCAGTAATCACCTGCTAACACTTCTTCACGGTAGCTGGCTTGTTCAGGGTTTAGGTTACTTTCTTTAATCACAACGTTATCCTTTGCTCATTAATGGTGATGACCGCATTGATGGTATAGACGGTTATTGTCAAAACCACGCTGGTTTTCAGCGCAGTGATTCAAACACTCGTCATCTTCCGTCACCGGAGCAGATTTTCTTAATTGATAGGTGACAGCATGTTTAGGATAGGCATCGGCTGTATTCATCGGGTGTGGACAGGTGTGGAATAACACCAAGGTATCCATTTCAAAGCGTAAATCGATGAAGTCACCCGCTTTGCTGTTGTTTTCAACAAACTGCATATTGCCTTCAGCGTCGGTTTTGACCTGGCTGAATAAGTTGAGATTGGCTGCCATATCACGACGGTTTAAGCCATATTTAGCCAGCTCAACCAAAAAAGCATGCTCGCCGCTTAAGGTCCAGTCATTACCGGCTTCCTGATAACTTCTGTCACCCCAGCGTTTTTTCATATTGTCCGTGGTGAGATTGCCGCCAACGGTATCGTGCCAGCCAACGGTGTCATCGATAATGGAACAAAACACATGCCCCATATCTGAGTACAAACAATGGCCTTTGGTCAGCTTAAAGGTATGCTGACATTTCAAGGTATCCGGCGCGTTATAACGCTCCAGTTTATTCATCGGGTTATAAAACAACATACCGACATTAGCGCCACCTTCGTTATCAATCAGCCGCAGTGTCGTCCCTTTTCTTACTAACATTGACCAATGCGTGCCACCAGGCAATGTATCCTCATATATCAGATCGTTTTGTTTATCACTCATGGTGTTTCCTGCTTTTGTTTCATCGTGTTTGAAATGTCTTCTAAAGTGGATTTGCGTGTATCACCCACCGGAATATCAAAGGTAATAGAGGCCCCATAACGGTTTGGGTTATCTGGGTCTTGACGGTGTTTATCAAACACTAATAAGCGTGTTCCCAGATAAAAGCCTTCGGTTAAGTCATGGGTAATCATGAAAATGGTGATGCCGGTTTTTTGCCAGATATCTAAAATCAAGGCATGCATATCAGAACGAATGCCTGGATCAAGCGCACCAAACGGCTCATCCAGCAATAATACTTTCGGTTGTTTAATTAAGGCCTGCGCAATGGCCAGCCGTTGCTGCATACCGCCAGATAGTGATGTCGGATATTGATTCGCCACATGCCCCAACCCAACCAATTCAAGCATTTCCTGGGCTTGCTCACGAACCTGTCGTCGCTTGCTGCCAAAACATCTGCCCAATAATCTGGACTGACCAAACTCCACACCCAACATGACATTTTCAATCACATTAAGATGAGGGAAAACAGAGTAACGCTGGAAGACAATACCCCGGTCAGCATCGGGCTCATCACGGATGGGATCACCATCCAGTAATAATTCACCTCGAGAGGGTTTCTCGGTTCCCAGCAGCATTTTCAGAAATGTGGTTTTACCACAGCCTGATGCGCCCACCAGAGTTATAAACTCGCCTGCTCTCACCGTCAGATTGATATTCTCAAGAACGACATTATCGCCGTACTCTTTCCATAATTTTTTCAGCTCGATATTGTTCATTTAGCCCCTCCCTCAGTCTGCTGCCACGGGAAGGCATATAAGGACAAACGACGTAATAGATAATCAGTCAGAAAGGCCAATAAGGTAATCCACAATACATAGGGCAAAATCACATCCATCGCCAGATAACGTCTGACCAGAAAGATACGATAACCAAGCCCTTCTGTTGCCGAGATGGCTTCTGCGGCAATTAAAAATAACCAGGCCGCCCCCAGACTTAAACGCACTGCATCAATCAGTTTTGGTAATACCTGAGGTAAGACTACTCGTACAATCAATTGCCAGGTTGAGGCGCCTAATGTTTGTGCTTTGATGATCAATTCTTCAGGTAACGCCATGACACGTAATTGCACATCACGAATCAAAAATGGGGTGATACCCAGCACAATAAGCGTAATTTTGGCGACTTCACCTAAACCAAAAATGATAAACAAGATAGGTAAAATCGCTAATGGTGGTACCAGAGATATAACGGTGACCACTGGTGCAAAACTGGCACGCAGTAGAGGAATAATCCCAATCAGAATTCCAACGATAAGACTGATAAGCGCACTGATACCAACGCCAATCCCCAGCCGTTGCAAACTGGCCAGCGTATCGGCCCATAACAGGTATTCACCAGTACGTTTACTGGGTTCAAATGCCATCATATGAATGGCATGACCAAAGGCTTCGAAGGAAGGCATCAGCTTATCATTAGGATTCACCGCTAAGCGCTCATTCGATGCCACCAGATAAGCCAGTAAAATCAGGATAAAAGGTAAAGCACCTAATAACCATTTCCCAGCGTTACTCGGCTGTTGATTGATAAGTCGTTTCATAATAATTCTCTGGCAAATGACGGTTACAGAGAACCGTCAGCCGCCATAGACATGAAAGACGAATCAAAACGCAGCTTAACGTTCGCTGAGTTACCGACTACAGTGCCATCTGGATAAGCAATACCAATAAAGCCAGCATCCATCGCACCTTCACCTAATAAACCATGCTCGAATGAAAACTCACTCACATACTTCATGGTTTCAGGCAGTTGTTTGCTTTGAGCAAAGGCCACGGCATCTTTTGCTTCATAGAACATATTGGTCGCAGCCAATTGTGCTTCATAACCCGGCAAATCAGTGCCTGAGGCTTTAGCCATAAAGGTCAGCGCATCGGTATCTTTAGCCGCCATACGCGCCATGATTTCATACCAGGCACCGGTTAAGGCTTTACCAAAATCAGGGTTATCTTTCAGGGTGTCAGTGTTGACCACTAACATATCGATGATTTCGCCAGGAATTTGAGAAGAATCGAATACTTTTGAGGTATTAGGCATGGCAGCCACTTCAGATAACAGTGGATTCCAAGTGACGGTAGAAGTCACGTCGTCTGCGTTAAACACGGCTACCAAATCGGCATCTGAAGTATTCACGACTCTGACATCACGCTCACTCAAACCAATGGTATCTAGAGCACGAGCTAATAAATAATGAGAAACAGACAGCTCAACCAGATTAACGTTTTGGCCCTCAATGTCTTTCAGGGTTTTACCTTCGCCCTTCAGGACAATGCCATCGTTCCCATTAGAAAAATCACCAAGAATTAATGCGGTAGAGTCGACACCACCCGCAGCAGGAATAGTGAGCGCATCCATATTCGTCATGGTGCAACCATCAAACTGACCAGCCGTATATTGGTTGATGGATTCAACGTAGTCATTGATTTGAACTACGTCAATTTCGATACCGTATTTGTCCGCCCACTTTTTTACAATGCCCGCATTCGCCGCATAGTCCCACGGCATCCAGCCTGCATAAATAGTCCAGGCAATACTGAATTTATCTTTTTGTTCAGCATTCGCTGAGAAGGGAACGATAAGGAGAGAGAAAGAAAGCAGCAAGAAGCTGAAAAAACGAAGAATGGAGAACTTCATGAAGTTACCTCACAGTTAGTTAGAAACACGGTGCAAGAGATGTTTTACAAAAAACAATCTCCCGGGCTTTTATCCCTCCGTGTAACCTTCACTGTGAAGGTCGGTTACTCTCGGTCCAGACATCATCGTTGATCGGAACCCTAGAAACCTTATTTTAGTCGACAGTAGTTGGTAAACCACCTCAGCACTTAGAACTTGTAACGCAGATACCGTGCCAGTTTAACTACAATCAGAATAATTAATGTTTGATCATAAACTTAGCAGTTCAAGCTAAGTTTATATCTACCTAACAAGCCGCACCATAATGGCACAACCCTATTCTCAGGCTCACCGTAATGGTGCATAACAGACTCACCTGACCTATTAGCGAGATGAAAAACGGGTAATCATATTCAGTAGATTTTGTGATTCCTGCGCCAGATTTTCAGCGTGTACATTTACCTTATTAGCATTGCTCACCACCATTTCGGCATCAGAGCTAATTCTGACTACATTCTTATTAATGTCTTCACTCACTGCACTCTGCTCTTCAACGGCAGTCGCAATCAAGGTGTTAAGCTCATTCAGTTTCTCCACACTCTCTTTAATAGAGCTCACAGAGTCAATAGACCCTTGAATATCCTGACGGCTTGAGGAGGCAGTATCTTTTGTCGTTTCCATACCTTTCACCACTTTGACGACAGAGCTATCCAGTTTTGAAATAAGGTTTGAAATTTCTTGGGTTGATTCCTGGGTTCGTGTCGCCAATGAACGCACCTCATCAGCGACAACAGCAAATCCCCTACCATGGTCACCTGCTCTTGCAGCCTCAATCGCCGCATTTAAGGCCAATAGATTGGTTTGCTCTGCAATGTTACTAATCACATCTACGATAGGATTAATCGCACTGGAGTCCGATTCCAGCGTTTTAATATAGTCACTGATAGTATCAAATGCCCTATCTAAACTGGTTAAGCCTTTCACGGCGGTTTCAGATTTAGTCATGCTTTGTTGGGTTAAGTCATCAACCTGATTCGCTGACTGAGAGGCCAGACTGGCGTTACGTGCCAGCTCCTGAATTGTGGAAGACATTTCCGTCATGGCTGTCGCCACTTGCTCAGTTTGTGATGCCTGAGAATTAATCGATTCCATAATTGATTGTTGAGACTGATAGGTATCGCCGGCCGACTTATCAATGCTGCCAGCAGAATCTTTCATTCTCACCAAAATAGTATTCAGTCTGGCCTGCAGCAGTTTATTCACTAATACCAGTTGAGCAACTTCATCATCAGCACCGGTATACACCATACCCATCAGGGGATTATTGACCTCATCATTAGCTTCTTTTATGGCTCTATCCAGTGATGCAAAGACCCAATTTTTGAGTAACAGAAACGATGCCAGGCCACCTAATACCGCAATAACCACTGGCAGATAAAAGGGCAATTGTTGAATGGTACTGATTTGATTTACAACGCTGGCCACAATACTACTGAGCACCACTGATAATGTGGTTTTATTTTTTAGAGACAGTCGTGTGAAGACGTTACCGAGTTTAGGCTTCTTACCCTCGTTAATTTGTTTATAAAGCTGTTGTGCACGCTTAATCTCTTGTTTTTGGGGTTTACTACGAACAGACTCATAGCCAATTACTTTATCGCCATCAAAAATTGGCGTGACATACGCATCTACCCAGTAAAAATCGCCAGTCTTTGTTCGATTTTTGACCATCCCCATCCAGTGTTTACCCGATTTTACGGTAGACCAGAGATCAGCAAATGCAGCCGGTGGCATATCTGGATGACGAATGACATTGTGATTCACGTTCATCAATTCATCAGCAGAAAAACCACTAACGTACTCAAACTCTCTGTTAAAGCTCGTTATGATGCCTTTGAGGTCAGTTGTCGAAATCAGCGGATTATCGAAGGTAATTTCTTTATCTGTGACTGGCAGATTTTTTTTCATTGTGCTTCACCCTGATAAAAATGAGTGGTAAATACATATTGCGTATACCTATATCGGCAGCTCATCAAAGTAACTTAAGTGTTCACAATAGTTTAATGCGTAACATTCTGAGTTATTAAGTATTTTTATTTTTATTCTTTAAAATTAGTTGAAGTGATACAAGCTATATCAATAAAGTTTATTTAAAATACCCTCTTTCTGATAATTGGTAACTCACATGAAAGCACCTCAAGTTGGATTCGTTAGCCTCGGATGTCCAAAAGCCCTAGTTGATAGCGAACGAATCATCACTAAGCTCCGTTCAGAGGGGTATAGCATTACGCCAACATATGATGATGCTGACTTAGTTGTCGTGAATACCTGTGGCTTTATTGATTCTGCTGTTGAAGAATCTCTGGGTAGTATTGGTGAAGCCATCGCTAAAAATGGCAAAGTCATTGTAACGGGTTGCCTTGGCAGCCGTGACAACACCATTCGCGAAAAACACCCTCAGGTTTTAGAAATTACCGGCGCCCATGCCTTAGAAGAAGTCGTCAGCGCAGTTCATAAACACTTGCCTCCCCAACATGATCCTTTCGTCAGTCTGGTTCCACCTGAAGGAATCAAGTTAACTCCGCGTCACTACGCTTACCTGAAAATTTCTGAAGGTTGTAATCATCGCTGTACTTTCTGCATTATCCCTTCTATGCGTGGCGATCTGGTCAGCCGCCCGATTCATCATGTCATGATTGAGGCAAAACGCCTTGCTGACGCTGGCGTCAAAGAGCTTTTAGTGATCTCTCAAGACACCAGTGCCTATGGTGTAGATGTGAAATATGAGACTCATGAGTGGAATGGTCGTGAGCGTGCAACGCGTTTTTATGACCTTGCCGAAGCCTTGGGGGAACTGGGAGTTTGGGTAAGAATGCATTACGTATATCCCTACCCTCATGTTGATGATGTGGTGCCATTAATGGCTGAAGGGAAAATCCTGCCTTATCTGGATATCCCTTTTCAGCATGCCAGCCCACGTATTCTGAAATTGATGAAACGACCTGCTTCCTCACAAAATAACCTGGAACGTATTCGTGCCTGGCGTGCAGTTTGTCCTGACATTACTTTACGCAGTACTTTTATCGTTGGTTTTCCTGGCGAAACGGAAGAAGAGTTCCAGGAATTACTCGATTTTCTCACTGAAGCCCAACTGGATCGGGTGGGTGCTTTTGCTTACTCACCGGTTGATGGTGCCACAGCAAACGAGTTACCGGATCAAATTCCTGAAGAAGTAAAACAGGAACGTCTTGACCGCTTTATGGCACATCAGGCTGAAATCAGTGCCGCCAGACTACAGTTAAAAGTGGGACGTAGAGGCCGGGTTATCATTGATGAAGTGGTAGAAGAAGGTGCTGTCGGACGCAGTGAAGCAGATGCACCAGAAATTGATGGCCAAGTATTTATCGATGGTGCCACCCACTTAAAAGTCGGTGATATCGTTGATGTCGAATTCGAAGAAGCTGATGAATACGATCTCTGGGCAAAACTCGTCTAAAAATCTAAATCAAATGCCTGATTGACCGCCTCAACTACCGAGTTGGCAATCAGGGCATTGGATGCTTTTGCCTTGGCTTCATCCTGAGGTAAGAACTTACCTGTCCGAACTAAACAAGCTTGCAGACCTGCATCAATAGCACCAATAACATCTGACGCCACATCATCGCCAATCATTATAACTTCATCAGGTCTGACGTTAAGCGATGACACCGCCTCATGGAAAAAACGGGTATCGGGTTTGCCAATGATCTGAGCTTTCACATCTGCCGCATATTCCAGTGCCTGAATAAACGGCCCTGCATCCAGCTGTAAACGACCAACACTTTTAAAATATCGGTTACGTCCAATCCCAAGAAGCACAGCGCCATCCATCAATAATGAGAAAGCATGATTTAATTGTTCATAATTAAATAAATCTGCGGCATCGGTGACAATCACGGCATTCGGTCGGCTTTGATCTAAGTCACTAAACTCGGGCATTAAATCAGGATGGATAAGACAAAACGGGCGATACCCCTTCGCCTGGCAAAGGCTTTTCATAGCCACCGGAGCCGTGAATACTTCCTCTGGCTTTATATCAAAACCCATCCGAATAAGTTCATCAAATACAGACTGGCAGGTTGAACGTGAAGTATTGGTTACAAAGCGCATCGGGACCGAGTGCTGCCTCAGCATCATAATCAGTTCTACCGCACCGGGTATAGGCTGACCATCAATATATAAAACACCACTGATATCAAACAAAATTGCTTTAGTCATCACAATGGCCTCCACTGTATGCAAGCAGTGATTTGAGTATGCAATGCTTCTTAAATGAACTCAATACGCAGTCAGACTGAATACGGTTATTTATTCATCCTTGTTTGGCATGATCGGCCAGTCCGCCGCATCAACTGAATCAAGCGGGTATGGATTCGCTTCGCCTTTCCATTGTCGAATAAAGTGACCTTCTGCATCATAAGTAGCTGTTTGCTTGTCCAGATTGAAATGACGGCCACCACGGGGATCAGCCCCTACTCCAGCAATATACTGCCAATTACCCCAGTTTGAAGCAACATCATAGTCAATCAATTGCTGCTCAAAATAGGCGGCACCGAAACGCCAGTCTAATTGCAGTTCATTGACAAAACAGCTGGCGACAATCTGACGACCACGATTAGACATATAGCCCGTTTGATTAAGTTGTTTCATACAGGCATTCACGATTGGGTATGGCGTATTGCCATTGCACCATTTCTGATAACGCTCAGGATAAAAACAACAAGATATTTTTTGTTTGTTTATCCCTTCAGCTTTGAATAACTTATGTTGATAACGCTGGGCATACCACTGAAAATATTCACGCCACAGCAACTCATAATAAATCCAATACGTGGATTCATTCGCCGTTTTCTCAGTCTCATAGCGTTTCAATCGCGCTACCAGCTTACGTGGCGATAATGCACCACAGGCTAACCATGCCGACATTTTTGTTGAGTTTTCCCAGCCATCGAGTTCATTTCTTACCGTTTTATAATTTGCTGGTAAATCAGATGAAAAGTATTGCTCAAGATGATCGAGTGCCGTTTTTTCACCACCAAAGCCCTTTATTAACTCGCCATAATCTGTTTCAGTTTGATGCGATAAGCCAGTCAACGCTTTTACAGGAGGAGCTAACCATTGTGGCATAGCTAAGGGTTTATCAATGGCAATAGTTTCGCAGAACTCTTTAAAATCCGTAAATGTCGCTGGTAAATCATTTATCGAAAAGGGTAATTGTTCGGGACGAAATAAAGTATGTGTCCAAACAGAATGAAATACCGTACGGGGAAAATCGACTTTAAGGTGATGCCACTGCCGGGTTTCAAAAACCCCTACATGATGACTGCGGTAAACTGCATCAATATCATGATTTTTTATCAGAACAGAAATCGCCGAAACGGGATCCGCTGTCATTACAATCAATCGTTGCCCGCGACTCTTTAATTCTTTGCCTAAATCATGCAGGGTTTTATTGAGAAATTGACGACGCACAACGCCCATGGATCTTGCATTCAAACGACTTTGTCTGAACCAGGTAGGATCAAAACAATACAAACAAATGAGCTGTTCGCAATTTAGGCTTGCTTCCAGAAGCGCTGCATTATCGTGAATACGGAGATCATGTTGAATCCAGTATAAGCCGGTTTTATACATTTCTACTCCTAATAAGCAACAATACCCTGACTGCAAAACTAGACGGTTTATTGTCGATATTTTGTGAAGCTAGCAAAATCAATGAATGTATAAACTTAGCTCTCTTGTAGCCAATAAAAACTAAAAGCCGGTATGACCAATGCATTTTTAAACAAATCCGGACGCTGGCCACTAAACAAATCATAAAGCTGCCCATTCTGTGGATTGCCCCAGCTACCTAGTTCATCTAAATTCAGATGTTGGGGTTTACCATTGAAATTCGCCACTACCAGAACCCGTTGATGCTGCTGTTGAATGCAATAGCGTTCGAAGACAAAAAGATGCTCATTACCCACATCGATCAATTCCCGATTATTAAAATCAGCAAACACATCAATTTCTTTACGAACAGCAATCATCCGTTTTAAGGCGGTAAATATTTCATATTGTGGGTGTCCGGGCTGATTTCGCAGATCGGCTTTATCCCAATTAATAACAGGACGATGCACCCAACGTGAGTCGCCTTTTTTGTAGGGATCATCAAGGTAGGAAATATCGTTCGTCGTACCCACTTCATCCCCGTAATATAGAAGTGGTATACCACCAAACGACATAATCAAACTATGTAATAACAAGATAATATTGATCGAGTCTTCAATGGCTTGTGGATCACCCTGCTCCAAGGCATATTCCAGTCCAACCAGTGAGGCTAATGAACCTGAAATACGTGCATCCCCGGTCTTCTCATTTTCACCAAACGGTAAGCCTCTGGCATGTGAATGGTCAAAACGGCCCATGTAATAATCAATCAAAAACTTACGATGTTGTGCCGGTTGGTAACCAACCAGTTCAATATCACGATCATCAAAACCTAAACCGATATCATCATGGCAGCGGATATAATTCAGCCATGTTGCTCTTTCCAGTTTCACTGGCAAGCTTTTAATACCCTGATTAAGTAATTTAGTATTTTTTGTGGCGACGGCATCCCACATTAACGCCATATAGGTCGCGTTGTAGGCAATCTCACACTCTTTAGCAATCACCGCATCTTCACCAAAGTATTTGGTGACTTCAACGGGAGCCACAATGGCTTCAGCAATATATAAAACACCGGGAGCAACCACCTGGCAACAGTCTTTGAGCAGTTGCAAAATCAAGTGAGCTTCACGTTCATTCTGGCAGGTACTACCAATTTTTTTCCAAAGAAAGGCAACCGCATCTAAACGCAGGATATCAGCACCTTGATTGGCCCAGAACAAAATGACGTCGAGCATTTCAATAAACACAGAGGGATTGGAATAATTCAGATCCCATTGATAACTATTAAACACCGTCATCACCCAACGTTGCATTTCCTCATCCCAGGTAAAATTACCCGGTGATGTTTCTGGAAACACTTCAGGCATGCTTTGCTCAAACATATCAGGCACATTGCGGTTTTCAAACGTGTAGTAATAATCCTGATACTTGGTTTCACCTTGTCGTGCTTTTTGCGCCCACTCATGTTCATCGGAGGTGTGATTCAGTACCACATCCATCGTCAGCAAAATATCGCGTTCATGCATACTGCGTGCGAGTTCGTTTAAGTCTTTAAGACTGCCGGCACGCTCATCGATCTTGCGGAAATCGCTCACCGCATAACCACCGTCACTGCTGCCTTTCGGACATTGCATAATGGGCATGATATGCACCAGGTTGACGCCCAGCTCCTGGAAGTAATTCAGATGAGTTTTCATGCCCTGCAAATTACCGGCAAAGCCATGACTGTACAGAGCCATGCCCACCCATTTTTGACTCAAAAACCAGTTATGGTCGGCTTCACGTTCAATATCTTTCTGACGTAAATCTTCCGGACGGCGAATATACTGCCATGCCATGGCTTCAACTAATTTCTGCGACTGGGCTTTGAAGTCATCACGATGCCCATACAAACGCTCAAATAACGAATGTATGGCGTAAAAATTCGCCCCCAAACGCGTATAGAAATAGCGTAAATCCTGCTTTGAAATACCGGCCTCAATTTCATTGAGGATATCGTTCAACAATGTGTGGGCTTGCTGCTCGTACATGCTTAACCTTGTTTGAATTATTCTGAATAAGCGTTATTTATAGAAATCAGGATCTTTACTGATGGCACCACGCTGTGTGACGACACGACATGCAAAAGCTTGGGCTTTTTCCAATGTTTCTTCAATATCCCAACCAGCCAGTAAACCATGAATATACATCGCAGTAAAAGCATCGCCAGCACCCACGGTATCCACCACTTGTTCTTGATATGAAGGTGCAACTTGATGAAAAACACCGTCAGTGTCGCGAACTATCGCGCCTTTTTCACCTCTGGTCACGATCAACTGGTCAAGATGAAAATGCGTATGCATTCGGGTCATATCCTGATGCAAATCAGCAGAATGAAATCCGAGTTCGTATAGCTCGCTTTCATTCAGTTTTACCCACCTTGCTTGTTCGAGCCAGTGATATACAGCTTCTTTTTGCCACCAGGGTGAACGTAAATTCACATCAACAAAAATATCCAGTGAAGGATTTTCTGTCAGTTTTTCCAGTGTTCTATTGGCAATATCACGGCGAGCAACCAAAGTACCATGATAGAAGAAACCAGATATGTCCTGCGTAGGTATTTCAGATAAGTCAATAAAATCCCAGGCATTATCTTCAGCAAAGGTATAAATGGGTTCATCATTCTCAATACGAATATCCACCCGCCCTGTCTGATGTTCACTATCCTGCTGGATCGCTTTGGTCGTCATTCCCCAACTGGTCATTTCTGACAAGATGATGTCACCTAACTCATCCTTGCCGACCCGACTGATAAACAGGGGGTAATCGCCTAATGCCTGAAGATGCCAGGCGACATTAAACGGCGCGCCCCCTAATACGTTTTCCCCCGTCGGGAAACAATCAAATAAGGCTTCACCAAAAATAGTTAGCTTGCTTGATGATTTCATGATGATGTTTCTTTATTGATTGGCGTAAAAAAATGCGGTGCAAAATGCGCCACTCCCTGCAACACACCTGCCGAATAATTACCATTATTATCACTGTGGCTACTACTTGCCAGAAACAAGGCCTCAACATTGCCATTGTGTTTTGATAACTCCAGCGCAGCTTGTTTGATTTCTGCACTGGCATTGTCGACTAAAACTGACGGTATATGACTGGTCAGTACGGGTAAGTCATTGCCACTATCGCCAGCAAAAATAACTTCGTCCAGTTTATAGCCCAGTTTTTGTTGTAAAAATTCAATGGCGTGCAGTTTGGTTGCATGTTCCGGTAACACGTCTAATAAGCCGATATTTTTGGGTTCGTCGACACTCCAGAGAATACTGGCCGCCACATTAGCATCTTTCAAAAACGCTTCGATACGAGCAATGATCGTGTCTTTGTCCATATACAGCGGCAAGTAATAACTTAACTTATGTGTGTTTTGTTTGGTACTTTCCTGTAAGCGTAGCTCTTTGATGGGCCGTAAAATCTGTTTTAGTTGTGCATGCGTTTTGCCGTTCCAGTCTTTATCAATTTCGGCTTCCCAATCCGCCATCTGTTGCCAGCTGCCCTTACCTATTTGATAGATTTTGGTGCCAACATCAGTAATCGCAAAATCAGGTACAGGTAAAGCATAGTTTTTAATCGCACGTTTAACTAAAGAAACATGACGTCCGGTCACATAGGCTAACTTCACATCCTCACGTTCACAAAAGTTTGAAAAGCGTTTACGGGCATCAGCAGGTTCCGGCTGAAAACCATTGGGAATAATGGTTCTGTCCATATCAGTACACAGTAAAACTTTAGCGGGTGTCATCATGATGTTTTCTTTGTTTTTGCCTGATGAAAGAACTGGTAGTGCTCAAGCGATTCCAAAATGCCGGCGGCAAATGGTTTATCAGCAAAATAAATCCGGTCAGTATCAATCAATTGTGATAACTCCTCATTATGTCTGTTAGCCACAACAGCGGCGAGCGTATTGCCGCGCATCATATCTTCGTCGGCGCCAGAACCACCGGCCACAAAAATATGCTCAAGTGGTATTTGCCAATGATCGGCAACATAGCGTAGAGCCATCCCCTTTGATGCTCTAATGGGTAAAATGTCTAAATATTGCCCAAATGCCAACTGTACATGCACGGATTGTTCTTCCTGATGTAACAGCCGCTTTATCTCTTCTATATCAGCTTGCTCAGGATCAATGTAATAACTTAATTTAAATCGACTCTGTTCTGCTTTTGGCTGTTTCTCCAGACCAGGATAATCATCAAGTAATTGACGAACCTTATGGGGCGTCCAGTGATAATCGATATGTTGAGCCCACGAGGTATCTGGCGTTAACTTCGGTGCGTAATAAATTTCAGTCCCCGAACTGGTAATCAGAATATCAGGCTCAGGAATCTGATGTTTTTTCATCATTCTTAATGCCACATCCAATCTTCGACCTGTAGCAATAGCAAATTTCGTGGTTTTCCGATTCTCACGAATCAGATTAATGAGTTTATGTAACGACACATCATCACCGATAAGGTTCAAATCCAGATCAGTGAAAATTGCCTGTTCTGCATAAACATGGCTGGTTCTTTCAAGCGGTTGACGTTGTAATAATTCAGCACGTTGAGCCAGTGGTGTAACCAACTCAATATAACGCTTGGCGTGAGCCTGCCATGAATAACATTTGGCCACACCTTCCAACCCGTTACTGGAATAGTCATTCCAAAGCGCATTATCGGTGAGCAGCTTCAGTAAAGCGTCAGTAATCGTTGACGTTTCTAGCGGGTCAATCAAAATACCATTATGACAGTTACCAATAATATCCCGTGGGCCACCATCTTCGGTCGCAATAATCGGCACGCCAGAAGCAGCGGCTTCAATCAAGGTTAGACCAAATGGCTCTGTCAGTGCCGGATTCACGAACACACCACCTGATGCGGCAGCAATGCGATACATTAACGGGACTTGTTCACGTTTGTGATGCTTAGGCATAGCGACTTTGCCATACAGATCATAACGATCAATTGCCACAAGAAGCTCATGGAATACTTCCTGTGCACCGGCTTCCAGATCATCGATATCATCACGGTTACCCGCAATAATCACCAGATTAGCCAGTTGTTGCAATCTTTCCGACTCACCATAAGCTTCAATAAGCACCGCAATATTTTTGCGTTTATCTGGTCGGGATAACGCTAAAATCACCGGTTTATTGGGTTCAACAAGTTGGTGGGTTAATTTACCGAATAGCTCAGTTTCTAACTCATTACCTTCTGGTGGCTTAAATTGTTTGATATTGGTGCCTGGCGGGATAACACGCATCTGATCAGGCTGATAATAATCATAAATTTCGTACTGCTCTTCAATTTCCTGATGAGTACTGGTAATGACTCGCTCCGCGGTAGCTAGGGTAATCTCTTCCGCCTCAATGCGTCGAGTCATATTATAGAGCGACTCAATTTGCTCGGTCGTCAGGCCACTCGCCAATAAGCGTCTCCGCTTCACTCGACCAAGTGAATGGCCGGTATGGACCAGCGGAATCCCCAACAGATTGGCAACGTGAGATCCAACTAGACCGGCATCGGCATAATGGCTGTGTATCAAATCAGGAATATGATCTTGCTTTCTGAAAAAATCAGCGAGGTTATCAGCAAACCCGTCCAGATGTTCCCAAAGCTGTTCCTTATAAATATATTCTTCAGGACCAGCATCAATCCGGACAATCCTGAACTTCTCATTCACCACTTCAATAGGTTCAGCATAATCAGCATCAACATGACTATCGATAATGCGGCGGGTAACAAGATCCACCTGAGAGACATTGGGTAATTCAGAGAGAGCCTGAGCCAATTCCAGCACATAGAGGGTTTGTCCTCCAGTATCAGCATCTCTGCCAAGTTCCAGATTATCAGCTCGTATGAGCCCATGCACACTGATCAGTGCGATATACATCTGCTCAACCGTGTCCCCCATAAAACCTGCTTCTCCCTTTATTCGTGTATGCGCTCTGATATCGTCTTACTCATTGATACTATAGCATCACACTATCTTGATAAAGATTAGCTTAGGTTAATTTTTACGGTGTGTCCGTGTATATAAAAACCGTTTAGAAATAAATTAATTCACTTTCTGCGTGAAACTAAGCGTTTCAATTTTGCACTCAAGCGGTGAAAGAATCGATGTTTGTTTCCCGCAGCGGCACTGGTCAGGAAATTGATTTGTATAGACTGACGCTTACCTTCAAAGGCCGGATAGCCATGCCAGCAATTGTCAGTCACTTTAAATGCCAGCAACGTGCCAGGTCCCGGGCTTATCTCATCGACATAATCATCCATATCATGTCCGTTATTCAAGACCCGAAGTTTACCCGTGTCTGCTTCCCATTTTTCATTCAGATAAATCAGAATAGTGGCCACTTTGGTTTTGGAGTCGGTATGAATCCGGCCATCCTTTTGTCTGGAATAGCCTCTGAGCGTGATCATCATCGGCAAATCCATCACTTGTACATCAAACTTCTCACAGATAATGCGGCGGAATTCAGGTGTGTCAATCGATTCAATGAGTGACTTGAATGGTTCATCTAATACGACATCATCCACATTGTAACTTCCCCCATCTGGAATATCAGGAAAGCTGTTAATGATGCCCTGAATATAGTCAGGGTATATTGACTCTTCTACTTTAAAATAAGGAAATGGCACCGTTTGCAAAGGCGCATTATCGAGCGAATCCAGCTTAATTACATTCTTCATCATCTTGTCATCAAATCGTCATAAATGATCACATTATCACTTTCTGTACCTCACATACACAAGCTAAAGCCTCTCATAACGAGTTATAACAGCGCTGTTGATATATTACTTTTCGCTCTACTCATCATTGAGAACTTCTTTACGTCAGTCTTATCTAAGAAATCATTGACTCGTAATAGTCAGTAACGTTTATAATGAGTATGATTCTCATTTAGAACTTGACTAAGTAATACATCGACTTAACAACCAAAGCTGGAGCGGTTAAAAACGTGTTTAAACTCGACCTTCGTAAAACCTCAGGTCTCATTATCAGTCTGATAATGTTCTTCTCATTTATATATACGGCTCATGCGAACGATGCTCAGAGTGATACACGTCAGCTGATGCAGATGGCTGAGTATATTGGCGCTGACTACAGTGCTGCTGTAGCTAATGGGGAAGTCATCAATGAGGCTGAATACAGTGAGATGACAGAATTTTCTGCACTTGCTGTAGAAAAAACGCGTCAACTGGAAAATGGTCAGGACGCTGTAGAAGCTGCCCTAAAATTACAAAAGGCTGTTGCTGACAAACAGAACCCGGATGTGATTCATCCTATTACGGTTGAACTGCGTAATATTCTGATCAAACTGTCACCGGCCGTTTCATTACCCAGCGAATTATTACCTCTACAGCAGGTTCAAGCCCTTTATCAGCAAAATTGTAGTGCCTGTCACGGTGCTAAGGGTCAGGGTAATGGTGAACTTGCCGCTACGCTTGATCCAACCCCAACTGATTTTACCGACAAAGAACGTGCGATGAACCGGTCTTTAATCGGTTTGTACGATGCCATTACTAATGGTATCGACGGCACAGCAATGGTCGCACTGAGCCACCTGAACGAAAAACAACGTTGGTCTCTGGCTTTTTATGCTGGCAGCATAGCGTTTCAGGATAATAAAGGTCTCGCCACTGTTCCTGCAGGTATGAGCATTCAAGACTTTGTCAGTAACAGCCCGAATACCTTATTAAACAAATATCCTACATTGGATAACCAAACCGTCGCAGAACTTCGCTCAAACCCTCAGCCACTTTTCGCTTCTAACGACCCTCTCGCCATGGCTAAACAGCAGCTTAATGCTTCTCATAAAAGCTATATGGCAGGCGAATATAAAACCGCTCAAGGCTTAGCTGTTAGTGCCTATCTTGATGGGTTTGAACTCGCTGAAAACGCGCTGGATGCATACGATCCAAAATTAAGAAAAGATATTGAAAAATCCATGATGGCGTTCAGGCAGTTAACAAGCCAGTCTGAGAAACAAGACGAACTGACCTCTTTACTTGAACAAACTAATCAACAGTTGAGCCAGGCACAAGAAATGCTCTCTGCTGATACCCTTTCCGACTCAACGCTTTTCACTGCCAGCTTGGTTATTCTGTTACGTGAAGGCTTGGAAGCCATGCTGGTTGTGCTGGCGCTGGTCACAGTATTAGTGAAAACAGAGCGTCGTGATGCAGTGAAATATGTTCATGCTGGCTGGATTTTTGCCCTGTTTGCTGGTGTAGCTACCTGGTGGGCAGCTCAAAACCTGATCAGTATCAGTGGTGCCAGCCGTGAAATTATGGAAGGTGTCGGTGCACTGATGGCCGCAGTCATTCTATTCTATGTCGGTTTCTGGATGCATAGTAAAACCAACGCCGCAGCATGGCAGGCATACATCAATCAGCATATTCACCGCCACTTAAGCACAGGTACATTGTGGGGATTAGCTGGACTGTCCTTCATTGCTGTCTATCGTGAAGTGTTTGAGACAGTACTGTTTTATCAGGCCTTAATGACGCAATCAGCAGCCTCTCAGTCAATGTCTATCGCTACCGGTTTCATAACAGCCACAGTGATATTGGCCGCATTGTTCTGGGTCATTATTAAATACTCTTTACGTTTACCTATCAGAAAATTCTTCACTTTCAGCACATACCTGATGCTGGCACTGTCCTTTGTTCTGATTGGTAAAGCTGTCGCGGCATTGCAAGAAGCTGATTTAATCAGCATATCGTCTTTCCCAATTGACTTTACCTTATCCTGGATTGGCGTTTATTCCACATGGGAAGGATTAGCAGCGCAATTGGCTATTCTGATTCTGTCAGTATTGATTTTGATAGGCATCAGGCCTTTCGGCAACAGAGAAACAGCCTAAAATTCAACATAAAAAAGCCCGCTTTCGCGGGCTTTTTTTCGAAATGTTCAGGCTGACAAAGCAACCTGAACCAAATTATCTGTAAACGTAGGTGCATGGCCCATATCCACAAACTCAGCCGAGCTGACACAATTCACTGTGCCGTTATTTAATTGTCGCCAATATCCGAGTGTTGCCACCACAATACCGGGACTGACATCATCTGTAATTTGAGCTAAAGCCTTAAACATCCCTCTATCGTTGAATACAGAAACCACATCACCACTCTGAATATTTCTCAAATCCGCATCAATAGGACTTATCATCACAAACTGTTCACCCTGACCTTTAATCTTATTCTCCATATTGGCATAACAAGAATTAAGGAAACCATGACTTTTCGGCGAAATAATATTGAGTGGATATTTTTCTGCTAACTGAGGGTTTGCCTCGGGTATTTCCCGTGATGACACATAATCAGGCAGACTGTCTAAGGCCTCACCAGGCTGAAAGCCGTCATACATTTGTCGGAAAGGTCCGGCGACAAAATTGGTGGCACCTTTAATTTCCAGCTCACACTTACCACTGGGTGTGGGAAAATTACCCTCACGATGTGGGGCACGATCATCTTTTGTGCCGACCTTTAATTTGGCAAAACCATGTTCACGCAAATAAGCCAAATCGATGCCTTCGCAGGCTGGCGAGTCCCAATCAACATAGTTTTCCAGACATTCGCTATCTGACCAGCTAAAGTTCTCTTCTTGGTAGCCCATTCTGGCTGCCAGACGTCTGAATATCTCATTATTGGGAATAGCTTCACCCGGCGAATCCACACATTTTTCGTTATAGGTAAGATATAGATGTCCCCATGACAGCACCATATCTTCCATCTCCGCTCCCATCGAAGCTGGCAAGACAATATCAGCGAAAGAGGCGGTATCAGATAAGAAATGCTCTGCCGCCACCAGGAAAAGGTCTTCCCGCATTAAGCCTTCGACAATTTTATTAGTTTCAGCCGCCTGAGTGACAGGATTAGCATTCCAGCACATCATCGATTTTATGGGCGTATCGAGTTTCAGTTCCCCAGTCAAAGCACGTCCTATCTGAATTGCATTGACCACTGGCGTGCCTTCAGGAATAAGATCGGGACGACAAATCACATCAAATTTATAGGGGTGCTCCCATACCGGGAACTGCAAAGCACCGCCGCCGACATGCCGCCATGCGCCGGTTAATGCTGGCAAACAAGTAATCGCACGGATGGCCTGACCACCACCATAGTTGCGTTCAACCGCTACCCCAAGGCGAATTGCAGCAGGTTGAGTCGTGGCAAACTCACGGGCAAATTGACGGATATCATCCGCGGAAATCCCCGTGATAGTCGCAGCCCATTCAGGTGTTCTGGTCTTGGCTCTTTCTGCCAAGGCATCAAAACCAACGGTGTAGTTGTCAATATAGTCCTGGTCCTGTAAACCTTCTTTAATGATGACATGCATCATCGCCATGGCTAGTGCACCATCGGTACCGGGTTTTGGCGCGATATGCCAGTCAGCCTCTTTAGCGGTTTTGGATTTATACGGATCAATCACCACCACCTTGGCACCATTTTTCTGTGCATCTTTCACGATATGCCAGTGATGAACATTGGTGCTGACAGAGTTACAGCCCCAGATAACGATGTATTTAGAATGAATAAAACTCTCGGGATCGACACCTGCAGTCGGCCCTACAGTCAGTAACCAGGCCGTGCAGGAACCTTCTCCACAAAAAGTACGTTCGCAAACAGTTGCCCCCATTTTGTTAAAAAAGGCATCGCCACCATTCAGGCCATGAACTAAGCCCTGATTACCCAAATAACTATAGGGAATAATGGCATGAGGTCCATACTCATCAATAATTGCTTTCCAGCGCGTGGTAATTTCATCCAGTGCCTCATCCCAGCTAATACGCTCAAACTGACCACTGCCTTTGGGACCGCTACGTCGCATCGGATACAACAGACGATCCGGATGATAGTGACGCTTTTCATAGTCTTTGAGTTTGACGCATAAGCCGCCACGCGTCATCGGATGTTCTTTATTGCCTTTGACTGAAGTTAATTGACCGTTTTCCACCTCATAGACCATCGAACAGGTATCCGGACAATCATGTGGACAGCCACCATGATGCGTCGTTTTTAGTACGCTTGCCATATTGCTCTCTCCTCTCTGATATATATTTTTTTATTATTATTTTCAGACTATACACCAGTTTAAAACGGGAAATATGCCCGTTAAGTTATTCAACTGACTTGATAAAAATTTTATTTAAATCAATTACTCACTCTGACATTTTCTTGTAATAGAGCCTCTATACACTAAGCGGCAGATGAATAATTCACCACTTTACCAGTTGGGTGGTTTATCACTTTCATCCATTTAATCAAAGCCAAACTCGTCGTGAGGCGGGGTCGGAAAGCCACAGATCTTCAAATTTGAAGATGGCTGGGTTGCATTGCTTGTTTTTTCAACTTATGCAGAAGGAAAATTATCATGAAAAAAGCGATGCTATTTGTCATAGCACTATTTTTCTCTGTTGCCGCCAACGCAGCAACACTTAACTTAACAAAAGGTGACCCAGCTTTCACCAATAATGCTACTCAGGAAATTGATCTTGCTAATGGCAGCACTGTATTAGCGAGTGGTACTACAGGTAATGGCGCATGGGAATCTTCGTTCAGTTTATTTACTAATGACGCAACACCCGTAGTTATTGAATGGTCATTTAATCCAGAGTCTAATCTTGATAATGCAACTATTGCATTTGGTGTTTTAGGTGGTGCTATTCAAAATTTCAACATTACAGGTGATTTCAGTTTCACTGCAGTATTAACAGCAGGTCTGACTTATGTGTTGGATATCTATGACGCAACGGGTAAAGCTTTAAATTACAGCCTATCTGTTTCGGCTGTACCTGTTCCTGCGGCACTTTTCTTATTAGCACCTGCTTTATTAGGTTTCTTAGGCTTTCGTAGAAAAGCGATTGCTGCATAATCCAGATTTAGAAAATCGTCGTTCAAGATTAGGGAGCTTAGGCTCCCTTTTTTTATGTATGATTCGATATTTCCAAGGAGTGTATCAGTTTGACTTCTCCACCATCACGCCATCGAGTAACCGCCTGAATGGATTATTTTGTTAGCCTGGGTTATCCAGGGCTTTTTATCTCAGCCTTTTTATCTGCCACGCTACTGCCACTTAGCTCTGAATTCGTTCTGAGCACACTATTAGTCAAAGGATTATCACCGACTTTACTCATCAGCACAGCCACCGTGGCAAACGTGCTTGGATCAATGCTGAATTATGCTTTAGGTTATTGGGCCAGTTCTGCAGTCATAAACAAATGGTTACGGATATCAGAAAGCGATATCAGAAAAGCGGAAAACCGGTTTAAGAAATATGGTCTTATTTCCCTGTGTTTTGCCTGGCTGCCCGTCATTGGTGATCCATTAACTGTTATGGCAGGACTCATAAAAATACATCTAGGCTGGTTTGTCGTGTTAGTCACAGCTGGCAAGTTGATTCGCTATATCGTCATCAGTCAGGTAGCACTATCGCTAAATTAAAAAACCCCGTTTCAGAGACTGAAACAGGGTTTTAACTGGGTTTCACTTTTACTTAATGATGATGCGGATGACCGATATCCTCACCTTCACTGTTATAAAAACCGGAAGGACCATGGTCGATATAACCCTGGTTAATCATCTTCGCTATAAACGGATCTGATTCACTATCACCAATATCGGCATAATCTGTTGTTTGATAATCATCGCGCATTTTAAAGCTGGCATTAACAGCGTTTTCATCTTTAATCAGCTGAGTTAACTGCCATGTCTGTACATGACCGTCAGTATCATTTTTCCAGCTTTTTACCAGTGATAATGCAGGTAACCATTCAAGTTGCAGTTGGCTATCACCCTCAGTTAACTGATAGGTTTCCACTTTGTCACAACCTTCACCTGAGCTTGAAACCAAGGTCATATTGCTTTTCAGATTATCAGTAATTAATTCATGCACTTGCTGCCATTGACTATCCGCATTGGCATATTTCACTTCTCCTGGCTGATATTCAATAGCATGTTGCTCTTTATCAAAAAACCTGACCATTCTTAGTTGGCCATTATGCGTGTGTTCCCACATGTCAGTTATGCCTGACTGAGTAAATTGATTACTGACGCGCTGATGTTGACGCCATAACATCATGGTCGCTTTTTTATCAGAATCGCTGTCGGTCATTTGATAACTAGCGCCTAACACCTCGGGATCAATTGAACAGCTGTCATTAGCTTGGACCAGCAATGGGGATGCTAATAATAGACTCACTAATAAACGATATTTCATCTCTATAACCTTAAATTGTTGATGTGTGCCAACGAAAAAAAGGGGCGGACTCACGTCCACCCCTCTCTTTTTCTACGTTGATGTTACTTAATCGCTTTTTCTGCTTTAACTTCCAAACGTGCTGCCTGGTTCATAATGTGATAAATCAAGTTTTGTTCATTCACACCTGTCACCGCATTGGCACCTGGACCAGTAGCAAAAATCGCCACATCTTCACCTGCATGTGTTTCAGAACCCAGTGGAACTAATGCTTCCTGGTGATAACCTGACAGCTCTGTATTCACTGCTGTTAAGTCTTTACGACCAGTATCAGGACCTGCGCTATAGCTCGCATCAGCATCTGTTTCATTACCTAAGTCACGGAAACCAAGACCGTTGGTGTAACCCAGAGTGGTATAAGGTTTACCATCAGCAGCTAATGCAGGCTCATTTGAACCAACGCTGACCACTTTACCTAAAATAGGATTACCACGTTTTGGATAACCCGCCATTGTGAATACATGGCTATGATCCGCAGTCACGATAATCAATGTTTCTTCAGGATTAGTGTTTTCTAATGCTGTTTTAACCGCATGAGCAAACTCAATAGTTTCATTTAAAGCACCATGTGCATTACCCGCATGATGAGCATGGTCAATACGACCTGATTCCACCATTAAAAAGAAACCACTATCGTTCTTGTTCAATACTTTAATAGCTTTTTCCGTCATTTCAGATAATGAAGGTTCACCGGCAATGTCATTGCCACGGTCAGCTTCATATTGCATATGTGATTCATTAAACAGAGCAAAGATTTTATCGGTTTTCGCTGGGTCAATCGCATCAAATCCTGCTTTATCATAAACATACTTACCTGTTGGGTAAGTTGTTTGCCATTCAGCAACTAAGTTACGACCATCTGTTCTGTCACCTTCAACTGAGCTGACTGCATCAGGGCTATTAAAGGCAGGATTTTTTGGTAAGAAGTGACGACGACCACCACCCATAGCGACTTCGATACCGTTAATACGTTTTGCTGTTGGATAACGATTTTTCAGGTTGCTTTCAAATTCAACCAATTGTTTGGCAATATCTTTACAGGGTAAGCCACGGCGGGTAACTGACGCAGGCATATCTGAAACGTCTTCCCAGTCACGATCCACTGATTTTGCATAAGTCGCTGCAGGTGTGGCGTGAGTGATACGTGCTGTTGTGACGATACCTGTTGATTTACCAGCGATTTCAGCCAGCTCAAGCGCTGTCACCAGTTCATGGCCGTTCATTGTTGAACACACACCACGGTGAACATCTTCACCAATACCAATGATACCGGCATCTGTTTTAACACCACTCATCATGGCCGTCATCGTACCAGCAGAGTCAGGTGTTTGAGCATCAACGTTGTATGTTTTTGCCAGGCCTGTGAACGGAAATGTTTCAAAGATCAGGCGGTTTTCTTCACCTGGTTTGCCATTTAACTGGCCTTCTAAAATACGGGCAGCTGTAATAGTAGAAATGCCCATACCGTCACCGACAAATAAAATCACATTTTTTGCTTTGTGTGCATTTTTATAAGCTGGTTTGTTATCCATTTTTTCAACAGCGTCGGTATACCAGTCACTGTTAACTTGATAATCAGTTAGAACAGGTTGTTTAGCATAAGCTGTTACGCTTAATGCTAAAGTTGCTGCACCCAATAATAAAGGTAGCTTGTTTGACATGTGTCTCTCCCATAAGACAATTTAAAGTGTTTGGTTGGCTAACGGATACAGCGTAATTGTTATTGATGACATCCAAGTTAAGCATTGATGACAATTATGTGAACTGAGTCACATTCGCCCCAGAAACCAGACTGAGGTATGAGTTTTATATTTTCCCTGAGACAGATGCCGGGATTTCTTCTATTGTCAGCATTTTGTTTCTTAACTCTTCGGTTACCGCCTGCGCCGATGTGCGGTCTCGAATCACTCTTGGTGTGATTAATACCAATAGTTCCGTTCTTCTCACCGCGTCTGAGGTTTGCCCGAATAAATACCCTAAAACCGGTAATTTATGTAGTCCTGGTACGCCGCTGTCATTATTGGTTTTGCTGTCCTGAATTAAGCCACCAAGCACAATGGTTTCACCAGAATTGATAGCAACCACACTTTGAATTTCTCGTTGCTGGATGGTGGGGGCGTCAATCGTCGAGGTGGTTGTTTGCACGGCATTACTGACTTCCTGACGTATTTCCATAGTAACAAGACCACTATTATTGACACGTGGTAATACGGTTAACGACACACCAGTTTTACGAAAATCAATTTCATTGACTGTTGGTGCAGTGGCATCAGTATTACTCACTGATTGTCGGGTGGGGATAGGAATCTCATCACCAACATTGATTTTGGCAGGTTGGTTATCCAACACCATCAAAGACGGCGACGATAAAACATTCAATTTTGATTGAGCGGCAAGTGTATTCAACGCAAAGCGGACATTGCTTAAGCTGTCCACCACGGTAAACGAAAAGCCCGGTGTTTTAGCATTAATGCCAGAATTACCTAAATCCAGTTGACTATTACCTTGCTTGCTACCTATACCATTTTTAAAAAACCACTCCACACCAAAATTAAGCTCATCTGATAAGGTGACTTCAATTATGCTGGCTTCAATTAATACCTGCATCGGCACGGTATCAAGCTGTTTAATCGTACGCTCAATCATGTCGTAATCTTTGGCTGTAGCCATAATTACCAGCGCATTACGCACATCATCGGCAATAATATCGACCTCATCATTTAAGAAACGCGCTTTATTCGCTTGAGATGCAGATAAGCTCTGGTCTGGATTATTTAATGTTGTCTGTGTTGAGCCCAAATGGACTTGGGTTTCACCTGGGGCCAGTGTTTGTTTTTCTGTCTTAGAATCTGCCAGCTGTTGGATATTGGCACCAAACACCTGAGCCAGAACATCCGCCAGCTGCTTCGCCTTGGCATTCTGGACTTTATAGACATACAGTTGCTGTTTACCTAGATTCGAAGCCATATCTAAGCGCTCAACCCAACGTTCCACATTTAACAGCGATGCTCGGTTTGCACTGATCGCTAAAATACTATTAAGACGATTAATAGCCATTAAGCGCACGGGACCATTAGCTGACGGCTCATTATTGTCTGCCGCAGCTGTTAACAGAATAGTTTCCAATTCACGCTGAATGTCGTTCACAGAAGCATTTTTTATTGGATAAATACCGACAGACATCCCCGCCAGCCAGTCGACATCAAACACAGAAATCGTCTGCGTCAGTGTTTGCACATCCTGTTGATTGCCACGTAATAAAACCAGATTACGCTTTTGATCAACTTGGATATCGGTATCCTTCCCAGCATAAGGCATTAAAATCTTCGCCATTTCAGCAGCACTGATATAACGCAGAGGGATGACATGCACCCCATAACCTGACTGGGTATTACCTGATGTACGGGATAATGCCTGATCGGATGCCACCACCTGATAAAAGTCATGGTTCACCATTAATCGAGCATTATTCATTGCCAATACACTTTCCAGCATCGGCAATACTGCTTCTTTTGCGATGGGACTTGGTGTTTGAATAGTGACTTGCCCTGTTAGGTTTTTATCCATTGAGTAATTCACTGCCAAAATTTCGCCTAATACAACACGGACAAAATCAGCCAGCGCGACGGCTTCAAAATTGAGCGTAATATCGTTGTGTTCAGCATTGCTAGAAAACTGCTGGCGAGGAATTTGCGATGTGGGATTGTCTCCATAAACCACCGTTTTCTGCAGCGGTTTCGTATCATCTGAAGATGTAATGTGCTGACTGATAGGCGTAGTTGAAACGGGGGTATTGACACTATTGCCTGCCAGTTTGGCTGGCTGTTGTACTTTGGTGCCAGTCAGATGCTGACACCCCGCCAGCACTATTAACGATACGACTATTGCTGCTAGCCTAATCATGTGTTTGTATCACTCGCTTATTGAATTCATAACCGACAAGCATATGAAATGAATGTGACATTATTGATACGGATCGTCATCCAAGGTAGTGCCGGATACAAAAGTGGGCGAACTTTCCCGCTCAGTTGTGATGACATCTGTAGAAATCGTAGTTGCTAATGACGGTTTTTGCGGATTAAACAACATCACACGACGCCGCTTATCGGCTTTACTGAATACGGCTGCTATCGATGAAATATCCTCTAATGTCCAGCCATCCAGCTCATCGTTTAGCTGTAAATGTTTCACCTTGTTGGTTTTATCATCTGTCATTAATACCGTTGACGAGTTTTCACTTATGGCCACCGCTGAGAGACGATAATGATTTAAAAATATGGTGTGTTCAGTCGGCTCCGCGGTTTGCTGTATCGATGCCTCTACAGAACGGCTTGATGAGAAAATCGCCTGGGTTAACAAAGCATCAGTAGCAGACGGTGACGGTAAATTAATAACAGTGCTCTGCTTATCAGACAAAGTCTGCTGACGGTTAACCGGAGCATCAGTAACAGCAGGTTCAGCATGAGCATGTCTGTACTCGATTGCCACACTCACCATTGATAAAATGATTAGCAGCCATGAGCTAATAACAACCCAGCTCATGATGCCTTCTCCGTTTTCTCTGTTTGATAAAAGCCGGTCATCATGGTTTGTACTTCAAGCTGGGGGGATGATGACTGAGTGTTATCGTCATTCACCACAATAGATAATTCATCAATGAGCAGTAACGGTTGCTGTGATTCAATACGGGATAAAAAGGCCACTAGACCTTTCAAATCGGTCTGGAACTGAAGACGTAACTGAATCTGGTCAAAGCCTTTGTCCTGCTCGACAAGCGTCGTCTCGGCACTCATTTTAGTCAGGCCCAAGTCATCCAGATGTTTAGCTACCAATGACTGCATTTGTGCAGCCATCAAGGCTTTTGATTCACCATGAAATAAAAAGCGATCTGCCAACTGCCTCGTTTCATCCTCAGTCAGCAATACTGATGGTTGTTCTAACTGACGCGATAATTTTTGCTGCATAAATCGAGTCTCTTCCAGTGCACTGGTGTAGTGCTGCCGAACAGACAAGGCCGGATTGATAATCACCAGCCAGAAAAATACAATGACCAGAATGAGTACTGACCAAGCTAGTGCCGGATAAAAACGTGATAGCTCAGCTCGCATCGGTGGCTCGCTTCATGGTGATAAAAAACCTTTCTTTGCCCAGTTGCTTATCAAAGGTCACAGGCGCCTTGAAAGTCACGTCGGTAAATTGTTTTGTCTTAGCTAATAAGGAAAGCAGTGTGGTTGCTGATGTCGACACGCCCTGAATCTCAATGGTGTTGTCTCTGACCTGGAAGCGTCTTACCCAGGTGTCTTTTGGCAACACCTCACTCAGGGTATTAAGCACAGCTAACCACTGCTGCTGTCGTTGTTGCTCTGCTAACTCACGAAATTGTGCCAGCGTATATTCACCATGTTGTTGCTTCTTCACATCATGCATTGCCTTTGTACGTAAAGCCGTCAGACTTTTTTGTTGCTGTTGCAGCTGGGTTTCATAAAAAGACAAGGGCAGATAAAGCGCACAAAGTAGGCAGACCAGGGCCGATGCGGGCCAAACATACGCTGACCATGCGTTTTTTGAAGACAGTGAACCTAATAAATTCACCCGATCACGATATAGACTGTCTTGAACAGACACCCTGTCGATACTAATGCCTAAAGGTTTCAGGCGTTGTTGATGCTGTTCGATATCTTCACGCAGCATGACAAACAAGCGAAGCTGAATCAGCTCCGGATCGTCTTGTTCTTCCAGCTCAACCCAGTCAAAGCTCACCTGCTCGGCCTGAAAAGGCGTGAACTTATCCATTTCAAAGCACAATAGCTCGGCAATATTGTGTTTTGCTGAACGTGGAATCGTTAGTTGACGAGACAATACTTGCTGTTCATCAAGCAATAAGACACTCTTGTTCGGACTCGTTTTTTTAGGCAGGGTGAGCTTATCAGCACGCTTTGTTGTGGCTTGCCAACGAATGTCATCTCCAGCCTTAGACCATAGCGTTAACTGATAACGATCCTCATGGAAGCTGATACATAATCGTCGACGGCGAATATCAGTTTGATATTGCCAGCGTTTAGGCAGCCCAGCATTAAGCTGTGACAACCACCATTTCCAGGCAGACGCAATGCCTTGTCTGAGTTGTTGCCAGAACATCAGGACTCAACTCCTGTGATAGCCTGCCAGGACAAAATTGCATAATCCTTGGTTTGCTCCGGATTCAGCAATACCGCCACTTTCAGACTCGCCACACTTTTTTTAACCTCGGCGCGACTGATGATGACAAAACAACGACCGGCGGGAAGTCGTTGTAATTGATCATTAGGCAGTTCACTAAGACGTTTCCGCTCATTTTCACTGTAGAGACTTACTGGTAGTACAGATAAGTTAAGACCCGATTGTTGAGAATACACCGTCATCAACGGGGCTATCTTTTGATAATTCTGCTCGTCCATCGACAACAGCAAACGCAGCTCTTCAAGACTATTAAAAGCGGCATTTTTGGGTGAGTTATCTCGCCCGGCAGATCGGTAATGTAAACGTTCAGCTCCGGCGGGGAGACGTTCACTATCACGGTCACGCCAATCAACAATTTGATCGGCATATTGTTCAGCCGCATGTGAAGACCAGCCTTTTATTTTTAATACGGAAGTGATTAATTCAGCCGGGGCGTAATTAACATCAAGCAATCCATTTTGGTCCTGAATCTGGAGAAATAAGGTGCCTTTATCCGTCATCATCTTGTACCGGGTGCCATTGGTCAGTCTGTCACTACGCTCATCAACTAATGCTTGGATCACCTGCCACACGCCATCCATTGCCAGATATTTACTTGCCAACGCCTCCTGCTGCTGTTTGATTTGTTGCGTTTCAATACGCATGGTTTGGCTAAAACTCACGGCTAAAATCATCAAAAGCGCGATCATCCAGAGCACGATCAATAACGCTGCACCTTGCTGTTTGACTGAGCTCATGAGTCACTACGCTGCACACTGAGATGATCCCGCATCCGCGTCACCTGGGCAGGCAAAGACACCACGATTGGATATTTTTCTGCCTGGTTTTTCTGTGCCAGAGTCATTGAAATCATTGGCGGTAGTTTCTGACTTTTTCGCCAGGCTGAATGCCATTTTGGTGTGATGTTGTTATGAAGTTCTGCATAGGAAAAATCCAATGATGCCACGCCATTTAACAGCGTAATCTGCTGAATATCCTTATGATTTTTATGCAGACTCAGTAATGGCTGATAATTCATCACCAATTGGTTTTCTTTAAGCATCAACTCAACCCAATACAGACTGTTACCACCGGCATGAGCAGGTAAAGTAGAGACAAATCCAAGCTGATGTTTTGCTCCTGAAAATAACACAGGATGTGAGGTGCCCTGATTCATCACAATCGGTGATGTCTGACTGATAAGTCTCCTGACAAACTGAATCACCAGCCGGATATCATCATTCATTTGCACCTGATCAATGCCAGACTGAGTCTGTCCACTGAGCGTACGTGAGGCACTGAACAACAAACCCAGCATAATCGTCATCAAACTGATGGCAATAAGCATCTCCAACAAGGTAAAACCTGACTGTTTTTTCATGGTGTGGCCTTGCTGACAGGCACTAACGTAGAAAGATGTACATGGTACGGTTTACCTGAACGTTGCCATGACACATTGGCGCTGACCTCTCTCAATGGTAGTTTTGATTGCATATTGCCGTTTGTCGGCTGAATCGTTAACTGCCAATGAAACTGCTTCTCGGTGATGCCAGATTGTTGTGTTCCACTGGTTTGATATGTCGCCTGAGCAATCAATGACTCTGCAATCGTTGTCGCCACGTTGTAATCATTGCCTAAGCGTATAACCTGCTGGCCTTTTGCATATAACTGAAACAGGATGACTAAAGACACACTCATCAAACTAAAAGCCACCAGTAACTCAAGTAAACTAAAACCACGCTGTTTCATCACATTGGCAACTGTTTACTTAACTGAATTTGCCCGGTCACCCAGTTCACATCGATGCCATAGGCATAATGTTTGTCTGTCAGCACTAATTGACCGCCACTACTACTGCCATCGGCATAAAAAACAATGCTTCCCTGGTTCTTTGCATTTGTCCGGTCTGCTACATAGGCATCCAGATTTGTGCTCGCCGCCAGTTGCATACGCTGATTGTTGTGAGCAATTTGTTGGTTGGTGACATTCAGCTCAACGTATTGCGTTTGTTGAGTCAGCATCGCTTCATTGCGGGCTTGCCGCATTAACAACACTAAGCGCTGAGATTCCGCATACAGACTATGGTGTTCCATCACCGGACGAAATAACGGAGGTAATAAAGTCATCAGCATGACCATCAGCGTCATCACGACTAATAGCTCAATTAAGGTAAAGCCTTTTGCTATTGCCGAGCGTGACAATATTGTTACTCCCAGCTATTGATATCTTGATCGTCACCACTACCACCCTGCTGATTATCGGCACCTAATGAATACAAGTCATAGTCACCATATTTACCGGGTGAAACATAATGATAGGCATGCCCCCAGGGATCGACTGGGACTTTTTTCTTTTTGAGATAAGGGCCATTCCAGCCAGAGAGATCAGCCGACTTTTCAATCAGTGCATTTAAACCTTGAGCAGAAGTGGGATACACGCCCATATCCAGATAGTAGATATCAAGTGAGGCTTGCAGGTCAGCGATCTGTAACACAGCCGTATCAGCTTTCGCCCCACCTAACTGTTTCATCACTCTAGGACCGACCAGACCGACCAGCAAAGCTAAGATAGCCAGCACCACCAGCAATTCGATAAGACTAAAACCACGATTATTTTTTTTCATCATCAGCGGAATATAACCACTAAAAATGAAACTTTAATGACAGGCACTAACGGACCAAATCATTTAGTCCTAACATCGCCAGCATAATAGAAATAATGATGACACCAATAATGCCACCCAAACCAATGATTAATACAGGTTCAACCAGGCTTAATAATTGTTTGGTCCTGTCTTCGACTTGCAGTTGATAGGCTTTTGCCACCTTGCTGAACATCGGCTCCAACTGGCCGGTTTGTTCGCCGATTTCTACAAGCTCTGTTAACAGACTTGGAAAACAGGAAAACGACTTTAATGCTTTGGCAAGCGAACTGCCATGGCTTACTTGCTTCGATACTTCAGCCAATGCCTGTTTAATTTTGCCATTATTAATCGCACCGGATGCCATATTCACGGCTTCAATTAAGCCAACACCATGAGTCAACATCGACGCCATACTCTGAGAAAAGCGGCCAATATTCACAACGGTTATCAGTGAACCTATTATCGGTAATTTGAGTATTTTGCCATCCAGCCAAACCTTACCTGCTGGATGCTTTTGTATACCATCCACAGCCAGAGCCATCACAATAAATATCACTAAAGGTAGCCACCAGCTCTGCTCAAAAAAATGAGCAACGGCAAATACCTGTTGTGTCAGCCAGGGAATCGTTTGCTCCGCCCCCTCAAATAAGGGTACAAACTTAGGAATAACGTAGGTCATCATCATCACAATCGATAATATCGACATAACCAGTAATATCATGGGATAGCTTAGTGCCGACATCAGTTGTCGACGCAATGAGGCCATTGTTTCCTGGTAATAAGCCAACTCATTCATCACCTGGGGTAAATGTCCACCCGTCTCACCCGCCAGCACCATATTGATATGTAAATCAGTGAAACGTTGTCCCTGAGCGGCCATGGCTTTTGCCAGACTATCACCAGCGGCTACTCCCTGATGCAAGGCAGACAGCGTCTCTTTTAATGGTGTTGAACTTGTCAGTCTTTCCATGCGTTTTAATGACTGATCTACCGGCAGGCCTGCATCAAGCAAGGTAGCCAGCTCACTGAAAAAGGTGAGTAACAATGTTTGTGATAGCGGTGCTTGCGGCTTTTTTCTTTGTAGATTGAATGAACCTGTCAGCCACGACTGTTGGCTGATGGAGACCGGAACATAGCCTGACTGACGCAGGAATTGCACCACGGCAGTCTGATCGACTTCCTCTTTACTGCCGGTGATCATCTCGCCTTTGGCGGATAAAGCTTTATAAACAAACTTAGTCATGTGTATGGTCAGACTGAGTTAACCGTAACACTTCATCAACACTGGTCATGCCAGCTAACACCAAGCGAAAGCCGTCCTGTTTCAGCGTCTGCATACCCTGCTCAATCGCCTTCTGTTCAATAGTTTTGGCATCGGCTTTTTGTAATATCAATTGGCGGATGGCATCCGTCATAATCAATAATTCACTGATCATGGTGCGTCCGTGATAGCCACTATTTTGACAAGCATCACAGCCAACAGCGCGATAAAACCTCGCCTTGTCATCAAACGGAATCGAATCTGGGATGAGGGTACCCCAAGTACTTTCATTAATTGGCATTTGTTCACGACACGACAAACACAGGCGACGAACCAAACGCTGCGCCATCACTGCATTCAGCGATGCGGCCAGTAAATAATGCTCCAGTCCCATATCCAAACAGCGTGTTACCGCACTGCTGGCATCATTAGTGTGCAGCGTTGAAAACACCAAATGGCCGGTTAATGCTGATTGAATGGCTATTGAGGCGGTTTCTTTATCCCGCATTTCACCAATCATCAGTACATCCGGATCTTGCCTCACCAGCGCACGAAGCGCTTCGGCAAAACCTAGGCCGATACGCGGTTTGACCTGGATCTGGTTGATGCCAGTGAGTTGATATTCAATCGGGTCTTCGACGGTTAGTATTTTTTTCTCTTCGGTATTTAATTGCTGCAAAGCAGAATATAAGGTCGTGGTTTTACCACTGCCGGTGGGGCCCGTCACCAGAATAATGCCGTGTGGTTGTTTAATTTGTTTTATCAGCCCGTTTAATGATTGGGGTGACAAGCCCAGTTGCTGAATATCCAGCGTCACCTTCTGTTTATCAAGCAAACGAATCACAATACTCTCACCGTGCAGTGTGGGCGTGGTGGAAACACGGCAATCTATCAAACGACCATCAGCATGAATTTGCAGCCGACCATCTTGCGGCAGCCGTCGTTCAGCAATATTCAGCTCTGCCATTATTTTGATACGGGATATTACGGCAGCACTGGATTTAACAGGTGGAGAATCGAGCTGCTTTAATACACCATCCATGCGATAGCGAACCGCCAAATGATGCTCAAAAGGTTCTATGTGAATATCAGAGGCATTAAGCTCAACAGCCTTATTGAGCAACGAGTTAACCAGCTTCACCACGGGCTCTTGTGATGCCATATCTTTCAGGCGATTAACCAGTGAGGAATCATCATCGGCATCTGTGAGTGTGCGATCAGAATGAGCAACACGCTTATCCTGCTGCTCAGCATGCCATTGGTGGTATAACTGCTTAAATTCACTCTGAGTAATCACCAGCCTTTTTACCCGTTTCTTAGTTAGCTGGGCTATCGACCGACAAGCAAAGCTATCTTCCGGATTCACCATGGCAAGCGTGAGTTCAGCCTCGTCGATAAAAACAGGCAAACATTCCGCTTCTTGCAGAAATCGTGTGGCTATCTCATGCGATGGTGCTTCGCTTGGCAACGTTTTGATGTCACACTTTTCTATGCCATGCGACTTCACATACGCCGATACCATCTGTTGTTCAGAAATTAATCCTAAGCTGACCAGCAAAGACGGATTCTGCATTAATTGCTGTTTATGAAACGATTCAGCCGTATTAAAAGAAAAGCTATCCACCAGATGGTTATCGAGTAAAAATGGAATCACCTTGGATGAATGGGTCATGCTCGCTGCTGTCATTGGCTTTATGCAGTTGGATTACAATCCTGAAAGTCAACCACAGCGTGATGTCAAAACGATGACAAAAAATCAAAAAGCATTTGATTCTAAAGTGTTATGGCAATAGGCCGATATAAGAATTATGTGAACTATTTATCGTAGAAGATAACTAAGGTCATGTAAGATGGCACAAAAAGTAGGAGGTAAGAAATGAGTATTTCAGCAACACAAGGCAGCCCGAAAATCAGTATCGATGATTATCTGATGGTCAAAAGTGCTCAAATGAGTAATAACAAAGCCAAGTTAGATGGTGCCAATGCGTTAAAACTGATTGAATCTGCTGTCCCTGCACCTACTGCCACACAAGGCAATAATCTAAACGTAAAAGTCTGAGTTTCTCAGACTTTTTTTGCCTGCTATTCAGCCAGGCAACTCAATCTCACTGTAAAAATCCTGATACACAATCTCCACCCGAAGTCTGTCCCCCTCTGATAGTATATCCTGTGGTTGGCTTACTGCTGTTATCCACTGCTGCGCCTGTTCTTGTTTGACCAGATTACAAATATCACCGATAGGCCAGTGGAAATACACTTCATGTTGTTTTTTAATGGCCAACACATCTTTGTCTGTGGATTCAGGAATCGGTAAATAAGAACTGAATATTTCCAGACCACCTTGCTGTTCCGGATCATGAGCAAAATACTCGACACTAATATCCCAGCCCCGAATCAGCGCCTTCTCGTCATCACCGCGTTCCACACTAAAGCCATACATGGCTAAGGTGCCATCGTTTATTTTGGGCAGCTTATTTAATACCTGCTGAATGGATTGCACGGCTTTTTTATCATCTTCTGATAGGGAAGTCTGAGTTGATAACCAATTACCAAATTCAATCGCTGATTGAATGAGTTTTTTATGTGATTTATCAAGCAGAATATTGGCCATAAACTTAGTTCTTCCTGTGCGCATTTTCATAGTGTTTTACCCACTCAAGCACTTCGTCTGCTGGCATGGGCTTAGCAATAGCGTAACCTTGCGCAATATCACAGCCCATATCCATCAGCGGTTTAAAATGCGCTTCAGTTTCAACACCTTCGGCGATGATATTGCGTTTAAAGACTTGAGCTAGCTCAATCACCCCTTTCACAATCGCCATGTCTTCTTCATTACCCAGCATATCCCGGATAAAGCTCTGGTCAATTTTTAAGGTTCTGACTGGTAGTTTTCTCAGATACGACAACGAAGAATAACCGGTGCCAAAGTCATCCAGAGCAAACGGTACTCCCAAATAACTACTTGCGGCCGCCACAACCTGCGCTGTCTGAACCGTTTCCAGTGCCGAGGTTTCCAGAATCTCCAGCTCGATATCATCTGCCGCTATAGTCTTGTATTGCTTCAATAATGATTCGAGTTTGTTTAAGAAGGCATCATGCTGAATGTGTCTGGCCGATACATTGATACTGACTTGAATGTGCAAATTGTTTTCATGCCATGTTTGTAATTGGTTGAACGCCGTTTTTAATACCCAGTCGCCTAACTCAATACTGAACTCATGATCTTCAATAATAGGCAAAAATTCCATGGCACCCAATAAACCTCTTTCAGGGTGTTGCCAACGGATAAGGGCTTCTACACCTACAACACGGTTATGGCGAAGGTCCACTTTTGGCTGATAATAAAGCCTGAACTCTTCACCAATCAATGCCAGATGTAATCGCTCCAGTTGGGAATGGTATTCATGCATCTGCTGATCCAGCTTAGCATCAAAGATATGATAGCCATCCCTCCCCGCCTGTTTAGCTTCATACATGGCCAAATCCGCATGACGAATCAAGGTATCACCGTCCACATTATCTAAGGGATATATAGCCACGCCGATACTGGCTGTGACGTGATGTTTACGATGGTTAATCTTGATCGGCTCAGCAATCTTCTGGCTGAGTCTTGTAAGAATGGGGTCCAGCTCATCGATATTGTTTATGTTACTGATAAGTACAACAAACTCATCGCCCCCCATTCTGGCAGCTGTATCCCCGGAGCGAGTAACTTGGGCTAGTCTTTCAGCCACGGCAATCAACAGTTTATCGCCAATTTCGTGACCGAATTCATCGTTGACAGGTTTGAACCCATCCAGATCCAGAAAACATACCGCCAGCAATTTTTCACTTCGTTTAGCAATGGCGATAGCTTGCTCGAGCCTATCTGAAAGTAGTGTTCGATTAGCGAGCTGTGTCAGGGCATCATAATGGGCCATATTGACTAACAGATGCTCTGTTTTTTTAATCTCCGTAATATCAACAAACAGCCCAAGATAATTGGTAATCTCGCCCTCATCATTTTCTATTGCGCTTACGGTCAAGATTTCAGCAAAAAATTCCCCATTTTTCTTCCGGTTCCATATTTCACCACGCCAACGCCCTTCGGTATGGATGCATTCCCACATTTCTTCATAAAACTCTGCGCCCTGTCGACCAGAAGCAAGAATTTTAGGATCTTCACCGATTAATTCTTCCTGTGTGTATCCAGTGATCTCACTAAATGCGCGGTTCACGCTAATAATACGGTTATCTTTGTCAGTAATCAGAATGCCTTCCCAGGCATCATCAAATACGCTGGCATGTAAACGCAGTGCTTCCTCGTTTTTTAGACGATCAGTAATATCGTAGAACCAACCGATATTGCATTCCTCACCACCATATTTAATTGGCAAGTAAGAAGCGAGTGTCCATTTTGTTCCTTCTCCGTAGATATTAAGCTCTGTCAGTTGGTTATAGATGGTTTTACCTTCAGCGATATGATTTAAATAGGTTTTCACCACTGTAGGATCAACGTAAAAGGCAAAGGGATTGAGATCGTTTAATTTGTCTTTATCCTGATTAACCAGCTCCGCATAACGTTTATTCGCAAAGACAATTTTTTTGGTGGTATTGGTAACAATTCGAACAGCAATCGGGCTATATTCTAGTAATTCTCTGAGTTTGGCTGTATTAGTGCGTAACTCATCCTGAATTTTCTTGAAGTAGGAAATATCAGTACTGGTACCAATCATACGTAAAGGTTGTAAGTCTCTATCACGCTTGATGATCATGCCGCGCGCCATAATCCACTTCCATGAGCCATCGCCACACAGCATTCGGAATTCATCTTGGTAATTGGCATACTCGCCTGAAATATATCCTCTGAAACGCAGTCTGGCCTGCTCTCTATCCTCTGGGTGTATGTATTCGGAAGTCTCGTCTAGCGTGTCTGGGAAACTGTCATCCATATAGCCCAGCATTTTCTTCCAACGCTCGGAATAACTTGCTGTGCCAGCTTCAAGATCGACGTCCCAAACACCGTCACCGGTAGACTCAAGTGCCAGCTTCCAGCGGCTTTCACTTTCAGCTAATGACTTTTTGCTTTCCGCAATACGCGTTAAATATGAATCGATACGTTCAGCCATAGAGTCGAATGCTCTGGCTGCAGTGGTAATTTCATCATTCCCTTTTAGCTCAGCTGTCAACGCCACTTTTTGTCCGGACTCAAAACGTGTCATTTCTCTGGTCAAGCGTGTGATACGTGAAATCACATTCTTATTCACAGCAACGGTAATCAACCAACCAGAGAAAATAGTGACCGCAAATAATACGGCTATCAGAATCGCTAATAAACGATTAACGGGTTCAATCAAATCATCTATTGGAATGAGTTTAAAGTAGCGCCAATTAACCGGAACCACCGACATGGATATGGCAATATACTTTTCTCCATTTACGATAATATCTTTTGACGCAATCTGTGGACTATCTTTAACAGGCTGTTTTAACATGACTTTAAGCGCATTCTCTTTATCGAGAAAATCTGTCACCTGTTTTTCATCACCTGACTCAAGCTCTGCCTGCCAATGGCCTGCAAGAATGAAATTCCCTTGCTTATCCAACAGGAAATGCTGTGTATCTGGGTAAAGTTGTTGCTCATTGAAAGTAAAGCCCAGCACATTGCTTAATTGCATATCCTCACCAAGCGACCCCACCCACTTTCCATTGACATAAAGCGGGTATAAGGCACTTACCATCCAAATCTGATTAACAGGATCAAATAAAGGCGGTGTAAAGGTATATTGCTTGTCGGGATTTTCAGAAGGAGAAGTTAAGCTTACCCAAGGCGTTTGCGTGTAATCATTGTCAGCCTGCTGAGTAAATATAAATTGAGGATAATGAGAATCAAAAATAACTTCACTGCGTAAATCAGGTGACAGATACCACACATTTTCAAATACACGATTAGCAGATGAGCCAAAAACATCCATCACCTGCTTGATGCGTAAATGCATCACTTTCTGTTTATCTGTTAAATCAGCTGAGTCAGGAATGAAAATCCCGGCATTGACCTGACCATCAAACTGGTCTTTCTTATTACGCCAAACCCCGTCACTATTCAGCTCTATTGTTTGATAGAACTTGTCTATTTCTTCCTTTGTAACCGGTTTATCTAATTCACTTTGTAGTAAACGGGCTAAGCCTTTTAATTTAGGTTCTGCATAACTGAGCTTCTGAGAAGTGATATCGACCTGATTCTGAGTCACAGCCAGTAGATTATTCACCTCTCGGTTAAGAAGCTTTTCTTTTGAATAAGCACTTACCCAAATAGCGGCGGGTATGGAAGTCAATAGAATACTGACGATGACGATTAAACTGAGTTTTTCTCTAATCTGCATTGAGCATTGTCTTTTTGAGTCCCCTTGTGTGCACGCGTTGGGGTGTGAATCTTTTGTAAAGCCAGTCTACACAACCTTATTAAAGATGTTTAGTTTTGCCCGGTAAAAGATGACATTGATAATCAAATAAAAAAGTACAGAACAAAGACCATAACTTCTGCACAACTATTTAAACTTACAAATAATACGTCTTCTCTAGTAAAAACTATTTATAAGCAAATGAAAATAAAAAAGTATTTATTTGCCTATTTATCGCCTGCCTGCATGGCTGAAAACAAATGTCAGCAAGCGAAATAGAACATTAAGCTCGATAAACATTAACCGTTGTAACTCAATAGTAAGAACTTAAAACTATTTGCTGCGCGGTAAATCCAGCCTGATGCGACCTTTTTACTGAGCGTTTTTCAAACACTCATCTTCAATTAGTTCAGCAAAATGATCGATAACAGCTTGCTTTTCACCCTCATTTTCAGCAACCGGTTCATTATAAGCACGCAACATCAATCCACGAGAAAAATTGCCCACCGTCATCTTCATCGCCTCATGGATAGGCACATTGTTTTGCCGAACCTCCATAAACTGCTCGGCTTTATTTGCCCAGCCCTCACAGGTTTCTTCTTTTGTCAGCTCGTCGGCATGAGCAAAAACACTAACGAACATTAGCCAAGCTAGCGCTAATTTTTTCATGGTTATCACCTCAGACGATATTGATATAACCCGACTATAAACGCTTCAACTAAATCCCTCAGAAAAAGTTGAGTTAAACATAATCGGTAGGTTAAGTTGCAGCATGAAACCCAACAAAAGATCATTATACAAAGTCTCAACTGTTGGGTTTCGCTATAGCTCTACCCAACCTACTTTCCAGATCGTTAGGCACAAAAAAACCACCCGAGGGTGGTCATTTATGTTTGGTGGAGGCGGCGGGAATCGAACCCGCGTCCGCAGATCCTCCGCCTTCGGATCTACATGCTTATTTCATCTATTAATTTAACTACCTGCTACCCGATGAACAGGGAAAACAAGTAGCGATCTTGTAAGGTTTTAATCTCTTAGTACCAAGCATACCTCGAGACGATCTTGTGAGAGTCGACGCCCGATACCAGACGCACAAGCACGGATCTGGTCGAACGGCATTCACTGGTTATTAAGCAGCTAGTGCGTAGTTGTTATCGTTAGCAACTAATTTAATTCCAGTCTTTTTTACGAGAGAACTGAAGTACTCGGCATGCACCTTAGGTTTTGTAATCCCCGTCGAAGCCAGGTCGCCCCCAAAGTGTTGAACTCTTATATTGTATCGGATTAGGCGTTTTTCAACCAGTGAAAACTTATCTTGCTTTCAGAATTCTGGCTTTGTCACGATTCCAGTCGCGATCTTTCTCAGTTGCGCGTTTATCGTGAAGTTGTTTACCTTTGGCCAGCGCAATTTCAATCTTGGCCATGCCTTTTTTCCAGTACATATTTAATGGAATCAGCGTGTAGCCTTTACGCTCAACCGCACCAATCAATTTGTGTAATTCTGCTCTATGCAGCAGTAACTTACGGTCACGTTGTGGCTCTGGTTTGATATGTGTAGATGCGGTTTTTAACGCAGTAATAAGTGCGTTTGCTAACCAGGCTTCACCATTGCGAACGTGGACATAGCTTTCGTTGAGCTGCACTTTTCCATCACGCAGGCTTTTCACTTCCCACCCTTCGAGAACCAGTCCTGCTTCAAATTTATCTTCGATGAAAAATTCATGCCGTGCCTTACGGTTCACTGCGATGGTGTTTTCGCCTACTTTCTTTTTATTCTTTTTCGCTGCCATGTGCATATTATAGAGTGTTTAAACAGCGGCTTCATTATTTATCATTCACGAAACTAAAATGAGTGCGGTTTGTTGAAAGACAAAAGTTTTGGGTACAATCGAGTGAATTTACTTTTTTGAGGCGACCGAATGGCTAGACCTACAAAGTCGATTCATGGCGAGTGGACATCTCGCTGGGCATTTATTCTTGCAGCAACAGGATCGGCTGTTGGCCTGGGAAACATCTGGAAATTCCCATACATCACGGGTGAAAATGGTGGTGGTGCCTTTGTTCTAATTTATCTGCTGTGTATTGCCATTATCGGCGTTCCGCTGATGATGGCTGAAATTCTTATCGGTCGTCGAGGCCGACAAAATCCCATCAATAGTTTGAAGTCGATTGCTGACGAAGAAGGCCGAAGTACAAATTGGCAATGGCTTGGTGGCATGGGTGTGCTGACGGGGTTTTTGATTCTTTCCTACTATAGTGTAATTGCCGGCCAGGCTATGGCGTATATTCCGCGCGCTTTTTCTGGTGTATTTGAAGGGGTCACCGCTGATGGCGCAATTAGTATCCATAAAGCCCTGGTCAATGATCCGGAACGTTTATTAGCCTGGCATACGATATTTATGCTGATGACGGTCGGCATTGTGGTGCGAGGTGTGCAGCATGGTTTAGAAAAGTCTGTGCGCATTATTATGCCCGCCCTGTTTATCATCATATTGATGTTGGTTGGCTATGGTTACAATACTGGGCAATATTTTGATCAGAGTGTGCAGTTTTTATTTGCCATCGATTTTTCTAAATTAACGCATACTGGCGTATTGACTGCGATGGGTCATGCCTTTTTCACCTTAAGTTTGGGGATGGGCGCGATTATGGTTTATGGGTCATACCTGCCTCAAAAAGCTTCTATTTTCAAAGTCTCTCTGACCATATCTGTAATGGATACAGGCGTGGCATTACTTGCAGGCTTGGCGATCTTCCCTCTCGTATTTGCCAATGGTTTAGAACCAGGACAAGGACCAAGTTTAATTTTTGATACGCTACCGATTGCCTTTGGTCATATGCCGGGCGGTGAGTTCTTTGGTGGTATCTTTTTTGTCTTATTATTATTTGCTGCCTGGAGTTCTGGCATTTCACTGGTTGAGCCAATTGTTGTATGGTTAGTAGAAAATAAGAATATGACAAGACTCCGAGCCAGCGTGTACTCAGGTGCCATAATCTGGTTATTAGGTCTGCTGACAATCTTCTCATTTAACATCGGCCGGGAATGGACATTATTCGGATTAACGATGTTTGAGTTGCTTGACTACCTTACAGCGAATATTATGTTGCCTTTGGGCGGATTACTGATAGCCTTCTTTGCAGGCTGGGTAATGAAGCGACAGAGCTCGATGGATGAGCTGGGATTGGGCAATGGAGTGCTGTATTCGACTTGGCGAGTACTTGTACGTTTTATTACACCGATTGCAATTATGATTGTCTTTGCCAATCTTATCGGTCTTCTGAATTAATTAATGACGTAACCGGATTTCAATGACTACCATCACACGAAGCTCTCTGGTCATGTACACACCTGATCAAATGTTTGATTTGGTTAATGATGTTGAAGCCTATCCACGGTTTTTGCCTTGGTGTCGCGACAGCAGAATTATCAGTAAAAATGAAGATGTTATTTGCGCCTCACTAGATATAGCCAAAGGCGGCATTCATCATGAATTTTCCACCAGGAACGTGCTCGATCATGGCAATGCCATTCGGATCGAGTTAATTGACGGCCCCTTTCGTCACTTAGAAGGCCATTGGCAATTTAAACCTATTGGCGATAACCAGGGGTGTCGTGTCCAGCTTGATATGGACTTCGAATTTTCTACCCGCTTATTAGATTTAGCATTAGGCCCTGTTTTCACTCAAATCTCAGGCTCATTGGTAGAAGCTTTTTGTAAACGTGCACAGGAAATCTATGGAAAACGCTGATTTAATGCTAATTGAGGTAGCTTACGCGCTACCGAATGAACAAGTCATTATTCCTATCGAAGTCCCTAAAGATTGCGTCGTAGAAGAAGCAATCAAACGTTCTGGCATCTTAGAGCGTTTCCCACAAATCGATTTAAAAACAGATAAAGTCGGTATCTTTGGCAAGATGTGTAAGCTGAATGCCGAGTTGAATGATAAAGACCGTATCGAGATCTATCGTCCATTAATTGCTGATCCGAAAGAATCCCGTCGGCAGAAAGCAGAAATGGAGAAAAAGAAAAAAGCAGCGGCTGAATAATCAGCCCTGCTTTTTGTATACGGCCTGAGATTCCAGCAAATCCATTTCCTGCTGTGTAAACCCTGCATCTAATCTGGCCTCCGTGTGAAACGGGCCACGAATCTCACCATTGAAGTAGGTATGAAGTAAGGTTTTAAACGTCTCGAAAGGGTCCACGTCCCGTTGCTCGCACAGAAAATTAAACCAACGAGTACCGATGGTCACGTGACCAATCTCTTCTTCCAAAATCAGTGTCAAAATATCAAACGCTTTATGATCACCAGAGTTTTTTAACTTCTTCATCATCGAAGGAGTGACGTCTAATCCCCTCGCCTCTAACACGCGAGGCACTAATGCCATCCTTGTCAGTGGATCATGATGTGTTTTCTGCGCCATTTCCCACATACCGTCATGGGCGGGAAAATCACCATAATGAAAGCCCATGCTTTGCAAATGTTCATCTAATAATAAAAAATGATGTGCTTCTTCATAGGCGACTTGCATCCAGTCCAGATAAAAAGCCTCAGGCATATCAGCAAACCGGGCTGTCGCGTCCAGTGCCAGATTAATCGCGTTAAACTCAATATGACATATGGCGTGAATCAGTGTGGCATGACCCGTTTGTTGATTATTACGTCGACGCGGTAATGCTTTGGGTGGGACTAAATCTGGCTTTTCTGGTCTGCCCGGTATCGTCGGTACATCAAGTGATTGTCGATTTAAATAAAAACCTTCTTTGCTTATTTGCTCGTAGAGTGCTCTTGTGTGCTGTGCTTTCTGCCATGGGTCACTCATCAACAAGCAGCTTAAGGCTTGTTGACGTACATCAATCTTATCAACCATCTAATCTTACTCTTGGGTCCACTAACGTATAGGAAATATCTGTCAGTACCAGCCCCACAATGTACAAAACCGATCCCAGAAAGACCATTGAACGCACGATAGCAAAGTCCTGGGCCTGGATAGCATCAATGGTGTAACTGCCTAAGCCGGGAATACCAAAGAAGGATTCAAGGATTAAACTTCCCATAAACAAGGTAGGTAAAACCACTACCGCCCCAGTTAGGATGGGTATCATGGCGTTTTTCAGCACATGTACAAATAACACTCTGATTTCAGATAAGCCTTTCGCTCTGGCAGTGCGAACATAATCCTTTGAGACTTCTTCCAGAAATAGAGTGCGATACCAGCGTGAGCCTGAACCAATACCAGAAACGATACCAATAAAGACAGGCAAAATAACAAATTTAAAGGCATCTAATCCTTGTGCGTAGCCTGATAACGGGACCAGCTGCATGATCTTTCCCACCAAAAACTGGCCACCGATGATGTAAAACAGCCCAGAAATAGACATCAGAACAACACAGAGAATGACCCCACTGAGGTCAAGATAACTGGCTCTGAAAAACACCATCAGCATGGCAAACGTAATATTGGCCAGCATACCAATAATGAAAACGGGAACCGCTATCGCCAGGCTGGGCCACATACGTGTTTGAATATCTTCACCAATATCGCGGCCATCATCTGCCTGACCAAACTCAAATGCGAACAGACTCAATGATTTATCAAAAAAAATCGTATCGGTGAGTTTATCTATGCCCTGCTGCTCATGATTCCAGAGCAACGCCTTGTTGTAACCTCTTTCTTCTTTCCAGACATTTACCGCTTCTTGAGTAACGTGCTTTTCACCCAGATGCATTCGCGCCATATCATCCGGCGTATTGACCATAAAAAACAAAGCAAAGGTGAGCGCGTTGACTCCGATTAAAATCGGAAACGCATAGAGAATCCTTCGGACAATATAAGCAAACATAGATTAACCAGGTTATTTCATCAATTTTGGCTGATGCATCTTAAGCATCAATATGTATCTGTTTCACATTATGACGCTATGAAACGTAATGAGAAAGGACTATTACATATTTGCAGACTCACTGTTATACGTTTTATTGATTCTGTCCTTAGTTTCCCTGATTTAATGCATGTCAATTATTTAGAAAATTAGCATTTACTAATACACAGAATTTGTTATCGTGTGTTTTATCATCTGTAAACAATAACGAGGTTGTTATGAGCCTAACTGCAATGGATTTGGTCAAACAAGCCAAAAGTGAAATTAATGAAATCAGCTGTGAAGATGCGACGTCCATGTTGGATAGTGCCACGGTCATTGATGTCAGAGAACCAGCAGAATATGAGGCAGGCCACATAGCCAATGCGCTGCCTATTCCCAGAGGTATGCTGGAGTTTTCACTGAATTCTCACCCATCACTGACTAACCTTGAGCAAGCTATTATTGTTTACTGCAAATCAGGCGGACGATCCGCATTGGCTGCCCAAACATTACAAACGATGGGCTATCAACATGTTTACTCTATCGCCGGTGGATTTGATGCTTGGCTACAGACGAATAACTGAGGGATATATCATGCGTAGATTTTCTTACATCTCATTCTTGCTGCTGACACTCTCGTTTTTACCCCTGGTTGCACAGGCAGAATCCACGCAAGTAATGATTAGAGCAATGGCTGTTGATGCTAAATTTATCGGCACGAGTGTGGGCGGCGTTCGGGTAACTATCAAAGATGCCGAGACAGATGAATTACTCGACGAAGGTTGGATTCATGGTGGCACCGGTGATACTGATCGTTTAATCAAAAATCCAGTTCAACGTGGCGATAGGCTTTCAGATAATAATACTGCTGGCTACCTGGCAACGGTAGATATCGATACGCCACGTCTGGTTAAAATTACCTTGTTCGGTCCCTATGCTTACCGTCAGTCTCTACAAGAGGCCAGCGTCACTACATGGTTGATCCCCGGCAAAGATTTATTAGGTGACGGCATCACCATCAAAATGCCTGGCTTTATTGCTGACGGCTGGACACAGGTCTTACAGGACGGTGTTGTTGAGTTCTATCTGAATTCTTCATTAATGTGTGGCTGTCCTATTAAGAAAAATGGTCTGTGGAATCCAGATGATTATGAAGCTAAAGCCATTGTGATGCAGGATGAGAAAAAGATAGATGAAATTCCATTAAGCTTTACAGGGCCCATCGGCATCTTTTCAGCAAAAACCCAATTGAAAAAGAATGGTCACTACAAAGCTATTCTTTATGTTGTAGACACAAAAACAGGCAATGTCGGTGTTGACCGGACCATGTTTGAAATTAATTTAGACTGATAGTTGTAACAATCGCAGCATGAATTCGTCTTATCAAGACAGCATTCTGCAGGAGAAGAAAATGGCGCACCCATCATGTCCGGTCTCAGGAACAGGCCTTGGACTACGCCGACAATTTATTGAAGAACTCTTAGAATTGGGCAATCCTGATATCGACTTTATGGAAGTCGCGCCAGAGAACTGGATGGGACTTGGTGGCAAATATGCCAAGCAATTCACGGCTGCTTGTGAACGCTTTGCGATGATGTGTCATGGGTTATCACTGTCTATAGGTAGCCCTGCGCCACTTGATGTCGCTTTTCTCAAACAGTTGAAACAGTTTTTCGACAAGCATCAAATCGTTAGTTATAGCGAGCATTTAAGCTATTGCAGTGATGATGGCCACCTTTATGACTTAATGCCAATTCCGTTTACTGCTGAGTCTGTTCATTATGTTTCAGAGCGTATTAAGCAGGTTCAGGATATTCTGGAAAGACAACTTATTATAGAAAATGTGTCGTATTACGCCGCCCCAGGCCAAGAAATGACTGAAGTTGATTTCACGCGAGAGGTACTAGAAGAAGCAAATTGTGGTCTGTTATTAGATGTAAATAATGTTTATGTGAACAGTATCAATCATGGTTATGACGCCAAGCACTTTATCGATGCGATGCCGACGGATCGAATTGCGTATCTCCATATTGCCGGACATTACAATGAAGCAGAGGATTTGATCGTCGATACTCATGGTGCTGATATTGTCGACCCTGTCTGGCAACTCCTCAGTCATACTTACGACCGGCATGGCATCATCCCTACCCTGCTTGAGCGCGACTTTAATATTCCTTCTCTGTCACATTTGTTTGATGAGATGACGATCATCAGACAATATCAACAACAGCCATATGATATGCAGGCTCGGCATGGCTAATCAGTTTCAAGAAACACAATATCAGTTTGCCGCCTATATCCGAGATCCTGAACATCAGCCTATTCCAGACCAGCTGGAAAGCCGTCGAATGACGATTTACCGCGATTTATTTTTTAATAATATTGACAGCACCTTATCCAGTGCTTTTCCCGTTATACGGCAACTGATGAACGAAAATGACTGGCTGGCACTGGTCAGATCCTTTATGAAAAATCATTTTTGCCAATCACCTCGGTTTGTTGATGTCTCAAAAGAGTTCATTGAATATTTGAATCAACAGCATGACGTAAATGAGACCATGCCTTTTTTACAAGAGCTGGCTCATTATGAGTGGGTTGAATTGGCATTAAGTATTGCCGAGGAAGAATGGCAATGTAGTGAGATTGATGAGAAAACCAATATGTTGGCCATGTCTTATCAAGGCTCTCCCCTGGCCTGGCTATTAAGTTTCCAATTTCCTGTACATCAGATTTGTGATGATTTTCAGCCGACCACGCCCTCTGAACTACCTCATTATCTGCTGGTATATCGCAATAAAACGGATGACGTAAAGTTCATCGAACTCAATGGTTTAAGCGCACATCTCTTCGAGCAAATCAGCCAGGGAGAAGACGTTGAGTCGGTTATTGATGCTATTGCCGAAGCCATGCCACAACTTGATTATCAGCTGATAAAAAATGGCGCCAAAGAGTTAATAACAGACTGGTTATCAAAAGGCATTTTGCTGGTAAGACAGGCATAAAAAGGCCGGGATAATCCCAGCCTTTTTATTCTTATTGGATTCGCGCTTAGGCAGTCGCTAATTCAATCGCTTCAGCAGAAAGACGGGTAATTTCATCCCAGTTTTCCGCATCGACTAAACTTGCAGCACACATCCATGAACCACCAACACAACCTACATTAGAAAGACTGTAATAGTCCTTCACATTTTTCTGGTTGACACCACCCGTTGGGCAGAAAGTGATTTGTGGAATCGGCGCACCGATTGATTTCAACATTGGCACACCACCCGCGGCTTCTGCAGGGAAGAATTTCATTGCTGTGATGCCTTTTTCCAGCAGTGCCATTGCCTGGCTTGGATCGGCCACACCAGGTAATAAAGGCACGCCAGTTTTTAATGCCGCATCAATCAATTTTTCTGTGGTACCAGGGCTGACGATAAACTCGGCGCCAGCGTCAATTGCCGCATTTAATGTTTCAATATTGATGATAGTACCAGCACCGACGATAGCATCTGGAACTTCAGCTTTAATAAGGCGAATAGATTCAAGTGCTGCATCTGTTCTCAGTGTAATTTCCAGAACTTTTAAACCACCTTTAACCAACGCTTTAGCTAAAGGCACAGCATGTTCAACGTTATTGATAACCATCACCGGTACAATCGGTGATACTTTCATGATCTCTTGAATTGTTTTAGACATTGATTAATTTATTCCAAATAATTATTCGACATTAAACATGTTAATGGCACCCGTTTCAGCTGATGAAACACCTTGGCGGAAGCTATCAAACAGTTCACGGCCCATGCCATAGTGATGTTCAGTATTAGCCAGAACACAAGCCATACGTGAGTTCAGTTCTTCTTCATCAACTAACACATTTAATTCGCCACGCTGTGTATCAAGACGAATCATATCGCCATCGCGAACTTTGGTCAGGATGCTGCCATCTGCACATTCAGGACAGAGGTGGATAGCTGAAGGCACTTTACCAGAGGCACCAGACATACGGCCGTCAGTAACAAGCGCTACTTTAAAGCCTTTATCCTGTAATACGCCCAATGGTGGTGTCAGTTTGTGCAACTCAGGCATACCATTTGATTTTGGTCCTTGGAAGCGCAGAACAACAATCACGTCTTTGTTCATTTCGCCACGTTTGAAGGCTTCAACAACATCATCCTGGTGATCAAAGACCATCGCCGGTGCTTCAACCACTTGATGTTTCGGATCAACCGCTGAAATCTTAGACATACCACGGCCAAGATTACCTTTGATCAGATGTAAGCCACCGCTTGTTGCAAATGGTGCTGCCACACTACCGATAACATCAGTATCAAGAGAACCTTCAGGGCCTTCTTCCCATGTCAGTGTGCCATCTTTTAGAGTTGGCTCTTTGGTGTACTGTTCCATACCTTTTTCATCACCGATAGTAATGATGTCAGTATGCATTAAGCCATTTTTAGATAGTTCACGAATTAACACACCCATACCACCGGCAGCCTGGAAGTGGTTCACATCAGCTGTACCATTAGGATAAATACGTGTCACTAATGGAATAATTTTTGACAGACGGTCAAAGTCATCCCAGTTAATGATAATACCTGCCGCACGGGCAATCGCAATCAGATGAATAGTGTGGTTAGTTGAACCACCTGTGGCTAATAGACCCACCAGGGCATTCAAAATCGCTTTCTCATCGATCATATGACCGATTGGACGATAGTCATCGCCTAACGCGGTAAATTTGAGTGCTTGTTCAGTCGCACGTTTTGTTAACGCATCACGCAGCGGTGTGTTTGGATTAATGAAGGAGCTACCAGGGAGGTGTAAGCCCATCATTTCAACCATCATTTGGTTACTGTTTGCTGTACCGTAGAAAGTACATGTACCAGGGCTATGATAAGACTCAGACTCTGCTTTTAATAACTCTTCACGACCGACTTTACCTTCAGCGTAGAGCTGACGAATACGGACTTTCTCTTTGTTAGGCAAACCGCTCGGCATAGGTCCTGCCGGTACGAAAACAGCCGGTAAGTGACCAAAACTCAATGCACCAATCAATAAACCCGGAACAATTTTGTCACAAACGCCCAGATACATAGCGGCATCGAACATATTGTGGCTGAGGCCAATGGCGGTTGCCATTGCAATGACGTCACGGCTGAAAAGCGACAGTTCCATACCTGGCTGGCCTTGCGTAATACCATCACACATGGCAGGAACACCACCAGCAAACTGAGCGACACCACCGGCTTCGGTTGCAGCTTTCTTGATGATTGCAGGGAAATCTTTAAACGGCTCGTGCGCCGATAACATGTCGTTGTATGAAGAAATAATCGCGATATTGGCTTTTTTATCTCCTGCCAAGTCCGCTTTTTCTGACATGGAACAGGCAGCAAATCCATGAGCTAAATTGCCGCAGCCCAATACAGCACGATGTGGGCCTTTTTGCATCGCCTCATCAATACGGCCGAGATAGATTTCCCGTGTTTTTTTGCTTCTCTCGATTACGTCATTGGTGACGGCTTCTAAAACTGGATGAACCATACTTTCCTTCTCTCTTAAATGCTTTGCCTGATTATATGCAAAGATAATGGCGGGGCTCGGAGTACCCTTAAGATTCTACGTAAAGACCAAATATTATAACGCTAATAGTCATTTTTAGCACGCTGTTATCAAAAACTTACACCGTCAACGCTCGATAAAAAAGAGGTCTTTTTATTGTTTTTCGACATCCATACAACGTAATCAGGCGTAAACATTGGTTGTGATATGCATCACATTGTCGTTTCAATCAGATTGTCTGGATATAAAAAAATTTGCTTGCCGTGTTATCCATTAGCGCTTCAGGTATCATAACGGCCTTTAAATTTTTACCGATACGATCTATGACAACTGAAACAAAAACCCTGCGCCAAATCCGCAGTTTTGTTCGCCGTGAAGGCAGACTGACGCCTGGTCAACAACGTGCTCTGGACAATCACTGGCCCGTCTTTGGTATCGATGATGATACAGATTTGTCTGATCTCAACGCATTGTTTGGTCGCGAAGCACCAAAAATTATAGAAATTGGCTTTGGTAATGGTGCATCGCTGATTGAAATGGCAAAAAATCAGCCTGACCAAGACTATATTGGCATCGAAGTACATCGTCCAGGTGTAGGCCAGCTTCTTAAAGCCATTGATGACGAACAACTGAGGAATGTCAGAGTGGCATGCACAGATGCCGTACAGCTTATTAAGCATCGCATTAAAAACCAGGTTCTGGCACGTGTTCAAATCTACTTTCCTGATCCGTGGCACAAGAAACGCCACAACAAACGGCGAATTATCCAGCCTGAGTTTGTCAATGTCCTGGCAGACAAATTAGAACATGGTGGCCATTTACATCTGGCAACAGACTGGCAAGATTATGCTGAACAAATGCTTGCAGATGTCTCCTCCAATACTCGTTTTCAAAATACAAGCCACGACAATACTTACATCGAACGTCCTGATTACCGTCCCCTGACCAAATTTGAGCAACGTGGTCATCGCTTGGGACATGGTGTCTGGGATTTGGTTTTTAAGCGGATATAAGCTGAGATTGATAAAAGCTTGCACCTATCAGGTGCTTGAGATACTTTATCAACTTGTTCAAAAATCAGCTGCAAGTAATTGACTATGAAATTAAATATCCTAAAAGCACCCAGTTTTCTTTTACTAAGTACCATGAGCAGTGCTAGCTTTGGTGCAGGCTTCGCCATTATCGAGCAAAGTGTAACAGGCTTAGGAAGAGCTTTCGCCGGCAGTGCTGCATCAGCTGAAGATGGCAGTACTGTATTTTTTAATCCTGCCGGCCTGGTTTATCTAAAACAAGCCGAGATGGACTTCGCACTTAACTACATAGCACCCAATACTGAATTCAATAATGACGGTACGAGCTCTCCTGCAAATGGAGGAGACTATGGCGATGCAGGTAACAATGCAGTTGTACCTAACTTTTACTTTGCGAAACCACTTAATGACAAAGTCGCAATCGGCTTTGGTGTGACTGCTCCTTTCGGCTTAGTCACTGAGTATAACGAAAATTGGGTGGGTCGTTATTTTGCTGTGAAATCGGATCTTAAAACCATCAATTTCAATCCAAGCATTGCTTTCAAAGCGACAGATAAACTCTCTATTGGATTTGGTGTGAGTGCAGAATATATTGATCTCACACTGTCACAGATGACAGATCGATTTGGCGCTCCTGATCGAAAAGTAAAATTGGAAGCGGATGACTGGGGCTATGGTTATAACTTAGGCATTATGTATCAGATGACGCCGGAAACACGTCTAGCTTTAGCTTATCGCTCTAAAATTTCGCATACGCTTGAAGGGGACGGTAAAGTCACGACACCGATAGGTAAGATCGAACAAGATATCCAGGGCGATGTGGATTTACCAGAAACGCTCTCACTTGCTATTCATCATCAGCTCAATGAGAAATGGTCCGTTATGGCAGATGCCACGATGACCCGTTGGAGCCGTTTTGAAGAGCTTGCTATTGAATCAGAAGGTGGGGCCTTCACCAGTACCAAAGCTGAAGACTGGGATAACAGCATGCGATATGGGATTGGTTTGAATTACCAATACAGTAATAAATGGCAATTTCGTACAGGGATTGCCTACGATGAAACCCCAGTTCCCAACGCCGAACGACGCACTGCAAGAATACCTGACAATGACAGAAAATGGTTAGCGATCGGCGCGACCTATAACTATTCTGACAATCTGGTTATCGATGCAGGCTATGCCCATTTATTTGCAAGCAATCCTTCGATAAGAGAGTCCGACGGAAGTCATAGTCTTAATGGTGATTATGATGTCAGTGTTGATTTGTTAGGAGTTCAACTTCGTTGGTTAATGTAAATGTCATTGGATACAACAGATTATATTTCTATAGCTTCTGCTCAGACTTTATACGGCCTATTCAGAGAGCGGCATAGAAAAACCCCCAACAGCACAGCCTATTCACATTTTTGTGCAGATACTCAACAGTGGCAAACCACCACTTGGTCAGATGCTGCACAACAAATAGCTATCTGGCAACATGCGCTGAAATCAGAAGGCCTGAGATCAGGCGACCGGGTCGCGTTAAATTTGAAAAATTGTCAGGAATGGGTGTTTTTTGATCAGGCCGCCTTAAGTCTTGGTCTCATTACAGTCCCACTCTACCCAGATGATCGGCCTGATAGCCTTGCTTTTATCTTGCAAGATGCTGATGTCAGATGTTTATTTTTACAAAACCAGCATCAATGGCAACGTCTGAAACCTTCGTTATCAGACGAACATCAACTCAAACGTGTGATTATCAAAACGACTGGTGAAAATACACTTGATGCACCAGCGGTATACATGAATGAATGGTTGAGAACGGATACCAACCCGGCCTTGATTGATTGGCAGGCAGATCCTCATCAATTAGCCACGATCATCTACACTTCAGGCACCACAGGTAAACCCAAGGGCGTTATGCTCAGTCATTATAATATTTTGTCTGTTGCCAGCGCTTCACTTGAGTGCTTTCAAGTTCGGTCAGATGATCTTTTTCTATCCTTTCTCCCCCTATCGCACACACTGGAGAGAACGGCCGGTTACTATTTACCCATGATGACGGGCGCTAGAGTGGCTTTTTCCAGAGGCATTCCACAATTAGCCAATGACATTCAAGAGCTGAAACCCTCTGTATTGATTGCTGTACCACGTATTTTTGAACGCATCTATCAACGTATACAGTCTTCTCTGTCATCACAGCCCTGGTACAAACGCTTATTGCTCAAATTGACATCTCATATAGGCTGGACATCTTTTCTCCACGCTCAACGTCGTCATCGCTGGTCTCCTTGTTTTCTATTCATGCCTGTACTAGAGAAAATAGTAGCCAAAAATATACAAGCTCTTTTCGGTGGACAATTAAGAATCGCTGTTACAGGCGGAGCCGCCATTCCACATCATGTTGCTGAATTTTTCATCGGCATGGGGATCAATCTATTACAAGGCTATGGTCTAACAGAAACAAGCCCCGTCATTAGCGTGAATAGAACTTCAGAAAATGAACCGTTTAGTGTGGGTCAACCAATTCCCTCAGTGGAAGTAAAAATAGGTGACAATTCCGAGCTTTTGGTCAAAAGCCCAGGCAATATGTTGGGTTACTGGAATAACCACAAAGCGACAGCGAATACTATTGATGCTGAAGGATGGTTACATACAGGGGATCAAGCCCGTATAGCTGAGAGTGGACACATCTTCATTACCGGACGAATTAAAGACATTCTGGTATTGAGTAATGGTGAGAAGGTCTCACCAGTGGATATGGAAATGGCTATCACTCGTGATGAGTTATTTGAACAGGCCCTGGTAGTGGGTGAAGGCAAGCCTTTTCTCTCTGCACTTGTTGTCTTGAATGCAGAACAGTGGCTTCAACTTGCACAAAGGTTGAAGCTAGATGCAATGAATAAAAATAGCCTTACTGATAAAAGCCTGCAACAACATATCATTCAGAGGTTCAGAGGCTTGTTACATGACTTTCCTGCCTATGCCAAGATTCGCCGGGTGCATCTCACTCTCTCACCTTGGACAATAGAAAATGGCATGTTAACGCCAACCCTGAAAATAAAACGTGCAAAACTTGTTGAGGCCAACCAACAACTTATTGATGAGTTTTATCAGAACTAAGCTTATTTATTTTTGAGGTCGAACTCAGGAAGAATTCGCATGATAGCTTCTACAGTATGAAATGATCCGAATATCAAAATCCGATCATCTGTTTCTGCCTTCTGTAAGGCATGTTGGTAGGCATCATTCACGGTGGTGTAACAGTTATAATTATCAAGCTCGGATGAAGATATTGCTTTTGCTGCCAGAGACTCAGCATCCATACCTCGGTCACCCTCCAATCCTGCAAAAAACCAATGTGTAATATCCTTTTGCAGGATCTGGATAACCGACTGACAATCCTTATCTTTTAGCATGGCTAACACTGCATATGTTTTACCTTTACAGTTTCGCTGTGAAAGTAATTTGTGAAGGTTTTCAGCCCCTTGCTGATTATGTGTGACATCAAGGATAAGCGTCACATTGTCACGTTTTATCTCTTGAAATCTGCCAGCCAGATTGACATGCTTCAGTCCATTTAAAATAGCCGTATCGGTGATGGTTAATCCCTGCTCTTTCAACAACTCACAAACCTGCACGACGGCTGCGGCATTTTGTATCTGGTAATCACCCACTAAGGCAGGATAAGGTAATACTCTGGCTTCATTTCCAGTAGCTTGCCAGCTCCAGCTATCCTCATTCAATTGTGAATACTGATACGCCTCACCTGCTTTGTATAAAGGCGCATTTTGTTTCCGGGCATGTTCGAGCAGACTACTGGGAGGCACTGTCTCTGAACAGACAACGGGCGTCATAGGGCGAATAATGCCCGCCTTTTCATAAGCGATTTTCTCACGCGTATCGCCTAACCAGGCGGTATGATCGAGCCCAATTGGGGTAATAAGCGCGATATCTGTATCAAACAAATTGACAGCATCCAAACGCCCTCCCATACCGACTTCAAGGACGGCAATATCCACTTTTTCAAGCCTGAAGATTTCCGCCGCGGCCAGTGTGGCAAACTCAAAATAAGTGAGTGAAATGTCACCACGTGCTTCATCGATACGAGCAAAGGCATCACAAATCTGTTGGTCTGAGCAGGGTTGACCGTTGATAGCTATACGTTCGTTATACGCTAGCAGATGTGGCGAAGTATAGGTCCCAGTTTTATAACCGGCCGCCATCAGAATGCAACTGGTCATAGCAACTGAGGAACCTTTACCGTTAGTACCAGCAATCGTCACCAATTTGAATGGTAACTTTGTCTGCCCTTGCATGTTTTGCCATACAAGAGCGATACGATCTAAGCCTGGATCAATTTCAGTGAAGTGTAATTTTTCCTGCCACGCCAACCATTGTGGCAATGTGCTGAACCGCATACAGTTCTATGCTGCACGATGCTGAAGCATGCTGAGGATATTGGATAATCTATCTCGCATTTGACGACGATCAATAATCATATCAATCGCACCATGTTCCAACAGAAACTCTGCTCTTTGAAAGCCTTCCGGGAGTGTTTCACGGACGGTTTGCTCAATAACACGTGGACCAGCAAAACCAATAAGCGCATTAGGTTCAGCCACATTGATATCACCGAGCATCGCTAAACTCGCAGATACACCACCCATTGTCGGATCAGTCATGACTGATACAAATGGAATGCCTGCATTACTTAACTGAGTCAGGATCGCACTGGTTTTAGCCATTTGCATTAAAGACAATAAGCCTTCTTGCATGCGCGCACCACCACTCGCAGAAAAACAGACCAACGGAATATTATTTTTCAGCGCGACTTTGGCTGCTCGAACAAATTTTTCACCTACGACAGATCCCATCGATCCAGCCATAAAGTTAAAATCAAAACTGACTGCAACTAATGGTAAACCATTGACTCTACCTTGCATTGCCAACAAAGCATCGTTTTCGCCTGTTGTTCGTTGTGCTTGGGTAAGACGATCTTTATAGCGTTTACTGTCTTTGAACTTCAGTGTGTCGACAGGTTTAACTTCAGCGGCGATTTCTTTACGGTCTTCTTCATCCAGAAAGCTTTCCAGCCGTGTTCTGGCATTAATGCGCTGGTGATGATCACACTTAGGACATACCATCAAATTACGTTCAAGTTCTGCACGGTAAAGTACATTGTCACAGCTTGGACATTTACACCAGACACCTTCTGGCACTGAACGACTTCGCACAGTTGTACGAATTTTGGATGGGAGTAATCTTTCAAACCAACTCATTTTGTCACCTTCGTTATTTTTATGCTTTTGCTAAATCACGCGCATTGATGGCATGGCGCATTTCAGCTAACAGACCTGCAACTGCAACTGGCAGCTCTTCAAGTCGTTGTGCATGTTCTTCGATGCACTTAACCAGAGTACTACCTACTACCACCGCATCGGCAATCTCGGCAACTGCTGCTGCAGACTTACCATCACGGATACCAAAACCAACACCTAGCGGTAAATCCGTTCTTTCACGCAGCATACTGAGTTTATCATTGACTTCTGTCACGTCTAGCGAAGCCGAGCCGGTCACCCCTTTAATGGAAACATAATAAATGAATCCACGCGCAAAAGAAGCAATCATTGACATACGTTCTGCCGATGTCGTTGGTGCCACCAAGTAGATGGTATCAATATCATGCTGATCCATGATCTCACGAAACTCAACTGATTCTTCGGGAGGTACGTCAACAGTCAATACTCCATCAACACCCGCTTCTTGAGCAAGTTTAGCAAACTCTGCATATCCCACAGCTTCGATGGGATTCGCATAGCCCATTAAGACGATGGGTGTTTCTGTGTTTTTCTCACGAAACTTTTTTACCATTGTCAGCACAGATTTAATGCTGACATCGTTCTTAAGCGCTCTTTCACATGCTTTTTGGATGACAGGACCATCACTCATCGGGTCAGAAAATGGGATACCAAGTTCGATAATATCGGCACCTGCATCGACCAACGCATGGAGCAATGGCACGGTTACCCAAGGTTCAGGATCGCCTGCAGTAATATAGGGAATAAGTGCTGTTTGACCATCTGTCTTCAGTTTCTCAAAGCACTGACTTATACGACTCATTATGACTTCCTTAGAATTTTAATCCAGCCATGGCGGCAACGGTATGCATATCTTTGTCACCACGCCCTGACAGGTTAACTACTATTGTTTGCTCTGGTGACATGGTCGGTGCCAATTTTTTCACATAGGCCAACGCATGGCTTGACTCAAGTGCAGGAATAATGCCTTCGGTGCGTGTAAGCTCATGGAAAGCAGTTAACGCCTCTTCATCAGTTACCGACACATAATTTGCTCGACCAATATCTTTCAACCAAGCATGCTCAGGGCCCACACCTGGATAGTCCAGTCCAGCTGAAATTGAATGCGTTTCTACGATTTCACCATTATCATCTTGCATCAGATAAGTACGGTTTCCATGTAAAACGCCCGGTCTGCCTGCGGAAAGTGGTGCTGAATGCTGACCTGTTTCAATCCCATGTCCAGCGCCTTCCACACCATGCATTTCAACAGACTCATCTTCGATGAATGGATGAAACAGACCAATCGCATTAGAACCGCCACCAATACAAGCAACCAATGCATCTGGTAGTTTGCCATTGATATCCAGCATTTGCTGCTTCGCTTCACGTCCAATAATAGATTGAAAATCTCTTACCATAGCAGGATATGGATGGGGGCCAGCAACAGTACCTATGATGTAAAATGTATCATCGACATTGGTCACCCAATCACGTAGCGCTTCATTAAGCGCATCTTTTAATGTGCGTGAGCCTGATTCCACCGGCACCACTTGTGCACCGAGCAGTTTCATTCTATATACATTCTGAGCCTGACGTTCAACATCTTCTGCGCCCATGTAAACAATACATTCCAAGCCCATTCTGGCAGCGACCGTTGCTGTCGCCACACCGTGTTGACCAGCGCCTGTTTCAGCGATGATGCGGTTCTTGCCCATACGCTTGGCTAATAAGGCCTGACCGATAGTATTGTTAACTTTGTGCGCGCCAGTATGATTGAGATCTTCACGTTTCAAATAAATTTGAGCGCCGCCTAACTTCTGTGTCCAATTCTCGGCGAGATAGAGAGGTGATGGACGCCCTACAAAGGTGCTCAGGTCTTTGTCCATTTCTGCCAGAAAATTGGGATCGTTACGATATTGCTCATAAGCTTGTTGAAGCTCATATATCGCACCCATAAGCGTCTCACCAACAAACCGACCTCCATAAGGTCCGAAATGTCCACGCTCATCAGGGAATGTTTTGTAATAATCGTGAATATGCTCTTTAAGCATTTGCCACCTCTCTCATAAAAGTGCTGATCTTTTCATGACTTTTTATCCCCTTATCACTTTCAACGCCACCACTGACGTCGACTGCATAGGGCTGCACTTGATGGATAGCCTGCAACACATTAGATGCATGTAGACCACCCGCTAAAATAATGGGTTTATCAATACGACTGATCTGAGACCAGTCAAATGTTTTGCCTGTTCCACCAGGTAAGCCTGGTTGATAGGTATCAAGAAGTAACGCCGAAGCTGTTGAATAGTCGTCAGCTACTTCTTGAAGATTTACACCATCTCGCATTCTTACCGCTTTGAGATATGGCATCTCAAATTGGTGACAAAAATCAGGGCTTTCATCACCATGGAACTGAAGTATATCAACCGATAACTCGTCAAGACAGCGTGAAACCAGGTCTTTATCAGGGTCAACAAAGAGTGCCACTTTTGAAACAAATGGCGCCAAATTAGCTGTAATCGTGTTTGCCTGCGCAAAAGATATGGCTCTTGGGCTTGGAGGATAAAATACTAAGCCAATCGCATCAGCTCCAGATTCTGCTGCAAAATCAGCATCTTGCTGACGAGTTATGCCGCATATTTTTACTCGGGTTCTCATCTGTTTCTATGGTTACTCTTAAATAGAGCTGTTACTTTACCAGAGCACCGGAAAAGCTGACACTGCCGGGATTGAATATTGCTCTGGATAACGAACATCCACCAGATATAACCCCTCTGCTGGCGCAGTTATGCCACCTTGACTTCTATCGGTACTGCGCAAGACCTCACCAGCCCATTCAACAGGTTTACTACCATCGCCAATAGCTGTCATGACACCAACAAGGTTTCTTACCATGTGATGTAGAAATGATAGTGCTTCGACATCAATCGCAATACAGTCTTGTTGCTGACTGATGCTAATTTTATCTAAGGTCTTGATTGGGCTTTTTGCCTGGCACTCACTCGCTCTAAATGCTGAGAAATCATGTTGTCCAACTAATTGATCCGCAGCGGCCTGCATCCTTTCAATATCTAATGGCGGATAGTGCCACCACATTCTATGCTGATGAATTGATGACCGGCTCAGACGGTTTAAGATCAGATACCGGTAGCTTCGTTTGATAGCGGAAAATCTGGCATGGAAATCATCATCTACAAACTCTACCCAAGTGACATTCACATCTTTAGGTAAGTTTGCATTGATACCTAAAAGCCAGCCTCGCTTTTCTCTGATTGAGTCTGTGTCAAAGTGCACCACTTGATTTAGGCCATGGACACCTGTGTCAGTGCGTCCAGCGGCATACACTTCAACCGGATGGTTAGCTACAACAGAAACCGCCTTTTGCAGTTCACCTTGTACGGTTCTGGAATGAGACTGAATTTGCCAACCACAAAAATACGTGCCGGCATATTCTATGCCGAGTGCTATTCTCACTAATTCCTCTCTCTTTTAGTCTGATAATGAGTCGAGAATAGTCTGGGCACGCACTTTCTGTTCGTCGTTTCCTTCGGCAATGACTTCCTTGAGAATACTGGTCGCGCCTTCAGGATCGTCCATATCGATGTAAGCTGAAGCCAGATCCAATTTGGTTTCTGCCTCATCAATTTCATCAATATCACCAATATCAAATTCGATATCAGCCTCATCATTAAGATCACTGTCAAATGGTGCGATATCAACACGCTCTGGATCCAATGAAGATGATGCACCAGGCTCAAACGGAAGAAGCGAATCATGCTCGACTATGTTCTCTTCTTCATTATCATCTTCTTCTTGATGTGTACCAAATGTTGTACCGGTATCAAACGAGAGCAAATCATCCTCAATATGATCTTCTGACTCATTATCAATTTCTTCAGTCAACGTGTCTTCAAGCTGAGAGTCTTCAGCGTTGATGTCGTTTTGCTCATCTATATCAGAAGCCATATTGACCGTTGAAAACTCTAATGGTGTGTCATCACTGTCTTCTTCTGATAGATCCACATCGATAGACACATTATCCACTTCGTCTTGACGTTTAAAATCTAGCTGCTCATCTGTTGCAACATCATCAATAGTCTTTTCTGGTTCTGTTGACTCGTCTGAGACAAATTCCGTATCCGCTGTCTCTTCAGCCTGAAATAAAGGATGCTCTGGGGCCAGTTGTGCTCCCCATTGTTTTATTTCATCCCATTCAATACTTTCTTCATCAAAGTCTGTGTTTTCAGCAAGAGCAATAAAGTCGTCAACTTGTTTTTGTTTGTACAACACAAACAATAATTTGTATGCCACTAAAGTATTATCAGGCTCTCTGGCTTTTGCTTGATCGAGCGCAATTTTTGCTTGAGCATAATCCGCATAACCAACAAACATATCAGCTTGTTCAACGAGCTCCATCACACTTTTCTGTGGTAAGGATTCCTGATTTAGCGGTTCATCTTTAGACTCATACTCCGTCACTGGCTCTTCAACTGACACCTCATTAGCGTAATCAGAGAGCGATGTTTGTGTATCATCAGTAATGGACATTCCCCCAACAGGTATGGTCTCTTCTGTAAACGATTCGTCTTCCTTGTTTTTTCTTCTAGCCAGTAACAGCAACAAGAGAAGGAAAACAAGTAATGCGCCACCTACCTGCAATTTATACTCAGCTAAAAACTGTTTGATATTGTCGACTAAATTAGCCGGTACCAGCTCCTCACTGGGCTCTTCACTCAATTCAGTCTGAGCTTGTTCTGTACTAAGCTGAACGTCGGCTGTTTCATTGTTCTCTGTATCAGTGTCAGCGTCAGCAGCAGTGTCATCAGAAGCAGCTAACGGCTCTAAATCAGGCTCAACTGCGGTGTTGTCCCCGGCAGCGTTGTTCTGTTCATTCTCTTCCAGCATATCCTGTAATCTAGCGAGATCAGCATCTTTAAGAGAAATGAGTCTACGCATGGTCTCCAACTGCTCTTCCATGGCATCCATACGCGCTTTGAAGTCTATGTTTTCCTGCGCTTGTGCCTCTATCGTTTCCTGAGCAAGCGTCAACTGTTCAGTCAATGCATTAATTTTTTCGTTGCCAGCCAGGTTCGGTGACGCATCATCTTCCGTCGTTTTACTTTGTTCAGGTGCAACGAGCTTCAGACGCGCTTGTTCAGCAGCATCGTCTTCGATTTGTTCACTACTTTCACTATTATCTGCATTCGTGTTATCGATAGTGTTGGCGTCTATTGTATCCTCAGCCGCTGGCTCAGATTCATCAGTGGATGGTTGAATCACCGCTGGTGTTGGCGCGGGTTTGTTCGTAACAGTATTTCGCTGGCGCCATGCTTCATTCTGTGCTTTGAAGGCTTGATATGCCTGTGCCTGTGATTTGGCTAATATCGCAGATTTGTCAGGAATAGACAGCGTATAACCTGCTTTAAGTCCATTTATATTGTTATCAACAAACGCTTCTGGATTAGCATTCACCAGCGCCAACATCATCTGTTGAACGGAGACAGACTCATCAGGACGAGTGTTTAGAGCGATATTCCATAAGGTATCGGCTTTGGCAACAGGACCATATGTAGCACCATTAGCCCAAACAGTATTAACATTATTCACTTCTGTTGAGGTGTCAGCCTTATTCACAGAAGGTGTAGATGCAGCTTGTTGAGTAGTGCGTTGAGATGACATCAACACTTCAGGTGGATCAAGAAGTACCGTGTACTCTCTGATGAGTTTTCCACCTCCAGCAGAGGCTGTTAGCAAAAAGTCCAAGAAAGGTTCTTTTACAGGTAGTTGCGAAGTGATTAAAACGCGAGGCTTTCCTGATTGCTCAACAACATCAAACTTTAACTGGCTCAGGATATAACTTCGGTCTAATCCTGCTTTTTCAAACTCGTCATTTGAGGCGATTCTGATTTCAAAACTCTCTTTTTCTTCTGTAGAGAGTGAGTTGATATCAATCGTTGCTTTGAACGGCTCATTCAGTGCTGACATGACTTTAATTTCGCCCAAACCAAACGCATAACTCGTTAAGGGGGTGAAAAAACCTATCGTTGATGCGACAGCGATACTGGCAAAAAGCTGTTTCTTCATTTTCATCCCCTTAACTTCCTTATCTAGCTTATTTTAAAGGTACTTTTCTACTAACACTTCTGCAATTTGAACACTGTTAAGTGCCGCACCTTTACGTACGTTATCAGCAACAACCCATAAATCCAGTCCTTTATCATGGGAAATGTCTTCACGAATACGTCCGACAAATACAGGATCCTGACCTGAAGAATCCGTCACTGCTGTTGGATAACCACCATCTTTACGTTCATCAAGCAGGACAATACCGTTTGCTTTTTCATAAAGTGCTTTGCATTGTTCAGCAGTGATCTTGTCACGCGTTTCGATATGAATCGCTTCTGAGTGACCGAAGAAAACGGGAACACGAACAGCGGTTGGGTTAACCTGGATAGACTCATCGCCCATAATTTTGCGTGTTTCCCAGACCATTTTCATTTCTTCTTTGGTGTAGCCATTGTCCATGAATACATCAATCTGAGGCAGAACATTAAAAGCGATCTGTTTAGGATAAACCTCTGCCTTAACAGGGCGACCATTCAATAAATCTGCAGTCTGTTTCGCCAGTTCATCCATCGCTGGTTTGCCAGAGCCAGAAACGGCTTGATATGTACACACATTGATACGTGTAATACCGACGGCATCATAGATAGGCTTTAATGCGACCATCATTTGGATGGTTGAACAGTTCGGATTGGCAATGATGCCACGATTTTTGTAATCAGCAACGGCTTCCGGGTTTACTTCTGGCACAACAAGCGGAATATCATCATCGTAACGAAACTGTGATGTGTTATCGATGACTACACAGCCAGCCGCAGCGGCTTTAGGGGCATACTCAGCAGAGACACTAGCACCTGGAGAAAATAAGCCAACTTGTACTTTAGAAAAATCAAACTCAGCCAGATCTTCGACAATAATGGATTTGTTACCAAAATTTACTGTAGAGCCTGCACTACGTTCGCTTGCCAGTGCATATACCTTACCTACTGGAAATTGACGTTGGTGCAAAATTTCTAACATGGCTTCACCGACAGCCCCTGTAGCACCTACTACTGCAACATCTACTTTTTTATTCACAATACACCTTTTGTTTTAATTTATAACGCTGCTAATACCGCATCACCCATTTCAGAGGTGGACACTTTTGTCATACCTTCAGAATAGATATCCGCAGTACGAAGTCCATCATCCAGTACTTTACTCACAGCTTTTTCAATTCGATCAGCCATTGCAGCTTCATCGAGTGTGTAACGTAACATCATAGCAGCTGACAAAATTGTCGCCAGTGGGTTGGCAATATTCTGTCCAGCAATATCGGGGGCAGAACCATGAATCGGTTCATACATACCCTTGCTGTTTTCATCAAGCGAGGCGGAAGGCAGCATGCCAATCGAGCCAGTTAACATTGATGCACAATCAGACAAAATGTCACCAAACATATTAGTCGTCACCATCACATCAAACTGTTTGGGTGCTCGTACTAATTGCATGGCTGCGTTGTCTACATACATATGACTCAATTCAATGTCCGGATAAGATTCAGACAATGTTGTCATAGTTTCACGCCACAATTCTGTGCTTTCCAGCACATTTGCTTTATCTACAGAACAAACTCGACCTTGTCTTTTGCTCGCAATATCAAAAGCGACCTTGCCGATTCGGTTAATCTCACTTTCACGATAGACAAGTGTATTGAAACCCTGCTTTTCGCCATTCTCCAACGTTCTGATACCACGTGGTTGACCGAAATAAATGCCACCCGTCAATTCACGCACAATCATCAAATCCAGACCAGCCACCACATCAGCTTTTAGTGTAGAAGCTTCTGCCAACTGCGGATATAAAATTGCCGGACGTAAATTGGCAAATAAATTCAATTCGGAGCGGATACCTAATAAGCCTTTTTCTGGTCTTACACTGATATCAAGTGACTCCCATTTGTAGCCCCCGACAGCACCTAATAAAATTGCATCGGCCTGCTTTGACATCTGCAGTGTTTCGTCAGGTAACGGTGTACCAGTTTCATCATATGCTGCTCCACCAATGAGGCCATACTCCAAAGAGACATCTAGCCCCTCTTGACGAAATGCTTCTAAAATTTTGACTGCTTCAGCAACGATTTCAGGACCAATACCATCACCAGGCAAAACTACAATCTTTTTTGTCATTTTTTATATCTTTAAATAATTTACTGAATTAGAGATTTATCTTACGAGAATAACCAGGGCGCTTCTTGCTTGCGCTTTTCTTCATAAGCCTTGATATCATCTTGATGCTGTAAGGTGAGACCAATATCATCAAGCCCTTCGATTAGACAGTGCTTTTTGAATGCATCAACCTCAAAGTCAATCGACTCACCATCAGGTAACGTGATTTTTTGTTCTGGTAAATCGACTTTAAGCTGGTAGCCAGGCATCGCCTCTACTTGCTCAAACAGTTTGTCAATTAGCGACTCTTCCAGAGTGATAGCCAAAATACCATTTTTACTAGTGTTGCTGAAAAAGATATCTGCGAAGCTGGGGGCAATAATAACGCGAATGCCAAAATCATCCAGTGCCCAGACAGCATGTTCACGACTTGAACCACAACCAAAGTTCTCACGCGCTAGCAGGATAGTCCCGTTTTTATAGCGTGGTTGGTTAAGCTCAAAATCAGGGTTTAAAGGCCGTCCACTGTTATCTTGTCCTGGTTCACCATGGTCAAGATAACGCCACTCATCAAACAAGTTCGGACCAAAGCCAGTGCGCTTGATAGACTTCAAAAACTGTTTGGGGATAATGGCATCGGTATCGACATTGGGGCGATCCAATGGAATAACGATGCCAGTCTCAACTGAAAATTTTTGCATTGCGAGGAATACCTCTTAGTTCGTCGCGTTTAACGTTAAATAAAAACTTACCGGCACAGCATGGCTTATGTTTGGTAATCCAGCCAGCTCACGTAATTTTTCTACACCCTGTGCCAACTTATAATCATCAACACTCAAAATAACAGGATGAGAAGAGACCACTAGCAACTCATTTTCGGTTACTTTGGTCACAAGCACATCAAATGTCATCTCTTGTTTTTGCCCATGCAGTTCAAAAAAGCCATCAATAGATAATGGTTTTGTCTGCCCAACGGTAATCTGTGCTATTTGTTCTGGTGACAGCTGAGCCGTAATCGTCGCTTTAGGGAAGTCAGCGACATTGAAAAGAAACTCTTTCATGCGACTGTCGCGAATTTCTATGCCTGTATTTACCGATGCCAAATCAATGGCAAGAGAAAACTCACCTGTTTCAGCTAAGTTACCAGCAATTTTGTCAAACTGATGAACCTCAGCAATGTTCACCTTTTTTGTTGAAATAAAATTCACTTGAGACTCGTTGTTGTTTATCTGCCATTGTGTTGCAGAAGCTACCGAGCTTGCCAGGAGTATACTGAGTGTCGACACCCAAATATGCACTTTTCTCATTCTTCTTCCCTCATCGTTCGATAATAGTAGACACTGAACCATCAACAGCATCATGCTCATTGATCAGCTCGTCAATTGATCGGGTTAAACTTTCTTCAACCGGCGATTTCAGCACAATAATCTCAACACGTCTGTTAATTGCACGGTTCTCAGGTGAATTATTAGGCACCAATGGTTTTGTATCCGCATAGCCTTCTAAAACAAAACGTTCTGGTTTCATATCCCCAGGTTCTAACAATTCATGTACTACAGAGGTGGCTCTTGAGGTAGATAGTTCCCAATTTGATCGATATCTTGGCGTATTAATCGGTACATCATCCGTGTGGCCAGCGACAGCAATTTGACCTCCCGTACCCACTAAAACGTCGTGTATCTTTCTAAGAATAGGTTTAAAGCCAGGGTTCAATCTCGCATCACCAGATGGAAATGAACCATTTTCTCGAATTCGGATCACAATCCGACTGAACTGACTTTCTACTTCAATTAAACCTTCTTTAATTTCTTCATCTAATGCTTCACGAAATTTCTGGGTTTCTTCGGCTATTTCCTGTGCCTGTTGTCGCGCGACCTCTTCTTCATCCATTGTTACCTTGATTTTTTCACGGGTATCATCGATGGTTTCTTGTCTGACTACCTTAAGCGGCGTCGGTTTAGGCTCACCTGGACTATACTCTTGAGCAATAATACTGGTACCAACGGGCACAGCATCAGCGATGACTTCTCGCTGAACGCCAAATGCATTATCAAGCGATTTCACCACCATCTTGTATTTCAAGGCATCCATTTCAGCAAAGGATAATAACAAAACAAAAAAGCACATCAGCAATGACATTAAGTCTGCGAATGTGCCCATGTAGGCGGGTAAGCCTTCGTCTTGCTTTTTAGGTCTTGGGCTATCTTCATTCATTTCTATGTAACCGAGACCAACTAGGCAGCTGGTTCGTCAGTATCACGCTTAGACGCTGGTAAGAAGTTTTGTAACAGCTCACCTAATACTTTCGGGTTTTGACCTTCCTGAATCCCCATTACACTCTCAATGATAATACTCTTATTCATCAACTCTTCACTGCTACGTAAAGCGAGCTTATCAGACACAGGCAGAGCGAACATATTGGCTAACATTGCACCATAGAGTGTGGTTAATAATGCCACAGCCATGGCAGGGCCAATGGATTTCGGATCGGACATATTTGACAACATTTGTACCAAACCGACTAATGTACCAATCATTCCCATAGCTGGACCAGCATCCCCCATCGTTTTGAAGATTTGCTGGCCTATAGAGTGACGGTTAACGGTTTCATTCATTTCCGTAACCAGTGCTTTTTTGACTACCGCTGGTTCATGTCCATCAACCAGCATGCGTATACCTTTTGCCAAAACGGGATTAGCCACCTCCTGTCTTTCCAGAGCAAGTAAGCCCTCTTTTCTTGCAATGGTGGCTAGTTCAACAACAGATTGAATGATTTCTTGAGGTGACTCTGATTTGTATAAGAACGCTTTCATTGCTGTCTTAAACGAGCCAAGAAATTGTCCTAGAGTGAAGCGCATCAATACCACCGCAAAGGTGCCGCCTATGACAATCGCTAATGAAGGCATGTTGATGAATACACCGGCTGCTGCACCAAGAGCAATCGTTGCAATAATCAGACTCCAAGCCGCAATAAAACCTAGCAGTGTAGCTAAATCCACTCAATTACTCCCTAAGACTAGAAACTCATCAATGAAATGCCGTAGCACTGGCAGTGCATTCTACCTAATCGCATAGTAAAAATCTCCTCTATGACGAAGGAAAACGATGCTTTTTATGCTTCTTAGCTCTGTAAATTAAAAACGCAGGCAGAACCATCAGCATAATGACAATAAGTACGACGCCTAATGGCCAGAGTATCGGCTGATTCCACTCAGACTGAAGTTTTTCACGTAATGACGCATCAATACGGCGATATTTCAATGTGTTATTCGCCATTAAGTTAGGCTTAACATTATGATTCCATTGATGATAAAGCGAAAACTGTTTTGGATGAAAGCCCCAGATCCATGGCGCGTCTTTTCTAGCAATCTCAACCATACGGTTTATGATAGATCGGCGCTCGGGACTGTTCGACATCGTTCGCATCTGCTCAAAAAGCATATCAAACTCTTTGTTGTGATAATTGGCGGTATTTTCACCACCAAATTCTGCTCGGCCATTGGGTCCATAAAGTAAAAATAAGAAATTCTCCGGATCAGGATAATCTGCGTTCCAGCCCCATTGGAATAACTGGGTTCGTCCACGACGAATTTTATCTTGAAAACGATTGTAGTCACTGCTTCTGATGACGAGTTGTATTTTGAGTTTTTTGAATTGCTTACGTATCCAATCTAAATCGGCTTTACTATCAGGCCCACTCGCCGTGGTATCCAGGTAAATAACGAGCGGCTCGCCAGTTTTCTCGTTCCTGCCATTGGGGTAACCCGCTTCTGCTAAAAGTTGCTTAGCAGCGTCAAGCGATTTACGAACAGCTTGTCCCTTCTCCCATTTGTATATGTGTGTGTTAATACCTGATTTTCCCTCACTGTAACCAAAAATACCGGGAGGAATGGGCCCTTGGGCGGGGATGCCTCGCCCATTCGCAAAGATAGAAATATATTCCTCTTGATCAATAGCGATTGAAATAGCTTGCCGAAGTTTCCTTGCTCGCTCTGTGTAGCCACCGACAACGGGGTCCAGCATATTAAATCCAGTATAGAAACTTGTCGCCGCAATGGCTGTTTCAAGCTTTATTCCTTTCTCTTTCATGACATCACTTAAACCAAACTCACCTGATGCTGACACATTCACGGCTTGCTCGAAACTGTCTGAACTAATGCCACTTACATCGTAATAGCCTTGCATAAATTTCCCCCAATAAGAGGTACTTTCTTTTTCAAGGGTAAACACAATTTTGTCTGTTAAAGGCAGCGATTTTCCTGCATCGTTCAGCAGACCATTTTGCCGATCCGTTTCCTCCCCTTCTGTTGGATAACGCTCGCCATGAAAATGAGGGTTTTTAGTCAGTACCATGCGTCGGTTTGGATCATTTTCAGTCATATAAAAAGGACCCGTTCCGACTGGGTACCAATCAAGGGTTATGTTCTTATTTATCAAGCCTGGTTGTGAGTAAAACTGTTCTGCTTCCCAAGGGATTGGGGCAAAAAAAGGCATGGCTAACCAATAATCGAGTTGTGGATATTTGCCATAGACCTTGATTTGATAATGGTAGTTATCAACGATGTTGACGCCACTGATGTCATGCTGACGAAGATCGACTACGTCGCCTTTTTTACGAAGATCTCTTAACTTCTGAGCATAGTCTTTTAGTCCAACAATATGCTCTGACATCACACCAAGTATCGGTGAGTGAATTTCGGGATGAGCCAATCTCTTTATCTGATATACAAAATCATCTGCCACCAGTTTACGGGTATCTGTTTGCTCAAAATCTGCTAAATCTTCTATATCAGAGAGTTCTTCATCGGTTAAGTTATGGTACAGCCAGACACCGTTTTCATCTCTGGCAAATGCAGGGTGTGGCTGGTAATAAATATTCTGTTTGATGGGAATCGTATAAATTGAGTATGCAATATCATCATCAGTCTCCTTAACAGGATGATTATCCTTGTCCAGGTAGACTACATCAGGCATTGATTCAGCTGCCAGGGGCTCTAGTTGATAAGGTCTTTTCAGGTAGTGGTATTGATATGGCGGTTCGTAAACCTGGCCAGTAATGATGACCTCGTTTGCGCTGTAGGATCTGGCAGGATCCAAGTGTTTGGGTCGTAGAGAAAAAGCAGCGTATAGGATCTCTTCATCGCTGGACGCTTCAGGATAAGGTGAATTTATCGCCCCCTTATCACAGGCTGTTGTGAAAAACAGCACGATAGCGAGCAAGCAATATATCAATCTCATACAACCTCATTGCGGAACATTAGATAGTGTCTGCATCATACCAGTAGAAGATTACTGCATGCTTGCCCTTTCCGTCATCCCCAAAATCAGGTAAGTTATCCCGCTTTATATGTAGTTTAGGAGAGACACATGGGTTTTCTGCAAGGCAAACGTGCGTTAATCGTGGGCGTAGCCAGCCCCCGCTCTATTGCATCTGGTATTGCTCATGCTATGGCACGAGAAGGTGCTGAATTGGCTTTCACTTATCAAAATGAGAAATTAAAATCACGCGTTGAAAAAATCGCTGAAGAGTGTGGCGCCGATCCTGCACTGGTCTTTCCTTGTGATGTGAGCAGTGATGATGAAATTAATGGTGTATTCAAGTCGTTATCTGAGCATTGGGATGGCCTAGATACGATTGTTCATTCTGTTGCCTTTGCCCCACGTGAGCAGCTACAGGGTGGGTTCGTTGATAGCGTTACACGTGAAGGTTTCGCTATGGCGAACGATATTAGTGCCTATAGTTTTGCTGCATTAGCTAAAGCAGGCAAAGACATGATGGCAGGTCGCAATGGCTCATTATTAACATTAAGCTATCTGGGTGCAGAAAAAGCCATTGATAACTACAATGTCATGGGCGTAGCTAAAGCGGCTTTAGAAGCCACTGTTCGTTACATGGCATACTCAATGGGTGAACAAGGTATCCGTGTCAATGCAGTGTCCGCTGGCCCAATCAAAACACTGGCTGCTGCTGGTATTGGTGATTTTGGAAAAATGCTCGCCTACGGTGAGAGAAACTCACCACTTAGAAGAAATGTAACGATTGAAGAAGTCGGTAATGTAGCTGCTTTTCTCTGCTCTGATTTAGCTTCAGGTGTGACGGGGGAAATTACCTATGTTGACGCTGGCTACAATATTGTCGGTATTGGTGATAAGTAATTCCATTGTATTGCTAGAACTCATAAGGGCATTCATTAATGCCCTTTTTTTTGATCCCTATTTGGAGGCCATATGTCTCATAAACATGCCATGATTTTATTGGCCTTCATTGTCCTTGGCGCAGTGAGTGGTGTTTTCTTAGGGTGGTATAAACCTGACACAGCCACACAGATAAGTTGGCTTGGAACACTGTTTCTCAATGCATTGAAAATGACCATCATTCCATTGGTTATTGCATCCATTGTCAGTGGTATCGGGTCATTAGGGAATCTGAAAAAGCTCGGCAGGCTGGGTGGACTGACCTTACTTTATTACAGCTTATCAACCGCTGTCGCCGTTTTTATCGGTCTGGTCGTTGTGAATTGGATTCAACCAGGTGCAGGTATGCAATGGAGTCAGTCAGAGGTGCCTGAATATATTCTGGAGAAACAGGACACCGGTGCCAGTGATATCATCTTATCCTTGGTCTCACCTAATCTGATTGCTTCAGCAGCAGAAACACAACTCCTTCCTTTGATTGTCTTTGCCATTTTGTTTTCTATGGCCTTAAGTACGTTAGGTGAAACAGGCAGACCGGTCTTTCAGCTGTTTGATGGCATCAATGAAGCCATGATGAAACTCGTTATCTGGGTAATGCATCTCGCTCCACTAGGCATATTTGCTTTAATTGCTGCTAGGCTGGGTAATGCTGGAGGTGGTGAACATTTTTTAAGTGAAATGAAAGCGGTTGGCTGGCATGTAGTGACTGTACTGACGGGACTTCTTGCACACGGCATATTGTTATTTATCATTCTGCTATTAATGACACGCCGTGGCATAAGCTATCTGCTTGGAATGGGCCGAGCCTTGGTAACGGCATTTGGTACAGCGAGTTCTTCTGCAACCCTACCATTGTCGATGGAATGCGTCAGAGAGAATGGTATTAGCCATAAAACCAGTAAGTTTGTTCTGCCACTAGGGGCAACAATTAATATGGACGGTACTGCACTTTATGAAGCGGCGGCTGTTATGTTTATTGCCCAGGCTTATGGCATTGACCTTAGCTTGACCCAACAAGCTATTGTTTTTATTACGGCTACCTTAGCTGCTATTGGTGCCGCTGGCATTCCAGAGGCAGGTCTAGTGACGATGGTGATTGTTTTAAGCGCTGTGGGCTTACCACTAGATGGTATTGCATTGCTGCTTTCAGTAGATTGGTTTCTCGACAGATTCAGGACATCAATCAATGTATGGAGCGATAGCGTAGGCAGTGCAATTGTTGATCGACTGACATAAAAAAAGGCGCATGGCGCGCCTTTTTTCTGCTCATGAAGATTGTTTATTTTAATGCATCTTGATGAATATCTATTTCAGCATCATGACGTAATTGAGCGATGAAAGCTTCAACTTCAGCGGCCGCATAAATACCTGTAAGCTGTTGTTGAAGTGCTTTTCTCTGCTCTTCATTCACATCATCAATATTACCGTTTCTGACTGAAGTTAATTTAATAACCACATAATTACCATTATCAGCAGAAAATCCTTCATAGTTAGCTGATGATAATGGTTTAGCCATGGTAAATGCTCTCTGAAGAATCTGACCACTCACTTGTTCAGCATCGCGTCCATAAAACTCAGGCGCTTGCCAATTTGTCAGTAAAGAGTCTGGAGCTTCACCAGATTTCACTTTTTCCAAGATTGACTCACCCTCATCCTGGGCTAGTTTTCTGGCTTTATCAAAAATCAACTGCTGTTTGATAGCAGGAGACACAGACTCAAAAGGTAAAACCGTCTCCGGAATATGCTTGTTCTTATGAATGACCAGCAAATCATTATCTGACAATTCAATCACTGCACTATTCAGATCATTTTTCAATACATCTTCACTGAATGCCGCATCAATTACCTTCTTATTACTGGTAATACCCTCTTCAGTGCCTGTACGGGTAAAACTTGGCGTAGTTTTAATTTCAAGACCCAGAGCTTCTGCTGTCACATCAAGGCTATCCGGATTTTCGAAACTTAGATTGGCTAACTGTTCTGCTTCATCATAAAAAACAGATTCAGCTTGCTGACGGCGATATAAATTTTCAACCTCGTCCCGCGCCTGAGCAAAGCTTTTACCTTCAGGTTTTTGAATCCCAGTAAGTTTAATTAAATGATAACCAAACTCAGTCTTAATGGGCTCACTGACATCGCCAACGTTTTCTAATGCAAATGCCGCTTCTTCAAACGCCGGGTCCATAACATCTCTGCCAAAGAATCCAAGATCGCCACCATTACTGGCCGATCCGGTATCTTGCGAGGCATCTTTAGCTAATTCAGCAAAGTCTTCCCCCTCATTGATACGGGTTTGGATAGCTTTAATTTTTTCTAATGCGCTCTCGTCATCACCTTCAACTAAGATATGACTTGCACGGCGTTGCTCAGGGCCAACAAACTGATTTTGATTATCTGCATAGAATTTTTTCAAATCATCTTCATTGATTTGAATATCTTTTGCTAACTCATCAACAGATAATTCAATATAGTTGAGTTTGACTTGTTCAGGCGCTGTGTATGCGGCTAGATTATCGTCATAATATTGTCGAATTTCTGCATCATCCACATTCACTTCTTCAACAAATTGTTGGATGGGCACAATACCGTAAGCAATCTCACGTTGCTGTCTTTCTAATCTCAATGCTTCATTCAGTAATTTAACACTGGCAATTGATGAATTCTGAATATTGGTGGTGAGCTCTTGAGATAATAAATCTGCTCTTAGCTGCGCTTCATACTGAGCAGGGGTATAGCCTACCCGCGCCAGCACCATCCCGTAATAATCGGAATCGAACTTACCATCACGTTGGAAAGCGGGAGTAGAACGGATGAACTGAGATACCGCAGCATCGCTGATACGTTGTTTTAAGGTTTGATTTGCATCTCGTAATAAACGTTGGTCAATAAGCCCGTCTAATACGTCTTTTTTTACACTAGCGTTATCAAACATCGCTGGATCAAATTGATCCCCCATCATGCTACGCATACGATCACGATACTGCTGTAACGACGTTTGTAGTTCTGTTTGGGTGATGGGTGAGCCATTCACTTCTGCCACAACAACCGTCGAGGCGCCAGACAAATATGAGTTAATGCCCCACAGAGCAAATGGAATACTAATTAAACCAACGATGAACCAGGCAATCCATCCCTGGGCGTGATTACGTATGAAATGCAACATATGAAGAGAACCTTCCCGAAATGTTGTTAAAAACGGCTATTCTAATACAATAGGCAAAAAAAAAGGCGCATAAGATGCGCCTTTCCTCTTTTTTGGCGGAGCGGACGGGACTCGAACCCGCGACCCCCGGCGTGACAGGCCGGTATTCTAACCAACTGAACTACCGCTCCGTATATTCTTGGTGGGTGCTGAGGGGTTCGAACCCCCGACCCTCGCCTTGTAAGGGCGATGCTCTCCCAGCTGAGCTAAGCACCCCAAGAAAAAAAACTAGTTTACAGCATCTTTTAATGCTTTGCCAGCTTTAAATGCAGGAATTTTTGCAGCGGCAATTTTGATTTCTTCACCAGTACGAGGGTTACGACCAGTACGTGCTGCACGCTCACGAACAGAGAATGTACCGAAGCCAACTAAAGTGACTTGATCGCCACTGCTTAGAGCTTTAGTTACGGCAGATGTCATGCCATCAACAGCTTGTGCAGCTTTTGCTTTTGAAATGTCCGCAGCTGCAGCAACTGCATCGATGAGTTCAGATTTATTCACAGCTTAATTCCTCATATCATTATTTATTTATGTCGTCCAAGTCCCAATAGCGACGTTAAGTTATGCTTATGAGTCCCATTGGTTCTGAGTATCTAACTACAGCAAAATCGGCGTGTCAAGACAGTTCATTTGTGTTGTTAGCAAGATTTTATCTAGCTTGAGTGAATAAGCCATCCAGTTAAAACCAATTTAGAACATCTGGCATGATTATTGAGATTAAGCAGATGCAGCAAGATAACAACGAGTCAATCTGACAAAAGCTTCAACCGTAATTGTTTCAGGACGTTGTGTTGGATCAATATCAGCGGCCTGAAACATATCGATAGAAATCAATTTTTTCAATGTGTTAGCAATGGTTTTTCGGCGTTGACTGAATGCTTGAGTGACAATATGACTCAATGTTGCCATGTCGACATCACCACCTAGGCGTTGTTTACGAGGCTGTAAATAAATGATGGCAGATTCAACTTTAGGTGCCGGTTCAAACGCTTCAGGAGGAACAACAAATAACATATCCGTCTCACACTGATGCTGAATCATGATACTCAACCGACCGTACTGCTTTGTTCCAGGCTGCGCACAGATGCGCTCAACAACCTCTTTTTGCAGCATAAAACACATATCCGTGATGTGTTGAGAATAATCAAGCAAATGGAATAGTAATGGCGTTGTAATGTTGTAGGGCAGATTACCTATTATTCTCAACGGTTGGTGGTTACTGACAAGTTGATAATAGTCATACCGCAACGCGTCTGCTTCATGAATATTAAGCTGCTCATAGTTGGAAAACTGGCTTCTTAACAGTGGCACCAGATCTCTATCAAGTTCAATCACGTCAAGCTGCGTACAACGCTGTAATAGTGGCTCTGTTAAAGCACCTCGCCCAGGACCGATTTCAACAAGATGCTGACCAGCTTCCGGACTTATCGCTTCAACAATTGAATTAATAACTGACTGATCATGTAGAAAGTTTTGTCCAAAGCGCTTTCTTGCTCGGGGGAAAGAAGATTGGGTCATGATTTACTCAATGTGTGTTAGCCATCGCAATGGCCATCGATAAAGCAGCATATAAACTGCTTGGATTAGCCTGACCGCTTGCAGCTAAATCAAGCGCTGTCCCGTGATCAACTGATGTTCTAATAAAGGGTAAACCCAAGGTGACATTAACGGCCTTACCAAAACCATGATGTTTCAAAACCGGCAATCCTTGATCATGAAACATCGCTAATACAACATCATAGTTCAGTAACTTATCCTGATTAAATATTGTATCAGCCGGCCAGGCACCTGAGACGGCATAGCCTGCTTTAATATAGGCATCAATCACGGGCTGGATAATATCCACCTCTTCACGTCCAAGATGACCATCCTCACCCGCATGAGGATTTAAACCACATACGGCTATTCTTGGATTGACTAAGTCAAAGTGTTGTCGCATCGACTGGTTAATAATCTCAATGACTTGACTCAGTTCATCACGATTAATTGCGTCGGCGACCTCCCGTAAAGGCAAGTGTGTCGTTGCCAGTGCCACTTTTAACGACTCTGTTGCCAACATCATCACCACTTTCTTGACACCAGCCCCATCAGCAAAAAACTCAGTGTGCCCTGTAAATGCTGCACCAGCATCGTTGATAATGCCTTTATGTACAGGCGCCGTTACCACAGCATCAAATTCATGAGATAAACAGCCTTCCAAGGCTGATTGCAGTGTTTCCAGCACATAGCGACTATTGAGCTTATCTAATTGCCCTGCTTTAACCGGCACTTTTAAGTGATGAGGCATAACGTAAAGCTCACCAGATTCAGCAATTTTAGGCGGCGCTGACAAATCGACTTCGATCATTTTAATTGATAGACCAAGTAGATCAGCTCGTTCAGCGAGTAATACTGGATCAGCAAGTGCAATGATTTGAGCCTGATGCTTTTGCTGCGCTAGAGTCAGTACCAAATCAGGGCCAATTCCAGCCGGTTCGCCTGGGGTTATTGCAATTCGTTTTATTTCACTCAAGGATTACGGTACTCAACATAGGCCTCATCACGCATCGAACGTAGCCATGTTTCCATTTCTTCATCAATTTTACGCTGGCGAATTTGTTCACGCGCTTTGCTTCGTTGGTATTCTTCCGCCATGTTTTCTTCACGACGGTCAAAAACTTTAATCAAATGCCAACCAAAACGACTCTTAAACACATCGCTCATTTCACCCACAGCTAGCGAATTCATCTTTTCTTCAAACTCAGGCACCATCACACCCGGGCTAACCCAACCTAAACTTCCACCGTCAATCGCTGAGCCCGTATCATCTGAATTAGCTCTTGCTAACTCGGCAAAGTCTTCACCATTAACAATGCGCTCTCTCAGCTTTTCAAGACGTTGTTGTGCTTCTTCATCAGTGGTTAGCTCATTGTTTTTTATCAAAATATGACTAGCTAATGTTTGCTTGACCAAGTGAACATCTTCACTTTTTTTATCTTTGACTCTGACTAAGTGAAAGCCACTGCCGCTGCGTAATGGTTGACTGACCTCACCTACTGCAAGTGTTGGTACAACATCAGCGAACAGTGATGGCAGCTCACCTTGTTTACGCCAGCCTAACTCGCCGCCTTCAAGCGCATTTTGACCATCAGAATATCCGGCAGCAACTTGAGAAAAATCGCCCCCCTCTTTCAATAAAGCCTGAACTTTTTCCAGCTTTTCTTGTGCTGCTTGCACTTCCTCAGGAGATGCCGCTTCAGGAAGACTAATAAGAATATGTTGTAGATCGTACTCGACTTGTCCACCGTCTTGAATTTTTTGAGTAGCTAGAAAATTGTCGACTTCTCGATCTGATACCACAACTCGGTCTTCAACCTGACTTTTACGTAAACGAGCGATAATCATTTCATCGCGAATCGTTTCACGAAATTGGCTAAAGTCATAACCATCTTTCTCTAAAACATCTCTGAACTGCCTCAAAGTCAATTGGTTTTTATCAGCAATCTGTTTCAGAGCAGCATTAAGTGCATCATCACCAACACGGATACCTACTTTATCTGCATCCTGAATTTGCAGACGTTGCATAATCAATCTTTCCAGTACTTGTTTACGCAATATGTCACTTGGAGGCATAGCAGCATCTCTCTGACGGATTTGCTGACGAATTGTTTGCTCCATATCCTGTAAATCACTCTCAAGAATGACTTCGTCGTTTACAACTGCAACAATCTTATCTAAAGACTGCGCCCATACATTGGTTGCCAGTAACAAACCGACAATCAGATACTTAATCATTAAATTCTATTACTCCAAATTTATGTTTTAACTTCGTTTCTGTTCGAGGCATCTAAACGCAATGGACTATCTAGCACATCTCAAGTTCACTCTGCCTCAAACCCACGAATACTGCGTTCTAATAAACTATTAGATTTCTGGCCGAAGCTTCCCAGGCCTTTTAATTCAATTTGCAGATAAATGGCTGTATTCCGTTCTTGATCGGAAACATCATTGACGTAATCACGCATAACTAAACGTGTTGCCCAGCAACAACTGTCATATTGTAGGCCAGCAATTTTTTCCAGCGTTGTACCTTGATCAATTGCATGATACCAACGACCAAAGAATTTCCAGCGTTCAGAAATGGGAATTTGAGTAGACACATCTATCTGCTCTAATGATTCCTCTATCCCATTATTCGGTGTTGGATCATCACGACGATAACGATGTGAAATATTGAAAATACCGCCATTATCATTTTTATAACGTAATCCCACTGAAGACATATTAGATTTCAAACCACTGGGATCCCATTGAAACTCACTATTCAATGACCACTCATCACCAATATAAGCGACCGCTTCTGCCACCATGTCAGAAGTAGAGTCACGTTCTGCAATGGTACCGTCTAATGTGACACGTTGATCAGTAAAATAACGAATTTGACCAACGGTTAGCTTAAGATTTTCTTTACCTGACTCCTCGTCAATAATCCGTGTTGTTACTGCCAGGGTTAGCTGATTAGCATCACCAATTCGATCCCGACCAATAAATCGATTATGGGAAAATAATCTTAGGGAATTAAATGTTGTCAGGCTCGTATCGAAGTCTGGAATATCTGATTGATCACGTTCGGGAACATAAAGATAAAACGCACGTGGTTCCAGCGTCTGAATATAATTATCACCCCATGCGGTCATTTGTCTGTCAAAAAATAGTCCGCTATCTAAACTCGCTATAGGTAAAGTTCTTATGGCACTATCATCATAAGCATTTGTTTTATCATTTTTAAGACTGTACTGCGTATGATTAATGGCTAATCGAGGCGTAACAAAAAATGCGGCTGTTCCCATAGGCATACTGATTGCCGGTTCAATATTGATACGCTGGCCATCGACTTTCTCATTGTGATCGAATTCAACATATTCACTATCTAACTCATAGGTCAATCCTAATGCCTGATCAGGTAGATAACCTTTTAGTAATAACTGAGGTAAGCGTTTGTATTGTTCTTCGACATCACCCAGAGTTTGGTAGCCTTGGGCTCTCGCAGTAAAATTCCACACATCACCGCTATAACCAGTTTCGACATTTCTATTCAAATAAGTCCGGCTAGACAGACTCAAGCCCGAACCAAAATCTTCAAAATATTCATCATCGGAGACGTAGTTATAATCAACTAAAGCACGCCAGCGGTTATCGAAATAACTTTCATGCTGCCATGAAAATAACTTTCTAGCTTCCTGATAATGAGGATTAAAATCTTCACCATTACTTTTTAAATCATCCGAGTTCAGATAAGTTGCTTCAACTTCACCTTCTCCTGATTCAAACAAATATCTGAATTGTCCGCCGAGCATTAACCCACGGTCTGACATATAACGAGGCGTTAAGGTGGCATCCAGATTAGGTGCTATATTCCAGTAGTATGGGGTTAATACATCAAACCCGGTTTTATCACTGTTACCTACAGACGGTATTAAGAAACCTGATTTACGTTTGTCGTCTAATGGAAAATTGATATATGGCGTATAGAAAACGGGCCAGCCACCCATTCTAATCACCACATTTTTTGCTTCACCAACAGCCGTTTCATGATCTAAATGCACTTTATCTGCTTTGAGCTGCCAGGCGTCGCTTCCTTCTGGACAGGTTGTGTAGGTTGCATCGTCAAGATCCGTCGTTTGCTGACCCTGCCTTAAAATATGAGTCGCCTCACCACGCGCATGCATCTGACGAGTATGATACTGCGCATTCAGCATTTGACCCTGGTCATTTGCGACCGACCACTCCGCCTGCTCAGACTCAATCACCATTTCGCTGTCACGTACGCTCACATTACCGCTGGCTCTGACATCACCACTGTTACGGTTATAGGTCGCTCTGTCAGCACTGAGTAATTGATTATCACGCAAAATATCAACATTACCGGAAAAAACAGATGTGCCGTTTTGTAATAGCTGCACTTTGTTTGCTTTTACATCTACCGGGGACTCATTCTCGGATTTTGTTTCTGTGGGGATAGGTAAAAACTGATCTTCGTAACCGAAGTGACAAGTTAACCCTTGCTCTTGTTGCGCAGATGCGACACCAGCTGATAAGGATAGTAACAAGGTTGATAATAGCTTCTTTTTGCGCATGTTCATCCTCAAGCTGCAGCTCTAGCCATGATCGACATCCTGACCTAATGATAAATAACTCACAATTTATCGCATATTAATGATGAATCAGCAAATTGAAGAGGCTCAGCATTAAACTAAAAATCAGTTTATCTAAATAGGCTCAAGTACTTAGTCTAATTGCTTATCTGTTACTATGTACTGGCGATGAGTGAGATTCCGTTCATGTGCTGCTGTGATTGAAATTAATTTGTGATGAAATGTTGACAGTATGAAACTCAGTCCCTATGATATGCGCTTCCTTTCGGGGCTATAGCTCAGCTGGGAGAGCGCTTGCATGGCATGCAAGAGGTCGGCGGTTCGATCCCGCCTAGCTCCACCAAAAACCGAAAGAAAAAGTTTTAGGTCCCCTTCGTCTAGAGGCCTAGGACACCGCCCTTTCACGGCGGTAACAGGGGTTCGAACCCCCTAGGGGACGCCAACATGAAAACGGGTTTGTTAAAACCCGTTTTTATTTTAAGTAGTAGAAAAAATGTAAAGTTACTGGGTCCCCTTCGTCTAGAGGCCTAGGACACCGCCCTTTCACGGCGGTAACAGGGGTTCGAACCCCCTAGGGGACGCCATCTTTATCTGCTCAGTCAGAGCGGATATATCCGGCAATATCTAAATTCATCTCAGTGTTATTTCACTCTCTTATTCATCCACCACGCCAAGCCTGCAAACAATATCGTAGGCAATGAAGCCGCCAACCATGGCAGTATTCCAAATACTAATCCAATATGTTGAAAACTTTGGTTAAACAGGTAAAAACCTAAACCGATCAATACCCCAGCCAGAATCCTGCCGCCGATAGGCGTCGAACGCAATGGCCCAAAAATAAACGGCACGGCCAACAGCACCATCACCGCTGTACTTAACGGCATCATCACCTTGCTCCAGAACGCCAGCTCGTATTGAGCGACAGATTGATGATTGGTTCTCAGGAAAGAAATATAATCCAGCAAATTCCAGACGGCCAGAAATTCTGGTGGCACAACAACCACGTTTAACATGCCTGGATTTAATTGTGATTTCCAGCGGGCATGTGTTGTTGAATTGACTTTAACACCATGCTCATCAATAGTGCTTTGCACAACATCGTTTAATATCCAGCTATCGTCCTCATATTTGGCACTGCTTGCTTTAGTGAGCGCGCGTAAGCGATTCGCACCATCGAATTCGTAAATGGCTATATTGGTAAATGTGCCATCGCTATTGATTCGTTCGATATGGTTAAAATGGTTACCGTCTCGCGTCCAGAACCCATATTCAGATCGTGTGCCTACCGTTCCGGTTTGTGCTACTGACTGCAATTCTCTGGCATGCTCTTCGGTGAGCGGTCTAATCACCTCACCCACTACAATCGCCAGCAATACCAAAATTGCAGCAACTACCATCACTGACTTGTTAATATCTTTTATCGATATACCTGCCGCACGCATGGCTACAAGCTCACTCTGACTAGCCAGGTTACCTAAGCCAATAACACTGCCTAATAAAGCAACGACAGGCAGTAGTTCGTATATACGTTTCGGCATGGTTAGAGCAAGATAAGTCATAATATCAAGTAGCTGATATTGACCTTTACCGAGATCATCAAGCTCAGCGACAAAGTCCATAAAGGTATAGAGCCCGAGAAGCACCAACAACACGATAAACGTGCTGGAGAGTATATGGGAAGCGATATATCTGGAAAGAATTTTCATTATTGCAGGCGTCTTTGTTTTTGTTGCGATAATAATCGCTGAATTTTTTGTCTATTCATCAGAAATAGCATGATCGTGGTCATTAACAGATGTACCCATATCATGCCAACACCTACGCTAATACTGCCTTTTTCAATCCACGCCTGATTTACACCGAGTAAATTGCTGTAAATGATATATAGTAAAACAGCAGGCAAAAATCCAGCATAACGGCCTTGTCTGGGACCGGCATTAGATAAAGG